>JAFEBU010000040.1 GCA_018242505.1 Pseudomonadota bacterium
ACGCGGATGCAGGTCGGCAGGATCGGGAGATCGGGCGCATGGAACATCTTGCGCATCTCCTCGATCACCTTGTTCTCTTCCTCGTTGTAGCCGTTCTCGGCCACCTTGGTGTTGTGCGAGAAGAGATTGAAGGCGATCTGGTGCGGGAACACCGTGTGGGTGACCTCCTTGCCCTCCGCATACTGGTGCACCTGATCCTCGAGCTCGCGCATCGCCGCCGCGCCCGCGCCCGAGGCGGACTGGTAAGTCGCGACCACGATCTTGCGGATGCCTACCGCCTGATGAAGCGGCCACACCGCCGTCGCGAGGATCGCCGCCGTGCAATTGGGATTGGCGATCACGCCGTTATGGCGCTTGAGGTCGCGCGCGTTCACCTCGGGCACCACCAGCGGCGTGCCGGGGTCCATGCGGAAGGCCGACGAATTGTCGACCACCACCGCGCCCGCGGCCTTGGCGGCCGGCACGAACTCGCGGCTGCGGGTGGCGCCGGCCGAGAAGAAGGCGATATCGATGCCCTTGAAGGCGTTCCGCTCCAGGAGCTCGACCTTCACCGGTTTGCCCTTGAAGTCCAAGGTTTTGCCGACCGAGCGCTCCGAAGCGAGAAGCTTCAGTTTACCGACCGGGAAGTTCCGGCGTTCGAGCACGCGCAGGATCTCGACCCCGACGGCTCCGGTGGCACCCACGACGGCAATATTCTTGGCTTGCATGTTCCTTTTCCTGACGTTGCGGCCCGCCGTGTGTCCCAGGCGGGCCCGCCTGTCAAGAGAAGCACGAAACGGAGTGCGCTAGCCCTTACTTCCATTGAGTGCGCGCCAGACCTTTTCCGGGGTGAGCGGCATGTCGATGTGGGTGACGCCGACCTCCGAAAGGGCATCGATCACCGCGTTCACCACCGAGGGCAGCGCGCCGGCACAGCCCGCCTCGCCGCAGCCCTTCACGCCCAGCGTGTTGGTCCTGCACGGCACGGGATGGCTCTGGACGGTGAACGATGGCGCGTCCGAGGCGCGCGGCAGGGCATAGTCCATGTAGGAGCCGGTGAGCGGCTGGCCCTGCGCGTCGTAGACGGTGCGCTCGAAGATCGCCTGGCCGATGCCCTGCACCACGCCGCCATGCGCCTGGCCTTCGACCAGCATCGGATTGATGATGGTACCGAAGTCGTTGACCATGAAGTAGCGGACGACCTCGATCTCGCCGGTGTCGCGATCGATCTCGACCTCGGCGATATGACAGCCGTTGGGGAACGAGAACGGTGGATTGTCCGAGACGTGGCTGACATCGAGCGACTGCGGAATGTCGGGCGGTAGCTTCAGTCCCGAGCGCAGCTTCTCGGCCAGTTCCATGACGCCGAGGCCGCGGTCGGTGCCGGCGATGGTGAAGCGGCCGTGCGCGAACTCGATGTCGGTCGCCGACGCTTCGAGCACGTGGGCGGCGATCTGCTTGCCCTGCTCGATCAGCTTGTCGGCGGCCTCGATGAAGGCCTGGCTGCCGACCAGCGCCGAGCGCGAGCCGCCCGTGCCACCGCCGACCTTGAGCTGGTCCGAATCGCCCTGCAGCAGCCGCAGCCGATCGAAAGGAATGCCGGTCCTTTCGCTCACCACCTGGGCGAACGGCGTGGCATGGCCCTGGCCGTAGTCCAGCGTGCCGCTCAGCATGGTCACGGTGCCGTCTTCCTCGAAGCGGATGCCGCCATACTCCTTGCTGGGCGGTCCGGTGACCTCGAGGTAGGAACCGATGCCTCGACCGCGCAGCCTGTTGCGCCTGGCGCTCTCCCGTTTGCGCATTTCGAAGCCCTGCCAGTCGGCAACTGCCAGCGCCTGGTCGAGGATCGCGGTGAAGTCGCCGGAATCGTAGTTCATGCCCGACGGCGCCTTGTAGGGCATTTGCTGCGGCTGGATGTGGTTGCGCCGCCTGAGCTCGGCGCGATCGATGCTCATCTCGCGCGCCGCCATGTCGATCAGCCGCTCCATGAAGTAGTTGCCTTCCGGGCGTCCCGCGCCGCGATAGGCGGCGACCGGTGTCGTGTTGGTGAACATCACCCTGGAGTTCACCTCCATTACCGGCGTCTTGTAGACGTCGATCAGGTTCTTCACGGCGTTCGTAGTGGCCGGCATCGGCGGATAGATATAGGCGCCGGCGTTGCCGTATCCCGAGAGCCGGACGGCGAGGAAGTTGCCGTCCTTGTCGAGAGCCAGTTCGGCGACGCGCTGATGATCGCGGCCGTGATGGTCGCTGAGGAAGCTTTCGGACCGCTCGTCGGTCCACTTCACGGGGCGGCCGAGAAGCTTCGACGCCAGCAGCAGCGGCCCGTACTCGGGAAAGACCTGCGACTTCATGCCGAACGAGCCGCCGACATTGCCGGTCAGCACATGCACCTTCTCCGGCGGCACTTTCAGGACGTCGCGCGCCAGCCCGCCCCGCAATCCCATCACGCCCTGGCAACCGACATGGAGCGTCCAGCGCCCGGTCTCGGCATCGTGGGAACCGATCGCCGAGCGCGGCTCCATGGGGTTGACGACGATGCGGTTGGAGACGATCTCCAACCGCGTGACATGGGCCGCTTTGGCAAAGGCCGCCTTCACCGCTTCGGCGTCGCCATAGTGGAAGTCGAGCGCCAGATTGCCGGGCACGTCGTCGTGGAGCTGCGGTGCGCCGGGCCTGAAGGCCTCGGCCGGGTCGGTGACGGCCGGAAGCTCGTCGATGCCGAGTTCGACCAGCTCGGCTGCGTCCTTTGCCTGGGACACGGTCTCGGCGACGACGCAGGCCACCGGCTCGCCGACAAAGCGCACCTTGTCCTTTGCGAGACAGGGCCGCGGTGGCGTCTTCATCGGCTTGCCGTGGCGATCGGGGATGTTCAGCGCGCACATGAGCGGTCCGAATCCGGCGGCTTCGAGATCCGCATGCGTCAGCACCCTGAGCACACCCGGCATCGCAAGCGCGGCCGTGGCGTCGATGCTCCTGATCCTGCCGTGCGCAATGCGACTGCGCACCATGACGGCATAAGCCTGGCCCGGCAGGTTGATGTCGTCGGTGTACCGGCCCTCGCCGCGCAGGAGCATGGGATCCTCCTTGCGCGATACCGGCTGGCCGACGCCGAATTTCATCAACGCAAGGTCGGTATCACTCAACGCATCCATTGTCTGACCTCACAACTCCATACGGCATCGCTCCCCGACTCGCTGACGCCTACTTCAACGGCGAATAGTTGGTCGGGATCAACAGGGTCGATTGCATCTCGACCAGGAGCGCCGGCCCCTTTGCGAGATAGGCCTGCCAGTCAGGGTCCTTCATCGCCGCGGCCCGCGCCTCGAAACGCTCTTGCAAGGTCTTGTAGCGCCACAGATGGACCCACTCGTTGGGCTGCGGGAACTCGCCCGTCCAGGCGCCCCAGATCTTGGAATACTTGTCACGTGCGGCGCGAACCTTCTTGAAGTTCTCGGCAAATTGCTGCGCCCCGCCCAGCACGGTGCGATAGATGCGCAGCTCGTAGACATTCCCTGTCGTGCCGTCGTCGGGAAGGATATCGACCACGGCATTCATGATGCGCAAATCCTGACGCTGGATCAGCGGCCGGATGACGGGCACGTAGCCTTCGGTCCACGGCTTGTGCTTGGCGAGTTCATCGCGCAGGCGTTCGCGGTCGTTCAGGCTGTCGTATTTCCAGAGGTGCCAGATCTGGTTCAGAGCGCCGAACTCGGCCGTCCAGTAGCCGTAGTTGATGCCGAAGTTCTGGCCGCGCGCCGGCCGGCCGATCGTCTCGGCCGCCTTGAGGTATTCCGGCATCTTGCCGGGATGGAGCGTATAGCAGCGAAGCTCGTAGACCATGGTTTCCTCTCGAGAAGTGCGGATCAGGGATGCGGATTCTTGGGTGGATGCGCGCGCACCGCATCCTCGTTGACGTCGGCGCCCCAGCCCGGTCGCGTGGGCACGATCAGTTCGCCATTCTGGATGACCGGCGGATGAGTCACCAGATCGTCTTTCCAGGGGACATCGTCGATATCGATTTCCATGATGCGGAAGTTCGGCATGGCGGCGCAGAGATGCGCACTCATCAGCGTGGACATGTGGCCGTAGAAGTTGTGCGGCGCGCAGTTGATCTCGTAGGGATCGGCCATTGCCGCGATCTTGAGCGCCTCCATCAGCCCGTTCCATGGCACGTCGATGATCGAGACGTCGACCGAGCGGTTCTCGAAATAGGGCCGGAACTGCCGCCGACCGAACAGCGATTCGCAGGAAGCAATCGGCATCGAAGCGCGGTCGCGGATCAGCCGCAGCCCCTCGGGATCGTAGGAATCGATCTCGAGCCAGAACAGATTGAAGGGCTCGCAGGCGCGCGCCACCTTGATGTAGCCCTCGGTCTTGAAGTTGAAGTTGGTGTCGAGAAGGATGCCCATGTCGGAACCCGCCCCCTGACGGAAGGCGGCCAGTCCTTCGACGATCGCCGCCAGCGTGGCGCCGTCGGCATTGAGCTCCGGTCCGCCGATCCCGCGGCTGAAGCCCGGCTGGTGCATGTTCGGCGGATCGAGATCGAAGCGGAAGATGTTGGTCTTGAGCGCCCTGAAGCCGCGCTCCCTCACGTGCCTGCCGAGCTTCACCAGATCGTCGAGCGAGCGCACCGGATCGACCTTCATCACATCGGCGTTGCGGAAGCGGTAGCTGCCGCAATGCGACCAGTAGAGCGGCAGGCGATCGCGCACCGGTCCGCCGAACAGGGAATAGACCGGTATACCGAGCGCCTTCGCCTTCACATCGAGCAGCGCATTCTCGATCGCGGCCATCGCCTGCTGGTTCAACCCGCCCGGCGCCTGGCGTGTGATGGCGTGGAGCGTGGTCATGATGTGCTCGATGGGCCGCGGATCGTGGCCGATCAGGCCCGCTGCCATGCGACGGATCACCGCCGTCAGGCCCGCACTGCCATAGCCCTCGTTGTACTCGGACCAGCCGGTCAGCCCGTCATCCGTGGTGATTTTCAGGAAGGAGAAGTCCCGCCAGCCGGCATCGCAATGCAGATCCTCGATTTTGGCGATTTTCATGCTGTTTCCTCCACTCCGGGAGCCAGCATAGACTGGAACCACGCCCCGGGGAGATGAAACATGGCGCTTCGCGGCAAGGGAATGCTGATCGTGTTCACCGAAGTGAAGCCGCGCGACGAGCGCGATTTCAACGAATGGTACAACCGCGAGCATATCGACGAGCGCGTCAACTTGCCGGGCTTCCATCGGGCGCGGCGCTACGTCGCGCTGCGCGGCTCACCGAAATATCTCGCGACCTACGAATGCAACAGCGTGAACGACCTCGCGACGCCGGGCTATCTCGCCCTGCTCGCCAACCAGACGCCATGGACGCAGGCCGTCATGGCACGATTCACGCTCTTTCACCGCCTGACACTGCGCATCCAGATCGATCTCACGCACGGCGAGGGCGGCGCCGTCACGGTCGTGCGCTTCGTGCCCGATCCGGCACGCCGCCGCGAACTCGGCAAATGGCTGCGCGAAACCGTGCTGCCGCGCGCCATCAAGCGGCCGGGCATGCTGGGCGCGGCCGTCGGCGAGAACGATCTCGAGACTGCCAATGCGCCGGCCCAGGCAAAGAGCATGGACCATCCCCGGGCCGACGAGGTCGAATGGGTGGTGCTGCTGGAAGGCGCCGAAGCCGCGGCCACCAGCGCCGCCGCGCGGCTTCTGTTCAAGCCGTCGGCCTTGAAGCCGTTCGGCGTCGAGACGCCGCTGGCGGTCGGTACATATCGGCTTCTTTATGGCAATCAGCGCTAACACAAGTTTGACCTGCCGGTGAGGCGGCGAATCGCTAAGTTGATGTCGTGTCCACCCAACGGCTGATCTTCTGGTTGCGCCAGGCGACGCTGGTCCTGCTATGCCTGCCGGCGCTCCATCTCGCCTGGCGCTGGTATACCGACGATCTCGGCGCGCGGCCCGTCACCGAGGCGACGCACGTCACCGGCGACTGGACCGTCGTCTTCCTGCTCTGCTCGCTGGCGCTGACACCGGCACGCGCCACCTTCGACTGGATGCCGCTGGTGCAGATCCGCCGCCGCATCGGCGTCGCGGCAGCGCTCTATGCCGGCCTGCATTTCCTGATCTACGTCGCCGACCAGAAGTGGGACCTGGTCGTGGTGGCGCTGGAGATCGCGAAGCGCTTCTACCTCACGATCGGCTTCGCCACGCTGCTGATGCTCGCGGCGCTCGCCATCACCTCGACCAACGGCTGGCAGCGCCGGCTGAAGCGCAACTGGAAGCGCCTGCACTGGCTGATCTATCCCGCGGCGGTGCTCGGCCTCCTGCACTTCTTCATCCAGTCCAAGGCCAATGTCGGCGAGCCAACCGTGGCGGCCGGCTTCTTTGCCTGGCTGATGATCTGGCGGCTGATGCCCGCGAAGCTGCGCACACGTTTCTCCGGCCTGCTTCTTCTGGCGATTGGCGCGACCCTGGCGGCCTTCGTGTTCGAGGTGGCATGGTACGGGCTCGTCAACGGCATCAGCCCGCTGCGCCTCATCAACGCCGATATCGATCCCGATCTTTTCCCGCGGCCGGTTCACAAGGTGCTGATGGTGTCGCTCGGCGCGATCGTGCTCGTCGCCGCCCGGCGCGGCGCGGCCCTGCTGAAACGCCACTGGACGCGGCGATATATCCGGACGACTATACCGACCTCTTAGAGGAGGTTGGCATGGACTTGTCGATGAGGCGCCGCACCTGGCTTGGCTTTGCCCTGGCGTCGGCCGCGCTGCCGTTGTCCGCGGCGCGGGCGCAAGGAACTGGCCTGGTGATCTTTGCCGCGGCGAGCCTCAAGAACGCACTCGACGAGATCGCGACAGACTGGACAAAGGCCGCCGGCAAGCCGGCACCAAGAATCTCCTATGCCGCAAGCTCGGCACTGGCGAAGCAGTTGGAGCAGGGCGCGCCGGCCGACCTTTTCATCTCGGCCGATCTCGACTGGATGGACTATGTCGACAAGAAGGGGCTGATCAAGCCCGGGACGCGCGTGAACCTGCTCGGCAACAAGATCGTTTTGATCGCGCCGCGCGATTCGAAGGCCGCCATCGAAGTGAAACAGGGCTTCGATCTCGCCAAGGCACTGGGCGCCGGCAAGCTCGCCATGGCCAATGTCGACGCCGTGCCCGCCGGCAAGTACGGCAAGGCGGCCCTGCAGAAGCTCGGGGCCTGGGACGGCGTGAAGGACAGGATCGCCCAGGCCGACAATGTGCGGGCGGCCCTCGTGCTGGTCGCACGCGGCGAGGCACCGCTCGGCATCGTCTACAGCACCGACGCCGCCGTGGAGCCGAACGTCAAGATCGTCGGCACGTTCCCCGATGACTCGCACAAGCCGATCATTTATCCGGCTGCCGTGACCAAAGACGCGAAATCGGCTGACGCGATGCCGTTTCTTGCCCATCTCAAGGGCCCGCAGGCCAGGTCCGCCTTCGAGAAGCAGGGCTTCACAGTGCTGATAAAGTCCAACTCGGCCACATGACGGCAGAAGAATGGACGGCGGTGCGACTCAGCCTGCTGGTCGCCGTGACCGCAACCGCCGCCAGCCTGCCACTGGGCGTTGCCATCGCCTGGCTGCTGGCGCGCGGGCGCTTCTGGGGCAAGGGCCTTCTTGACACGCTCGTGCACCTGCCGCTGATCCTGCCGCCGGTCGTGACCGGCTATCTGCTGCTGATCCTGTTCGGCCGACGCGGACCGATCGGCGAATTCCTGGACAGAGCCTTCGGCATCGTCTTCGCCTTCCGCTGGACCGGCGCGGTGCTTGCCTGCGCGGTGATGGGCTTTCCCCTGATGGTGCGCGCCATCCGGCTCTCGATCGAAGCTGTCGACACGCGGCTGGAAAGCGCCGCGGGGACGCTCGGCGCCCACCCGTTGCTCGTGTTCGCGACCATCACCCTGCCGCTCTGCCTGCCGGGTGTGATCGCGGGCGCGATCCTGTGCTTTGCCAAGTCGATGGGCGAGTTCGGCGCCACCATCACCTTCGTCTCGAACATCCCCGGCGAGACCCAGACTCTGCCCTCCGCGATTTACACCCTGACCCAGATCCCGGGGGGCGATGCCGGAGCACTGCGGCTGACCCTGATATCGGTCGTGATCTCCATGGTCGCCTTGCTGGGTTCCGAGATGCTGGCGCGGCGCCTCGGCGCCCGCCGTGTCGCGACATGAGCCTCGACGTCGATATCAAGCACCGGCACGGTACCTTCCACCTCCAGGCCCGCTTCGTCTCGCAGCCCGGCGTGACGGCGCTGTTCGGCCGCTCGGGCTCGGGCAAGACGACCCTGGTCAACATCGTGGGCGGCCTCATCAGGCCCGATCGCGGCCGCGTGACGGTCGACGGCCAGGTGCTGGTCGACACCGACCGCCGCCTGTTCGTGCCACGGCATCGACGGCGTATCGGCTACGTGTTCCAGGACAGCCGCCTCTTTCCCCATCTCAGCGTGCGCCAGAACCTGCTCTATGGCCGCTGGTTCACGAGCGGCACCGGCGGCGCGGTGGCGGACTTCGACTCGGTTGTCGAGCTGCTTGGCATCGGCGCGCTGCTCGACCGACGGCCGGACTCGTTGTCGGGTGGCGAGAAGCAGCGCGTCGCCATCGGCCGGGCGCTGCTGGCCCATCCGCGTCTGTTGCTGATGGACGAGCCGCTGGCCTCGCTCGACGAGGCGCGTCGGGCCGAGATCCTGCCCTATATCGAACGGCTGCGGGACAAGGCCGGCGTGCCGATCCTCTATGTCAGCCATTCCGTCGCCGAAGTGGCGCGGCTTGCGACCACCGTGGTCATCCTGTCCGACGGCAAGGTCACGGCCGTGGGTCCGGTGCTCGACATCCTGCCGCTCGCCGACGCAAGCGACGGCGGCAGCGTGCTCGACGCCGTGGTCGCACACCACGACGAGGGCTTCCAGCTCACCACGCTGGCTTCCGTCGCGGGCGAATTGCAGGTGCCGCGGCTGTCGGCGCCGGCCGGTGCTTCGGTCCGCGCCTATATCCGCGCGCGCGACGTCATGCTGTCGCTGCAGCCCCCGCAGGAGATCAGCGCGCTCAATGTGCTGGCCGGCAAGGTGGCGCAGATCGTGCCGTCCGGCGCCCAGGCCGACATCCGCCTCGATTGCAACGGCGCCGTCCTGATGGCCCGGCTCACCAACAAGTCGGTGCAGCGCCTGGCGCTGGTGCCGGGGCGGCCGGTCTATGCTGTCATCAAAAGCGTTTCGTTCGAGCGCAGCTAGGAGTCTCACGATGCCGCATCTCAGCATCCGGATCGATTTCGACGATGAAGGCCGACTCGGCCCCGGCAAGGTGACGCTTCTGGAGCGCATCGCCCAGGAGGGTTCGATCTCGGCGGCCGGCCGATCGATGAACATGTCCTACAAACGGGCCTGGGAACTGGTGGCCGATATCAATCGCAGCTTCGAGGAGCCGCTGGTCACGGCCCAGACCGGCGGCCGGGCGGGCGGCGGCGCGGCCCTGACCACACGCGGCCAGGAGCTGATCCGCCACTACCGCGCGATCGAGCGCAAGGCACTGTCTGCGACGGCGGCGCATCTCAAGGCCCTGCAGGCGATTTCCCGCAGCCCCAAACGGGGCTAGGCACGCTATCCTGCGGTGTCATGAGCATGACACCGGTCCATTGGTATCAATCGTCGGCGGCGCGGAAAGCGATGACCTTCCGCGCGGTCGAGCGTGCGACCGGGAGAACTCCGACCAATAGCAAGCTGGCCCACGACCAATGTCGACCCTGTTCCCGATCTTCGAAATCCGTTTCCTGCCGTTTCTGCTGGCCGTTCTCCTGAGCGCGGCCTTCGCCGTCGCGCTCCTCTTCTATCCGCACATCGCCTGGCTCTGGATCGGCTTCGGCGTCGCCGTCCTGCTCTTCCTCGTCGGCGTCCACGACATGGTGCAGACGCGGCATTCGGTGTTGCGCAACTACCCGATCGCCGCCCACCTGCGCTTCTTGCTGGAAGCCATCCGGCCCGAGATGCGGCAGTACTTCTTCGAGGACGAAAAGGACGGCCTTCCGTTCAGCCGCGACAAGCGGGCGGTCGTCTATCAGCGCGCCAAGATGGTGCTGGATGTAAGGCCCTTCGGCACCAACTACGACGTCTATCGCGAGGGTTTCGAATGGGTGAACCATTCGATGGCGCCTGCGCCGATGAGCAAGGAACCGTTCCGCATCACCATCGGCGGACCGGAATGCACGAGGCCCTACTCCGCTTCGGTGTTCAACGTCTCGGCCATGAGCTTCGGTGCGCTGTCGGCCAATGCGATTCGCGCCCTGAACGAGGGTGCACGGCTCGGTGGGTTTGCCCACGACACCGGCGAGGGCGGCTACAGCCCCTATCATCGCGCCGGCGGCGGCGACATCATCTGGGAGATCGGCTCGGGTTACTTCGGCTGCCGCAATCCCGACGGCACCTTCTCGGCCGACACGTTCGCCGCGGCCGCCGCCAACGAGCAGATCAAGATGGTCGAACTCAAGATGAGCCAGGGCGCCAAGCCCGGCCATGGCGGCGTGTTGCCGGCCCCGAAGGTGAGCGTCGAGATCTCGCTGACGCGCGGCGTGCCGACAGGCCAGGACTGCATCTCGCCCTCGCGCCACTCGGCCTTCTCGACGCCGATCGAGATGATGCAGTTCATCGCCGAGATGCGGCGGCTGTCGGGCGGCAAGCCGGCGGGCTTCAAGCTCTGCGTCGGCCACGAATGGGAGTTCCTGGCGATCTGCAAGGCGATGCTGGAGACCGGCCTTTATCCCGACTTCATCGTGGTCGATGGCAAGGAAGGCGGCACGGGCGCGGCACCGCTGGAGTTCATCGACCATATCGGCAAGCCCATGCGCGAGGGGCTGTCGTTCGTGCACAACGCCCTGGTCGGCATCGGCGCCCGCGACCGGATCAAGCTTGGCGCCAGCGGCAAGATCATCAGCGGCTTCGATGTCGCCCGCGCCATGGCGCTGGGCGCCGACTGGTGCAATTCTGCGCGCGGCTTCATGTTCGCCCTGGGGTGCATCCAGTCGCAGAGCTGCCACACCGACCGCTGCCCGACCGGAGTCGCGACCCAGGACAGGAACCGCCAGCGGGCGCTGGTCGTGGCCGACAAGCGCGAGCGCGTCGCCAACTTCCACCGCGCGACGCTGCATGCGCTCGCCGAGCTCACCGCGGCGGCTGGCCTGGCGCATCCCAACGCGTTCCGCCCAATCCACATCTCGCATCGCCTCTCGCCCAGCGAAGTCGCGACCTTCGCCGACCTTTATCCGGCGCTCGGCATGGGCGAACTGTTGGCGGGCTCGGACAATCCGCGCTGGAAACGGCCGTGGGAGATGGCGAGCGCCACGTCGTTCCGCGCCGTGGTCTGAGCCGACCGAAGGAGTTGCGATTCGGGCGGTCTTGCCCCAGCAATGTACAACCCAGGCAAGACACAGGGAAATGCCATGACCGCACCGTTCGATCTCGCACCGCTGCTCGCGCCCGGCACGCCCGCGCCTGCCGTCAAGTGGAACGGGTTTCCCAAGTACAACTTCATCGGCGGCCACAACGATGCCAAGCATGTTCCTGTCGAAGCGCTGATCGAGGCGGCGACCACGGTGCTGAAGCGCGAGGGCGCGACGCTTGCGACCTACGGGCTGAACAGCGGGCCACTCGGCTACCGGCCGCTGCGCGAGTTCCTCGCCGGCAAGCTCAAGGGCCATGCCGGCATCGCCTGCTCGCCCGACGAGATCCTGATCACTTCGGGATCGATGCAGGGGCTGGATCTGATCAACAGCCTGCTGCTGGCCAAGGGCGACACGGTGTTGATCGAGCAGGAAACATATGGCGGTGCGCTGACCAAGCTCACGCGGCTGGGCGTCAACGCGGTCGGCATCCCGCTCGATGCCGAAGGGCTCCGGCTCGACGTGCTGAAGCAGAAGCTCGAGGAGCTGAAGCAGAAGGGCGTCAAACCCAAGTACATCTACACCATCCCGACGGTCCAGAACCCGACCGGCGCCATCATGGGCGAGGCGCGTCGCAAGGAACTGATCAAGCTCGCAGCCGAGCACGGCGTCGTGATCTTCGAGGACGAGTGCTACTCGGATCTGGTGTGGAACGGGAAGCGGCCGAAATCGCTCTATTCCCTCGCTAACGGCGAAGGCGTGATCCATATCGGCTCTTTCTCCAAGTCGATCGCGCCGGCGCTGCGCGTGGGCTACATCGTCGCCAAGTGGGAGGTGCTGTCGCGCATCCTGGCGCTCAAGCAGGATGCCGGCTCGGGTGCGCTCGAGCAGATGGTGCTGGCCGAGTTCTGCGCCAAGCATTTCGCCGACCACGTGCCCAAGCTCAGCAAGGCGCTGCACGCCAAGCTCCAGACCCTGCGCGAAGCGCTGGCCGAGCAGTTCGGCACCTCGGCGGAGTTCGGCGATCCGCCGGGCGGCATCTATCTCTGGATCAAGCTGCCCGATACCGTCGACACGGTGAAGCTCGCCCAGGCGGCGCTGGCCGCCGGCGTGTCGCTCAATCCCGGCCCCGAATGGTCGACCGCGAAGGACGATGCCCGCTGCCGGCTCAGGCTTTGCTTTGCCAATCCCGAACCGGAAACGATCCGCAAGGGCGTCGAGGTGCTGGCCGAGGTCTGCCGCCGCGAGTTCGGCGTCCCCCTGCGCAGCGCCAACGTGGACAAGAAATAGCGGCCTTTCCTGCCGGACAAGACTTGGTGCCACCCAGAGGCGAAGCCGAGGGATCTTTGATCAGCTATCACCAAAGATCCCTCGCGATGACGCGCCTTATTGCATTAGACGATGGAGTGATCAGTCCATCGGCTTCCCATTGATCACCATCCAGCCAACGCCGAACTTGTCGGAGCATATGCCGAAGCGATTGGCGAAGAAGGTCTCGCCCATCGGCATGGTCACCTGACCGCCCTTGCTCAGCGCATTGAAGAGCCTGTCGGCTTCGGCCGCGGTATCGGCGCTGAGTGTGAGGGAGATGCCCGAGAACGACGCCTTGCCGGCGCACCGGCCGTCGGAAAGAAGGATCTGCGTGTCGCCGATCTTGATCGCGGCATGCATCACCTTGTCCCTGGACTCCGGTGTGATCATCGACTGTTCCGGCGCCTCCTTGAAACGCATCATCACATCGACCTTGGCGCCGACCGCGCTCTTGTAGAACTCGATCGCCTCTTCGGCGCGGCCTTCGAAGGACAGGTAGGACTGTACAATCATCGTCGTTCTCCTTCCGGTGGTCAGTCGTCGATGGCCTGGTAGGCCGAGGTCCAGAAATCGCGGAACACCTTCGGTGGCACGGGCGACTCCATCAGGCGCTGGGTCATCAGGATGCCGATCGTCCGCTCGACCGGATCGAGATGCGCCGAGGTGCCGTAGCCGCCGTCCCAGCCGAAGCGGCCGGGAGTGGTGAAGATGTCGGTTCGGCGCGTGACGACGGCGCCGCCCATGCCCCAGCTCGCGCCGTGCCCGAAGAACAGTTCCGTACCCTGCTTCTGCGGCTCGGTAAGCTGGTCGGATGTCATCAGCTCCACGCTGGGCCGCGCCAGGATGCGCTCGCGACCATGCCGGCCCTTGTTCAGGAGCATGCGGTAGAAAGCGTGGAAGTCGTCGACGGTGGAGACGAGGCCGGATCCGCCCGCCGCGAAGGCCGGCGGCTTGCTCCAACGGCTCGCGCGCGCATCGTCGAAGACGGTGAGCGCCTTCTTCGACGAATCCATCATATAGGCGCTCGCCAGCCGGTCGATCTTGGCAGCCGGGACGTGGAAGCCGGTGTCGCGCATGCCAAGCGGCCCGAACAGGCGCTCCTGCAGGAAGGTCTCGAGCGACTGGCCGCTCGCACGCGCAATCAATACGCCCAGAACGTCGGACCCCGTGTGATAGAGCCAGCGCTCGCCGGGTTGGTAGCTGAGCGGCAGCGTTCCCAGTCGCCGCATGAATTCGTCGGCATCGATCTCGGGCGCATTGGGGCCCGGGGACAGGCCGAGCTCGGCCGCCGCTTTCTGGATCGGATATTTGGGCGGCCATACCATCAGCGCGCCCATACCCCAGGTGAAGGTCAGGAGATCGCGCGTGCTGACCGGCCGACGCGCCGGCACCGTGTCGTCGATCGCACGGTCGAGGCTCCTCAGCACCTTCCGGTCGGCAAGCTCGGGCAGGAAGGGATCGACCGGATCGTCGAGTCGGAGCTTGCATTCCTCGACCAGCAGCAGCGTCGCCGCCGCGATCACGGGCTTGGTCATCGAGGCGATGCGGAAGATGGTGTCACGCTTCATCGGCGCGCCGCCGAACGACCGGGTGCCGATCGCCTCGACGACCACCTCGTCGCCGCGGCTCAGCAATGCGACGAGGCCCGGCATGTCGCCCGTCTCGACATGCGCAGCGAGCGCATCATGCAGGCGCGCGAGTCTCGTGTCGGACAGACCTTCCCTTGCCATTGAGGTCCTCTATGCCGTCGTGACGAAGGTCGCGAAGCGTTCGAGGCAGCTCGTCCAGCCGCCTTCGTGGCCCGCTCGCGAGTCCTCGGTCCGGAAGGCCTGATGTCGCAATGTCAGGCGCGTACCGCCCGCCCGATCGGCCAGTGTGACGGTCACCAGCGTCTCCGGATCGACGCGGCCGTCGGCATATTCGGTGATGTAGGTGAAGACAAGCCGCTCCGGCCTCACGACCTCGCGATAGACGCCGTGCTTGGTGATCACGCTGCCGTCCGGAATGCGCATCTCGCGTCGCCAGAGACCGCCCGGCCGCACATCCATCGTGCAGGAAAGCGGCACGCAATCCTGCGGCGCCCACCAGATCGACGCCTGGTCCGGATCGGTCCAGGCCGCGAACACCCGCTCGCGCGATGCCTTGAACTCGCGCACGATGACAATTTCCCGCTCGGCGCGCTGTACGGCGGTATCCATGATCTGCTCCCGACGTTACTGCCCGGCGACCGCTTTGAGGGCTGCGAGCCCCGCCTCGAAATCGGCGCCGATCATCTTGTCCAGATTGAAGACCGTGCCCATGCCCTTGGTGACATAGGGACCGGGACCGTACATCGTCCATGTGACGGTCGCGGCAAGGGTGGCGATGACCTTCAGCACCGTCGGACGCTCCCGCAATATACTTAACAATCGGGTTAACCTTTACGGGAGCCTCCCCCGTGCTGTCAACCGGTCGCGGAGCGCGCCGAGCGGACCATCCTGCGGGCTGTTATGCGGACATCATCTGCCGGCCCATGGCGGCGTCTTCAATCCAAGGCCATGGCCGCCGCCATAGGCGGCGATTTGCGGCGGCGTCCAGCCCCGCAACAGTACCGGGTCGAGGGCATGAACCTCGACACCGAGTGGCCGGCAGACATCGAGGGGATCGCGGGCCTCCGGTCCCCACAGCGGCACCGACAGATCGCCGCCGGGACAGGTCGAGAGCGCGCACAGGAGGTCGATCTCGGCGAAGAATTCCAGATGGTCGCCTTTGCGCGCCGGACTCGCCCGCATGAAATACTTGTCCTGGCGATTGAGGCCGGTGCACTGAAAGACGTTCAGCACATCATGGACATCGAGCTCGGTGAGCCCATAAGGCGCGACCGCGCGCACCAGGTTGGAATGGCAGCAGAAATCGAAATCCTCGCCGGTGAGCATGCGGTTGACATAGGGATCGCAGCGCGTGCCCAGCAGGTCGTGGATACGCCCGCCATAGTCATCGACGCCATACCCCGCGAGACTATCCGAGATGATGGTCGCGATCGGCCGCAAATAGGGCAAGGTCGACCACAGGCGATCGAACGTCGTCACGTGCGCCGCCTGGAGCTGGCGCGTGCGTGATGCCCAGAACCGTTCGCGCGGATTGTGGAGGTTCCAGATATTGAGGTCGCCGACCTGCGGTCCCTCGACTGTCACGATCCGGAAGACATGACCGGCCGGGACCTTCCAGGCGCGGCCGGTGCGGATCGGGATGGCGAAGTCTTCGATCTTCCGCCGGCCGCCGGCTTCCTCCGCGATGCGCCGGTAGAATGCCCTGTCGATCTCGAGCGCGGAACCCGCGGTGGATTGATAAGCAGCGGGAAAGTCCTTCATGGCGCGCCGTTTCCCCGTCACCCAATCGGCGGATGCTTCCTGTCCATGCCTGACGCTTTCTCCCAGGCATGCGCGACGCGGAACAGCATCGCCTCGTCGAAGTAACGACCGACGAACTGGACCGAAAGCGGCAGGCCGGTCGAGGAGAGGCCGGACATCATCGCCAAAGCCGGATGGCCGGTGACGTTGAACGGCGTGCGTGCCTGGCGTGGGTAGGTTCGGTCGATATCGGCCGGACGGTCAATGCGACAAGGCGGGTCCATGGAGCTCGCGCACAGCAGCACATCGACCTCGGCAAGCGCCGCATTGACATTGGCGATCATCTCGCCGCGACGGCGATTGGCAGCCACATAGTCGCCGGCCGTCAGGAAGGCTCCGGCCATCAGACGCCGGCGCGCCAGCTGGCCATAGTCGCCCGGCCGCTCGCGCAGCCAATGCCCGTGCACCGACCAGGCTTCGCTCTGCAGGATGATGCGGTTCACCGCCGAGAATTCCCCGAGCGATGGCAGGCGGACGTCCCGCACGTCGGCACCCATCATCTGCAGGGTGCGCACGACATGCTCCAGCGCGGCTGTGACTTCCGGCTCGGCCGGCATGTCGGTCTCATGGAAATGACGCACGAAGCCCACACGCAGGCCACGCACGCCGCGGTCCAGCGCCGCCGCATAGTGGCCGTTCGCCGCCGCAGCGCTGCCGGGATCGCGCGGGTCATGGCCCGCGATTGCATCCAGCATCAAGGCGTTGTCGGCAACGGTGCGCGTCATCGGGCCGACATGGTCCAACGTGAAGGAAAGCGGAAAGACGCCGCGCCGCGAGACCAGACCATAGGTGGGCTTGAGACCGACAATGCCGCAGCAGCTCGCGGGATTGCGTACGCTGCCGCCAGTGTCGGTGCCGAGCGCCATCGGGAAAAGCCCGGCAGCGACGCCCGACCCCGAGCCGGAAGACGAACCGCCGGGATGGTGGTCGGGGTTCCAGGGATTACGCGCTGGCGGCCAGGGCAGATCGAAGCTTGGACCACCGATCGCGAACTCATGGGTCGAGAGCTTGCCGACCACGATGGCGCCCGCCTGGCGCAGCTTACCGACACAGACGGCGTCCGCCTTCGCGATGTTGTCGGTGAGGATTTTCGAGTGGCAGGTGGTGGCAAGTCCGGCCACATCGATGATGTCCTTGATGCCGACGGGAACACCGTGCAGCGGGCCGCGCAGCCGGCCGGCCGTCGCTTCGGTCTCCGCCACGCGCGCGGCGGCCATTGCCGCCTCTGCGTCGAGACGGATGAAGGCATTGAGCACGGGATCGAGCCTGGCGATGCGATCGAGATGCGCCTTCATCAACTCCACGGGCGAAAGCTCGCGTGCCGCGATCGCCTGTGCGGCGGCCGCAGCCGACAGGAAATGGAGCGGGCCTTCCACCAGGCCGAGGCCGGCGTTCACAGCCCATCTCCCGCACGCATGGCCGGCCACGGTTCGACCTGCGGATCGGTGGGCGCATTCAACTTCTGCCTGACGGTCGCGGTCTGGCGAGCAGCGGCGAGCACGTCGTCGCGAAATTCCGCAAGCGCCTTGTCCAACCCGGCCTGGTGCGCGAACAATTCGATAATTTCCTCATCCATGCGTGCATCCCTCCCGATCTTCGGCCGTTGTCGAGGTCAGCACGAATCGCGTCCACCCGTCCATCGGGTGATTCGCAGGGGGGCTCTGCTTGATATTCGACCATACGCTGGCGACTTTCGCCGCGGAGCTGATCCTCCTTCTCCTGATAGGACGCTTGCTGGGCGAAGGCATGAGCCGGCTGGGCCAGCCTGCACTCTTCGGACAGCTCCTGGCCGGCGTGGTGCTGGGACCGTCCGTGTTCGGCGCGCTCCTGCCCGAACTCAGGCACATGCTCTTTCCCGATTCCAAGACCGTGAAGAGCATGATCGATGCCATCGCCCAGACCGGCATCCTTCTCCTGCTGCTGCTCACCGGAATGGAGACCAATCTGGCGCTGGTCCGGCGCCGGCAGCGCGCCGTGATCTCCTCATCGCTGTTCGGTATTGCCGTGCCTTTCGCCTGCGGCCTGGCGCTCGCCTATGCGCTGCCGGGCGACGTTGTGCCGGGGCACGAGAATCGCCTGGTCACGGCGCTCTTCCTCGGTACGGCGCTGTCGATCTCCGCGGTGAAGATCGTCGCCATGGTGCTGATGGAGATCGGCGCGATCCGGCGCGACCTCGGCCAGCTCATCCTCGCCACCGCGATCCTCGACGACACGATCGCCTGGATCATCATCGCCGTCATCTCGGGCATCGCCGCGCATGGCCGGGTCGACCTCGCGAGCATCGGCGCGAGCATCGCCGGCACTGCACTCTTTCTTGCCTTCTGTCTCAGCATCGGCCGCCGGCTGGTGGCGGCGCTGATCGTCTGGGTGAACGACAATCTCACGATCGAGGTACCGGTGATCAGTGCGATCCTGATTGTCATGCTCGCCATGGCGCTCACGACCGAGCTGATCGGGGTCCACACCGCGCTTGGCGCCTTCATCGCCGGCATCCTGATCGGCCAGTCGCCGATCCTCACCGAGCATATCGAAGGCCAGTTGCGCGGCTTCATCATGGCCTTCTTCAGCCCGGTCTTCTTTGCCGTCGCCGGCCTCGGCATGGATCTTCGCACCCTGCTCGATCCAACCCTGGCCCTGTTCACGCTGGCCGTGATCGTCATCGCAAGCGTAGGGAAGTTCTCTGGCGCGCTGATCGGCGGCCGGCTGGGCGGGCTCACGACACGCGAGTCGCTGGCGCTCGGTGTCGGCCTGAACGGGCGCGGGTCGACCGAGGTCATCATCGCCAGCATCGGTCTCTCGATGGGCGCGCTCGGCAACCAGCTCTATACGATGATCGTGGCAATGGCGGTGATCACGACAATGGCCATGCCGCCAATGCTGCGCTGGGCGATGGCGCGCGTGCCGCTCGGCGAGGAGGAAGCGAAACGGCTGGAGAAAGAGGACGCCGAAGCCGACGAGCACCTGCCCAAGATCGAGCGGGCGCTGGTCTATGTCGACGACAGCCCCAACGGCCGGCTGGCGGCGCGCCTGGCCGGCCTCTTCGCCGCCCGCCAGCAGATCCTGACCACGGTGCTCGAGCCGGAGACGACCGAGGACCGCGGGGCCGAGGAGGCGGCTGCCGGCAAGCATGTCGCCGAGGCCGCTCACGCGACCAGTTCGACCGTCGACTCCAAGCCCGCCGCCGCGAAGAAGCTCGTGACCGAGCGCCCGCCGGCCCAGGACGATGCGCTGGAGAAGGAAATCGAGCGCGGCTACGACATCGCCTTTGTCGGCCTCGATCGGCCGATCTCCGATGCCCACTTCGATCCGCGGCTACAACGTCTGGTGAGCGAATTCCAAGGGCCGATCGCGATCGCGGTCAACGGAGCCGGGGCAGCCGGGCCCGCCGATGTGCCGCTCGATATCCTGCTGCCGGCCGCTGGCGTTCGCGATGGGCGGCTCGCGACGGAAATCGCACTCGCCCTTGGCCACGCCAGCAAGGGCACGGTGACGGCCTTGCATGTCTTCGATCCCCAGGAGGATGTGGCGCTGCTGCGCGGCCGGGCGCGACGCCTCGGCATGTCGGTTCTGGTCGACATCCATCGCGCCGGCAAACGTGCCGGGGTGCCGGTCAAGGGCATGACCGCCACGAACATCCGGCCGGAGACCGAGATCCGGCGGGCGCTGCGCGGCGGACGATTCGACCTTGTTGTGCTCGCGACCGCGCTGCGCCAAGGCGAGACCACGTTTCTCGGACCGCGTATCACCGCCTTGCTGCATGTCCTGCGCACGCCAACGCTGCTGATCGCGTACTGAATTCACGATCTCATGCCGCTCTAAGAACCTCGACGATTCCGCAGGCGCCTACAACAACTCGCCTACTTCACGGCATCGGCCGGTGCGGCGGCGGTAAGGTAGCTGTGGATCTTCCAGATGCCGTTTTCCGGTGCGAACACCACGAGCTGGTTGGAATAGCTCGTACTCTCCACGCCGCTCGACAGAACCTTGAGATGCGCCTTGGCGGTCGAGCGGGCCCAGCCCACCTCGGCATATTTCGCCGCCTCCCGGATATCGAACTCCAGGTCGATCCTGATCGTGGCGAGAAGCCGCTGATGGGCGGCGCGCACCGCATCGGTTCCCACGGCGGCCTTGCCCCCGGGCGACATGTACGAGCCGTTGACGGCGAACAGGCGGACCGCTGCTTCGACATCAGCGGCCCTGAGTGCATCGGCGTATCTATCGAGGATCGAGCCGAGTTCGAGCGACGGCTCGGCCCTGGCGCTTGCCGGAAGCAGGCCGATGCCCGCGGCGGCGATGAACAAACGGCGGGAAAGGTCGGCTGTCACGGGAGGTCTCCTTGAAAGGAGTCAGTAGTCCCATTCCATCTTGGCGCCGATCTTTTCGTTGGAATCGGTGCCAAATGAGCCTTCGATCTTGGTGTGCGGCAAGACCTCGATCTCGACGATGCCGCGGCTGGAATCACCGCTGGCGCCCTGCTGGGCACCGACATAGACGCCCGGCGCCACATAGCGACCGCCCTGGATCGATGTCGTGCTGCCGGCGGAAGCGTTCGCCGCGTTGCTCGACGACGAATTGATCGACAGCTGATCGAGGCCAAGGCCCTTGCGAAGCCTGCCGAGGAAGCCGGTGCCGCCAGCCGATGCCTGCCCGGTCAGTTCCGCCAACGCCTGCGCCGCACTCAGGATCTCGAATGGGCTCAGGCCCGACGACGGCTTGCCGAACAGCAGCATGGCCATCGCCTCGTCCTGCGGCAGGCTCGGCGAGGATGTGAGTACGAACTTGGGAGCACGCGCGCTGCCGGTGATGTCGACCTCGATGGTCGTCGAATTCACGATGGTCGAGGCGGCAAAATCGAGCTCGGGGTCAATCTCGTTGGCATTCATCAACGCGACATTGCCGCGCGTGAAATTAAGCTGATGGCCGGCCAGGTTGAAGGTGCCACGGCGCAGGGTCAGGTTGCCCAGCACCGCCGGCGCCGAAGGATTGCCGGTCACCGTGAACTTGCCGCCGACCTCGGCATCGAGGCCTCGGCCGCGGACGAACACCGCCTGCGGCGCATTGATGTCGAGCGCGAGCCGCACGCCGCCCTCGGCCGGCGGCTGGGGCTGCACCTTCCCCGACGGCGGCGACGCCGGCTTGGGAGCAGCAGGTCCCGGCGCAGTGTTGCCGTTGATCTCGGTGACCGCGATCGTCGGATAGTTCGCAAGCTGCGTGCCGCCGATATTGATGTCGGCCCGGTCGACGGTTACCGGCCCCGTGACATCGAAGCCGGCAAGCGTCGATCCCCTGATCTTGACGTCACTCGAAATGGCAGCGATCAAGTCGGGACGGTTGGCGACCAGCGCGTTGTGTGCGGTGATGCCGAGATCGACCGGAAAGCCCTGCACCGGATCGAGACGTACGGTGCCGGTGCCAGAGATCGAGCCATTGCGCGCGGTCTGGAAACTGAGGCTCTGAAGCTGCAAGGTCTCGCCCTGCAGGACCACGTTCGCCCGTCCGCCGGTGAGCCGGAGACCGGTCGCAGGCAGGAAGAGCGTGGCGTTGCTAAGCACGATCGTGCCGCTGCCGTTGATGGCATTGCCGTTTACGGTGAGATTGAGGTTGGGGCTGAGCGTGCCCGCCACGTTGCGGATGCTGTCGCCGAGCGCGGCGGAGAACGGCGCGATGTCCATGGCGCCGTTGATGCCGACCGTCGCCGAGAGTGGCGCGTTGCCCTGCGGTATCGACGATTTCCCCTTGATGCCGAGGCGCGTGCCGCTGCCGGCGGTCACGGTTGCGTCGAGAGTGGCCTGTCGTTCGACGACCGACGCGGTCCCGCGAAGCGCGATTGCCGGCACCAACGCCATCTCTGGCCGCTTAATGCGCACGCCGTCCGCCGAATAGGTCGCCTCGATGCGGGGATTGGCTGTGGCGCCGGTGACATGCAGCTTGGCCTGCAGCGTGCCCTGGATCCCCGTCCCGGGCGCGAAGGCTTCAACCAAGGACAAGGGCAGGGCCGCGATTTCCACCGACAGATCGCTTGCCGCCTCGTCGACCGTGCCGCCAATGCCCAACCGTCCGCCGCCCAGCCGCAGCGAGGCGGGCTGGATGGTGATGCGTTGGCCCGCGACGGTCACCTGTGTTGGCGCGTTCAGCGCCACCGGGATGCCCTGGTAGCGCGCATCGAGGCGCTGCAAGGCGATGCGGATGGCGTCAGCTCCGGGCTCCACCTTCGCCATGACGTTGGCGTTGGTCGCACGGCCAGCCGCCTGCACGGCGATGTCGAAGGCCGTGCGGTCGCCCTTCACTGTCGCGGTCACACCGTTGAGATCGGCGACTCCTACCAAGCCGCTGGCCTTGACGGTGGCGTCCGTCTTGGCCGCGCCGAACGGATCGGCAACCGATGCATCGAGCCGCAGGCCGTTCACGCCGGTCGTGCCCGACCGCAGCCGATCGCCCTTCAAGGCGATGGTCACCGTGCCGGCCGGATTGTCCGACGCAGTCGCGACATCGAGGTCGATCGCGCCCGCGACCGGCGTGCCGATGATCGGCGCGAGATCTTCGAGACGCGCCATCTTGAGATGTCCGCTGCCGGTCGCGCGGCCGGGCGCCACGACGAGATCCTTCACGTCCACCGACGCGCTGGCCCAGCTTCCTTGCAGCGTCGGCACCTGAAGGCCGCCGTCGGCATTGCGGGCAAAACTGCCGGAGAGCGAGAGGGGCTGTTGGGCGAGGTCTCCTTGCGCCGTCACCTGGCCGTGCGCCGCCTCGCCCTCGAGAGAAGCGTCGAGCAGAAGCGCCAGATGCTGCGAGGTGAGTTTGCCTCGGCGCAGATTGCTGAGATCGATGGACACGCGGACATCGCCGCCATCGGGCTTCAGCGTCACCTTGCCGTTCGCCGACGCAGCACCGCTCATGCCTGCCTGCAAAAGGTCGAGCCGCGGCAAATCGAGCGAGAGGTTGAGATCTCCGGTCTGGTCGCGGCCTTGCCCTGAAACCGTGAAGGTCAATCCCTCCGCCCCGACCCGAACGCCGTCGAGCTGCCAGCTCCGGTCCTTCTGCAGCGCGGCGGCGCCGCTCAGCTTCAGCGTCTGGCGCTTGAGGTCCGGCGGCATGTTGGGGACGCCGAGATCATCGAGTGTCCCGCGCCAGGCGACACGCGACGTTTGCGTCTTCGTCGACAGGTCGAGATCGAGATGGCCGCGACCGGTGATCTGTGTGCCGGCAAGACCAGAGAGCAGCGCGAGATTCGGGACGTCGATCGCAATCTTGCCGTCGCCGGCTTCGGTCGACGGCTGATAGCCGGCCGTGCCCTTGAGCGCGACCAGTGGCGAGGAGAGATCGATCGACTGGACCACCAGACGACCGTCCGGCTGCGCATCGAGCTTTGCCGAGAGCTCCACATGCTGCGGCGGCGGACCACGCTCGCCCAAACTTCTTGCGGCGAGGTCGTCGACCGAGGCGGTGAGCGTCGCCGCTCCCTGCGGGTGCTTGAAAAGATTCGTGAGATCGGCCGTGAGGTCGGCGCGCAGGTTGCGCCAGTCGATGCCACCGGCGAGATCGGCCAGAGGACCAGCCTCCCCCGCATGCATTTTGACCGTCGCCTGCAATCGATCCTTCTGTGGATCGTACTGTCCGGTCGCGTCGACCTGGGCAGGCCCCACGGCAAGGGCGAGCGATCGCACCGCCAGCGCGCCGGACGGGTCGAGGCTTGCCTCGCCCTTGAGCGTCGCCGGCGTGCGCAACAGGCGCGCCACCGGACTATCGGGCAGGCCGGGGGCAACGACCGACATGTCCACCGCGACGGCCGTCGCTCCGCTCTCAGGATGCCAACGCGCCGTCCCTTTCGATTGGATGGCATTGCCCGCCGAGGCGTCGAGGTCGGCGGTGCCGTTCGCGGCATCGCCCTTGGCGATCAACTTGAACGAGACCTGATCGAGGTCGGGCCGGCCAATCAGCGCCGCGACGATCCCGCCCTTGCCCGATTCCGCGCCCGTTATCCGGCCGTCGATGGCAAAAGGAGCAAGCGTGAAGCCAAGGTCTGCCGCGACCTGCGCGGTCGGACCGTCCGTTCGGACCATATCGAGCTTGAAACGGCTCTGGCCATGCCCTGCCACCGCACCGCTGCCATCGATCTTCCAGTGCGAGTCGACGCCGCCCAACGGTGCGCCAACATGCAGGTCGGCCACCGCCAGCCGATCGAGTTCGACACCGAACGGCAGGCTCGCGCCTCCTCCCGAAGACGCCTCGGAAGGAGCGGCCTTCGCAGGCGCCGGCGGCCGCAGCGCCTCGATCTTTTGCGCGGCGATATCTTCGATCTTGAGGCGGCCGGTGAACAGCGAGGCGAATGACCAGGCAAGATGCGCGTCTTCGATGTTCAGCCAGACGCCCTGCGGGTCCGACATCTCGATCTTCGCCACCCGAAGATCGGTCGGAATGAAGCCGCTGATACCCGAGACTTCGAGGCGACTGTCGGCCGAGGAGGCCATCGACGAGACAATGCCCGCCAGCGCCTGCTTGCCCGGCGGCGTCTGCAGCACGGCGAACAGCAGGGCGACGACGGCGACGAGGCCGCCCAGGATCCAAGCCGTAAGTCGCAACATGCGCATCAGAAGGCCTGTCCAATGCTGACATAGATGCCGAACGGCGCATCTCCCGCGCGCTTGTTCAGCGGAAAGCCAACATCGAGCCGTGCCGGCCCGAAGCTCGTATAGTAGCGCACGCCGACGCCGGTGCCGACCCGCGGCGTCATCTCGGAGAAATCGGGCAAGGTCTTCGAGTAGGCGCCGCCGGCATCGACGAAGGCCACCACCCCGAACGACTGGCCGATGCGCTGGCGGAATTCGAGGCTCGCCTCGACCAGGCTGGCGCCGCCCATCGGATTGTTGAAGGCGTCGCGCGGACCCGCGGACTGATAGGTGAAGCCGCGGATGGAACCGCCACCGCCGGCATAGAACGCCTTGTCGGGCGGGACCATGGTGCTGGTGCCGCCGGGCATGGAGCCAAAAGCGGCGCGGCCGGCGATCACGCTACGACCGTTGCCGCTCACATCGAGATAGGTCGTGCCGACAAGCTTGGCGATGGCGAAGAGGTTGTTGCCGTGATTGAGGTCGGCGTAAGGCGCGACGTTGAGCATGAGCTTGTAGCCTCGCGTCGGGTCGAGGTCGTTGTTGGCCTCGTTCAAGGTCGCCGACAGGGGCACGCCGAAGAGATTGTAGTACGCCGTCGTACCGGACTGCTCGATCTGGGACGTTTCGTAGCTGAGGCCGGCCGAGACCCGCCAGTGGGACGAGATCGTCCGGTTCAGCCCGACGCCGAAGAGGACCGCCTTGCGGGTATAGGCGGGGTAGACCTCGCGCAATGCCTGCCCCGAAGCCGTGGCATCCTGTCCCGCGATCCACCAATCCGGCTTGAGGAAGTCCGCCCGCAGGCCATAGCCGAGATCGTCCGGCATCGTGCCCTGGCCGATATGGTTCGCCATCGCCGACAGCCGCAGGCTCTCGGCCTGGCCGAACAGGTTGCGATGCAGCCAGTAGGCATTCACGCTGGCGCCGAGGATGGTCTCGTAGGCGGCTCCGAAGCCGAAGGAACGAGGGGGTCGATCCTCGAGCCCGACCTCGATCGGCAACTCGCCCTTGGCATCGAGGCTGGTCGCGGGCTTCATGCGCACCGCGCTGAAGACGCCGAGCGCCGTCAGCTTGTCGCGAAGCGCGGTCACCTTGTCGGGCGTATACGGATCGCCCTGCTTGAACGGCACGCGCTTCTGCAAATAGACGGTATCGACCTTCTCGGTGCCGGAGAACTGGACCGGGCCCATGGTGGCCACCGGTCCGGGCTGCAGAAAGTAGGTGACGTGCGCTTCGCGCGTGGCATGGTCGATCACGACCTCGCGCCGCGTGACCTTCGCGAGCGCATAGCCGCGATTGCGCACCTGGTCGAGGATCTGGTTCTCGGTACTGATGATCACGCCCGCGTCGGCGGGCTGGCCGGGCTGAAGCGCCAGCTTGCTGCGGTCGAGCGCCGCGCCGTCGACGATGTCTTTCGGGCCGTCGATGTTGAGATCGACAACCTTGTAGACCGGACCGGTGGCGATCTTGATCTCGAAATCGGCTTTGGCCGAGTCCGGCTGGCTCTCGATCGCATCGAGGGCGCTAGCCTCGTCGATCGGCTGGTTGCCGACCGTGGCGACCACGCGCGCATCGTAGTAGCCGCGCGAGCGCAGGGCCGACGCCAGCCGGCTGCGGTGCGCCTGCGCGGCTTGCAGCAGCGCGAGCGCATCACCGGAGATCGGCTGATCCTTGTCCAGGCCTTCCGAGAGTTGCTTCAGCTCCTCGGCCATCTCCTTGTCGCCCACGACGGTGAGCGAGATCTGGCCGGTGCGTGCCTCGGCGACAGCGCATGCCAGAACAACCGCCAGCATCGCAGTCGAAAAACGGCCGAGCCAGAGGATCCCGGTTCGCCGTTGCATGATCTCCCTCGTCAGACCGGCAAGCATAACAACAGTATGAAGCCTAACGCGGAATGTGTGGACAGGCTGCGCGACATCAGCGGCCAAATACCTCTTTCCAGCTTCGCGCAACGCCGAGCGTCCTGGCGTGATAGACACCGCGCGCGACGGCACGCGCCAGGCAGTCAGCCGCCAGCGTCCCGATCTCGCCCGGCGCCAGGGGATCGACGCCAAGGTCATGGCGGCCGGTGGCGATGGCGAACACAGTATCGCCGTCTTGCGGTGTATGAACAGGACGAATTGCTCGCGCCAGTCCGTCCTGGGCCATCACGGCCAGACGCTGCACGGCAGCCTTGTCGAGCCGTGCATTGGTGGCGACCACGGCGATGGTCGTATTGGCGCGCGGATCGTGCCGTACGGCATCCGCCGGATCGTGCGTGAGATCGGCGCGCGCATGCGAAACGGGGAGCCCGATGCCATGCGGCGGCGGACCAAGGCCGCCGAACTCGTCCCCCTGCTCAAGCGCCCATGCCCAGAAATGCGGCATGTCGCCCAAGGTCGTGTAGCCGCGCGCGTTGACGGCGACCAGCGCGCCGACTTGCAAGCCGCTCTGCGGATCGACGGCCGACGCGCTGCCGAGCCCGCCCTTGAGATTGCCGGCCTTGGCGCCCATGCCCGCGCCTGCATTCCCGAGGACGAAGTCGCGAGCCGCCAAGCCGGTCGCCTGGTAGCCAAGCTCGCGGTAGGGCGGCCAATCCCACGTCTTGTCGCCGCCGTTCAGCAGGTCGAACAGGATCGCCGCCGGCACGATCGGCACCACGATGTCGCCGATGGCAACGCCCCTGCCCCGTTCGCGCAGCCAGCGCATGACGCCATCGGCAGCCGAGAGACCGAAGGCCGAGCCGCCGGAAAGGCAGATCGCGTCGATCCGATCGACGCGGCAGGAAGGATCGAGCAGGTCCGTCTCGCGCGTGCCCGGCGCGCCGCCGCGCACATCGACTGAAGCAACGGACGGCGCCTCGCACAGAACGACGCTCACGCCCGAACGCAGCGTCTCGTCCTCGGCGTTGCCGACGAGGAGTCCCTCCACGTCGGTGATCAGGTTGCGTGGCCCTGCTTTCAACATCAGTCGAGCTGCAGAGCGAGAGCCTTGAGATAGGCAGTCTCGGGCAGGTTGGGATGGACGGGATGATCGAGTGCCGCGCCCGAGCTCCTGAGGATGCGGCCCGTGCGCTCGCCATCGCGCAGCCCGCGCCGCACCTGGTCGGCGAAGAGCACAGGATCGACGAGATGCGAGCAGGAAGCGACGAACAGGAAGCCGCCCCGCGCGACCAGAGGCGCCGCGAGCCGCACCAGCTTGCGATACCCCTGGGCGCCGGTCTTCAGATCCTTGCGGCTCTTCACGAAGGCCGGCGGATCGCAGATCACGACGTCGAACTTCCGCGCCGACGTGCCGCCAAGCTTCTCCAGCGTCTCGAATGCCTCGCCCTTCTGGAACGAGACGACCTTGTCGACACCGTTGAGCTTCGCCGCTTCCCGGGCCGAGTCGAGCGCCGTCGCGGAGCGATCGACACAGAGCACAGACTGCGCGCCTTCCTTGGCCGCCAGCACGCCGAAGCCGCCGGTGTAGCTGTAGACATCGAGCACGCGCGCATCCTTCGCCAGACCCGCCATGAACCGCCGGTTGTCGCGCTGGTCGTAGAACCAGCCGGTTTTCTGGCCTCCGGACAGGTCGGCCACGAACTTCGCCCCGTTCTCGATCAGCTCGATCGGGCCCGCGGCCTCGCCCTTGGCAACCACGACCTCGCGCTTGAGGCCTTCGAGCTCGCGCACCGGCGAATCATTCTTGAGCACGATGGTCTTCGGCGACAGCTCGGCCTCCAGCGCTTCCAGCAGCACCGGCGTCAGCGCGTCCATACCTGCGCTATTGACCTGCATGACCAGCGCATCGCCGAAGCGATCGACGATCACGCCAGGCAAGCCATCGGCCTCGGCGTGGATCAGTCGATAGTAAGGCACGCCGATCAGCCGATCGCGCAAGGCGACAGCCCGGGCGAGCCGGCGACCAAAGAAGAGAGCGTCGACGACCGCCTCGGGATTCGAGGTGAGAAGCCGCGCCGCGATCAGGGAATGCGGATTGAAGGTCACAAGTCCCAGCGCCTCGCCCCCGGGCGCGCGCAGAATGGCGAGCGATCCCCCCGGCAGCGCCTTGGTCTCGGCGTCCATCAGGATCTCGTTGGAGAAGGCCCAGGGATGGCCGGCACGGACGCGGCGATCCTCGCCGGCGCGCAACAACACGCTGGGCAATTTCTTGGCCACTCCTACTCTCCCTTGGCAAGGCCATCGCGCCGTGGATCGGCGGCCCCCTCCCAGCCCTCGCCGCTGCGGCGAATGGCTGCCAGGCCGCCTTCAAGACGGCTGACTTGTACTTCATGGCCAAGAGAGCGCAAGGCGCCTGCCTTCGCCGTGAGCGAGGGCACGTCCTCTAGGATGGTCGTCGGCCCGTTCATGTTGAGAATGCGCGGCAAGGCAAGCGCCTCCCTCGGCGAGAGGTTCCAGTCGAGCATGCCGATCAGGGCCTGCAGCGTGTCGCCGATAATGCGCGGACCGCCGGCCGAGCCGACGGCGATGACCAGCGCGCGATCCTTGTCGAGCACGAGCGTCGGCGACATGGAGGAGCGCGGCCGCTTGCCCGGCTGCACGCGATTGGCCACCGGTCGGCCGTCGATCTGCGGCACGGCGGAGAAGTCGGTGAGTTCGTTGTTGAGGATGAAGCCTCCCACCATCATCTGCGCGCCGAACGCCTGTTCGATGGTGGTGGTGAAGGAGACGGCATTGCCCCAGCGGTCGACGATGGTCATATGGCTGGTGCCGTGCTCGGGATAATTGGGATCGCCAGGCGCCGCCCTGCCCATGCTCTTGTCGGGCGAGATCAACTTGCGACGCTGGTCGATGTAGGCCGGCGCCAGGAGCTTGGCGACCGGCACATCGACAAACGCCGGATCGCCGAGATAGCGATTGCGATCGGCGAACGCGAGTCGGCTGGCCTCCGCGATGAGATGCAGCGAGCGCAAGTCGTTGGGCTGGTCGTCGGCGAGCTTGAAGGGTTCGAGCAATGCCAGCGCCTGCAGCACGGCGACGCCGCCCGATGACGGCGGCGGCATGCCACAGACGATCCAGACCCGATAGGGGCCGCACACCGCCTCGCGCTTGATCGGCCGATAAGCCGCAAGATCGGCCATCGACAAGGTGCCGGGGCGCTTGTTGCCCTGCACGCGCGCCACGATCTCCTCGGCGACCGGGCCTTCATAGAGGGCTCCCGGTCCCTCTTCGGCGAGTCGCTGCATCGTGTCGGCAAGCGCGGGATTGACCACGCGCTCGCCCACTGCCTTGGGCGCACCATCGGCGGTGTAATAGGTCGCGCGCGCCGCGGGATCATCCCGAAAGGTCGTGATCCTTTTCAGCCAGTCGGCCAGGCGCGGCGAGACAGCATAGCCGTTGCGGGCGAGATCGATCGCCGGCGCGAAAAGATCCTTCCAGGCGCGCTTGCCGTGCTCCTTGTGGGCGAGATCGAGCAGCGCCACGGCACCCGGGACGCCGACCGACACACCCGACGCGACAGCTTCGGGAAACGGCATCGGCCGCATCCTCGAAGGACCCGCCGTCAGGAACATGTCGGCCGTGGCGCCCGCGGGTGCCGTCTCGCGGCCGTCATAGACGCTGATCGTGCGTGATGCAGCATCGTAATAGAGCAGGAAACCGCCGCCGCCGATGCCCGACGACTGCGGCTCGACGACGCCCAGCGCCATCTGCACGGCGACCGCGGCGTCGATGGCGGTGCCGCCCTGACGCAGCATCTCGAGACCCGCCTCGACCGCGAGCGGATGAGCCGCCGCAACCATCGCCTTCGTTGCTGCTTGCCGCTGCGCCGAAGCGGGCGGAGCCAGCCCGCACGCGGCCCAGAAGGCCAGAACGGCGAGGAGCGGACGGCGAGCGATCATGCGCGGCGGGCGACGATGAACAGTCGTCGGAAAGGAAAGAGCGTGATGCCGTCGGCGCGCGTGGGATAGGCCTCGGCCGTCATGCGGGCGTAGGTCTCGTAGAAGGCCGTGCGCTCGGACGGGTCCAGCGCTTCGAGGAACGGCCGCAGTCCCGTCGAGGCGGTGTACTGCGCCACCGGATCCTTGCCCGTGAGCGCTTGCTGATAGATCGTCTCCCAGACCTCGAGCTCCGACGAGAGCGGCTTCAGGGTGTCATAGTAGCGTGCCGGTTCGTGCACCCGCGCAATACCGCCGATGCCGGCGAGCTTGTCGCGCCACGGTCCTGCCTCCGCCGCCTTGTGCATCAGTGCGTGCGAAGGCGCGTCGTGGTTGCGCGGCATCTGGATCGCAAGCTGGCCGCCCGACGGCAGCCGCCGCATCAACCCGGGAAACAGGTCGATATGGTCGGGAAGCCATTGATAGGCGGCGTTGCTGTAGAGAACGGATGGTGGCGCCTCGGGCTTGAAGGCCGCGAGGTCTCCCTTCGCGAAGGTCACCCGCTTGTCGGGCGTCTGCATTCTTGCCTTGGCGAGCATCTCATCCGAAGAGTCGATGCCGATCACACGGCTTTCCGTAAACCGTTCGGCAAGGACGCGCGAGATGTTGCCGGCGCCGCAGCCCAGGTCGTAGATCGCATGCCCCGGCCGCCGGCCGTTCGCAGGATCGAGGCGGCCCATCAGATCGAGCGCCGGCCGCATGCGGGCGTCGGCGAACTTGAGATAGAGGTTGGCGTCCCACACGGTTGAAGCGAGCTGCTGCACGATCATTGCTCCTCGAACGCCGGATCGACGGGAACGCGATAGGCCATGGCGATCTTGTTGCCCTTCTGCGCCGCCAGCACGACGGCCATGAACTCCTCGTGCATGTCCTCGGTCATGCCTTTGCGGCGCGCCATCGCCCCATGCGAGGCGATGCAGTATTCGCACTGATTGGCGATGCTCACCGCGAGATAGATCAACTCCTTGACGAGCGGATCGAGCTTGCCGGGCACGAAGGCCGCCTTCATCTCGGCCGCGAAGCGCTCCATCACCAAAGGATGGCGCGCCAACGCCTTCCAGACATTGTTGATGTTGGCCGGATCGATGTTGCGCGCCGCGGCGATGCCTTCGACGACAGCTTTGGCACGTGGCTCCATATCCTTGTACTCGATGAGCTTGGGCATGACTGCTCCCGACAAAAAAGGGCCGGCGACTTTGCCGGCCCCTATCCTATCCATGTCGATGCGGCACCGTCAGTACATGTGCTGGCCGCCGTTGATCGACAGCGTCGAGCCGGTGATGAACCCCGCATCGTCGGCGATCAGGAACAGGACGCCGCGCGCTATCTCGTCCGCCTTGCCCAGCCGGCCGACGGGAATCTTGGCGATGATCTTCTCCAGAACATTGGCCGGCACCGCCGAGACCATGTCCGTGTCGGTATAGCCCGGCGCGATTGCGTTCACGGTAACGCCCTTGGCGGCGCCCTCCTGGGCCAGCGCCTTGGTGAAGCCGTGGATGCCTGACTTGGCGGCAGCGTAATTCACCTGGCCGTACTGGCCGCCCTGGCCGTTGATCGAACCGATGTTGACGATGCGGCCGAAGCCACGCTGGTTCATGCCGTCCCACACTGCCTTGCTGACGTTGAAGCAGGAACCGAGGTTGGTGTCGATCACGGCGTCCCACATGCTGCGGTCGAGTCGGCGCATGGTCCCGTCGCGCGTAATGCCGGCATTGTTGATGACGATCTCGATCGGCCCGAGATCCTTCTCGATTTGCGACACCGCTTCTTTGACCGCGGCATAGTCACTGACATCGAACTTGTAGACCGGAATGCCGGTTTCCTCCTTGAAGGCGGTGGCGGCCACGTCGTTACCGGCATAATTGGCGGCAACCAGATACCCTCGAAGCTTCAGCATTTTGGATATGGCTGCGCCAATTCCGCGCGTCCCGCCGGTCACTAATGCCACTCGTCCAGCCATTGTTTCCTCCCTGACTCAATCAACGGCACTGTAGCCGGAGTCATGGGGGCAGAGGCAAGCAATGCGATCAATCGCAGACCATTTGCGGTTGATGCGTGAGAGCGACAGCTTGTGACATGACAATGACGAGCGCCTGCGCGGCAAAGCCCGCCACAGCGAGATAGAGGCAAGCTTCGGCGCCGAAGGCACCGCCGACCGCCGCACCCAGCGCCGACCCCAACGGCCGCGCGCCATAAGCCATGATATTGATGGCTGAGACGCGGCCAAGCAAGCGCGGCGGCGTCACGGACTGGCGCAGCGTCGTCGTGCTGATGACCCAGATGATCGGACCGGCGCCCAACAGGAAGAAGCTGAGGCCCGCAAGGATAGGCGTGGGAAAGACGGTCGTGAGCGCCATCACGCCCGAAGCCACCAGGCCGGTAACGGGACCGAGGCCGATCACGCTGCCGAAGGGTAGCCGGCGCATGACGCGTGTCGCCAGCAGCGCTCCGGAGATCATTCCGACGCCATACATGCCGAGCACCAGGCCGACGCCGGATGCCGATAGGCCCAGCCGATGCACGGCGTAGGGTACGAACACGGCCAGGATCAGGAAGAACGCGGTGTTGAAGATGAACTGCGTGACGAAGACCGGCCGCAGCAACTCGTGCCGGAAGACGAAGGCCGCACCCTCCTTGATGTCGTGGAGCGGATGGCGACGATGGACGGGCGCGCGGGGCGGCTCGAACAACCCCGCCAGCAGGGCGACGGCCATGATCGAAAGTGCGGCGGCGCAGCCGAAGGCTGGCGCGGCGCCGATCCAGCCGACAAGAAGGCCGCCCAAGGCCGGCCCGCCGGCGAAGGCGACAGTGCGGGCAAGCTCGATGCGCGCGTTCGCGGCCGGCAGCGCCGCTGGCGGGACCAGCGACGGCACAAGCGCCGGAGCGGCAACGCTGTAGACCACCGTGCCGCAGACTGCGATGAAGCCGAGCACAGCCAGCAGCGGCATGCCGAGAACGCCGAACCAGAGGGCGGCCAGGATGGCAAGAAGCGACGCCGTTCGCAGGGCCTCGGCACCAGCCATGAGCCAGGGCCGCGACAGACGATCCGCCAGCAGGCCGGCCGGGATGGCGAACAGGACGAACGGCAAGGTAAGTGCGGTCTGCAGCGCGCCCGTCTCGCCTTCGCCCGCACCCAGCAGCAGCACGGCGACGATCGGTGCTGCGGCCAGTGCCACTTGTTCGGCCGATTGCGCGGCGAGGTTCGACCAGGCCAGCCGATTGAAGGTCGGCGGAAGCGCTTCGCCAGAGGACGAAGACATGAGGGACTCCCGGGTTCACGTTGCCGCGAACCTAGGAACCCGATCGCTGCCGTTCTATCCGCAAGCGGCGGCGTATTGTCGTCTGGACCGCACGCATCTTGCGCGCTCACACGCGCGAGCGGGCTGGCAGCCCTCGGTCCGGAACAAGATCAGTCGCGCTGGACGCACATGGCGATGCCCATGCCGCCGCCGATGCAGAGCGTGGCGAGGCCTTTCTTGGCGTCGCGCTTCTGCATCTCGTAAAGCAGCGTCGTCAGCACGCGCGCGCCCGAGGCGCCGATCGGATGGCCGAGCGCGATCGCGCCGCCATTGACGTTGAGCTTTGCCGGATCGAGGCCGAGTTCCTTGCCGACGGCGACCGCCTGGGCGGCAAAGGCCTCGTTGGCTTCGACGAGGTCGAGATCCTTCACCGTCCAGCCGGCCTTCTTGAGCGCGGCCTGCGAGGCGGTGACCGGACCGATGCCCATGACCGAAGGATCGACGCCCGTGGTCGCCCAGGACACGATCTTGGCGAGCGGCTTCAGGCCGCGCTTCTTGGCTTCGTCGGCGGTCATCAGCACCAGTGCGGCCGCACCGTCATTGATGCCCGAGGCGTTGCCTGCGGTGACCGAGCCGCCTTCCTTGGTGAAGGCGGGGCGCAGCTTGCCCAGCGCCTCAGCTGTCGTACCGTGGCGGGGGAACTCGTCGGTATCGACAACGACCTCGCCCTTGCGGGTCTTGATCGTGACCGGAACGATCTCGTCCTTGAAGCGGCCGCTCTTCTGCGCGGCCTCGGCCTTGTTCTGCGACGAGGCGGCGAAGGCATCCTGCTCGGCGCGGGTGATCTGGTACTTCTGCGCCACGTTCTCGGCCGTGTTGCCCATGTGATAGCCGTTGAAGGCGTCCCACAGGCCATCCTTGAGCATGGAGTCGATCATCTTCATCTCGCCCATCTTCACGCCGTCGCGCAGATGGGCGACGTGCGGCGCCTGGCTCATGCTCTCCTGGCCGCCGACCACCATGATCGAAGCATCGCCGTTCCTGATCGCTTGCCAGCCGAAGGCGACGGCGCGCAGACCCGAGCCGCAAAGCTGGTTGATGCCAAGCGCGGTCTTCTCGACCGGGATGCCGGAATTGACCGCGGCCTGGCGTGCCGGATTCTGGCCCTGACCAGCGCTCAGGATCTGGCCCATGATGACCTCGTCGACCTCTTCCGGCTTCACCTTCGCGCGCTCGAGCGCGCCCTTGATCGCGACCTTGCCGAGATCGTGGGCCGGGACGGAGCCGAAAGCGCCGTTGAAAGAGCCGATGGGCGTGCGCGCCGCGCTCGCGATGACGATGTCTGTAGCCATGAGTCCCTCCTTGCAGGCCGCCCCGATGGTCCATGTTATAGACTGCCGGTCGCTACCTGCAAGGCATCGCCGCACCGCTCAGGATGACACGACCTAAAACGACTTCACCATGTTGACCCTGGGATGAAGGTCGAGCCCGTGGTCGGGCGGACCGCGGCTCACGATCGCGAAGCCGTGCCGCTGGTAGAGGCGAATATTGGCCACCGCTATCTCGGCGGTCATCAGCGACAGGCCGCCAAGGCCGCGCGCTCGCGCCATCTCGTCGATCCGCTGCAACAGCCAGCTCCCGACGCCAGTACCCTGTCGCGCCGGATCGACAGCGATCTGGTGGATGTAGAGGTCTTTCTCCTGCAGTTTCGTCCTGACGGCACCGACGATGCGCTCGCCATCCAAAGCGACGTAGACGTCGCCGCGCTCGAGTTCCGCCACAAATCGCTGCCACTCTTCGGCAAACCGAGCCGATCCTTCGGCAGGAAACTCGCGCCCCAAGGCGCGGACATAGGGCGTGAAGGCAGCGCGTATGACGCGCCCGACCTCTTCGCCCTCCGAAAGCATTGCCGTTCTGAAGGTCAGCATCATGGACGCATAATACCAAAACGCCCGCCAGTACGGGCCGGCGGACGCATCGTTCAATCCGTGGGAAGGCTTACGCCCTATCCAAACCTTGCTCAAGGCGGCCTCGCCGGATGCTTACGTTGCAGATCAGAGTCCCAAAGGAATCTCTTTCTTGTCATCCTGAACGCAGCGAAGGATCCCATATCGATTGCAACAAGTGTGCGATTGAAATGTCATGAGGTCCTTCGCTGCCCTCAGGACGAAAATCCCGCCGCTATTCGGACTTGTGGTGCCGTTAATCGGACTTGTGATTCCGAGCGCTAGAGGCGGGTGAAGCCGTCGGCGCTCCATTCCTCGCTGCCCGCGCAATGGTGGGCGAAGAACAATCCATCCGGGTCGTACTTTTTCTTCACGCCCTGCAGGCGGGTGTAGTTGTCGCCCCAGTAGGCACGCTGCCAATCCTTCTGGAAGTAGCTCGATTCGGCGAGGTAGGTGCCGGCCTCCGGGGCCACCTTGCGCATCTCGGCGAGCGTTGCGGCGACGTTGGCCGCTTCCTTGCGTGCCCGGGCGAGGTCGGGTTCGTGACGCAGTATGCCGGCAATGGCGGGCGGGCCGGAGGCCGAAGCGATGACCAGGGCAAAGGCGTCGATCACATCGGGATTCATCGGCGTGTCGCGCGCCGCCGAGAGCGCCTCCTGGGGTGCCCCGGCCAGCCCCTTGTTGAAGTGCAGCTGGAGCGACCACTGACGCGAGGCCTTGAACAGCGCCTCGACCAGACGCGCCTGCGCCTCGTCCGCCAGCAGCGCCTGCGGCAGCCAGACCGATTCGTAGTCGTGCACGTACCAGCCAGCCTCGCCGACGTTGGCGGCCCAGTAGACGGCGTCTTCCGGGGCGCCGGGCCGATCGTCGGAGCGGATGACCTGCGACAGGTTCTTCCTGAGGAAAGCCGCATCCCAGAAGAAGTGCGCAGGCGCGGCCATCGCCGCGAAGGGCGCGACCATCGTGTAATCGGAGGGTGATGCGGCGACCCAATCGACGAACGGCTTCCAGGTCGCACTGGCCGTCGCCTGGTCGAGACCCTGGAACACCATGCTGATCTCCAAGACGTTGTTGCGACCGAAACGAACGGTCTCGCCCCAGTGCGGATTGAAGAGCCGCTCGCGATAGAAGGCCACGAACCGGGCAATCAGCCGCCGATAGGCGTCGTCGGAGTGGGCCTGGATCGCGCCGAAAGCACCGCCCAGGAAGGTGGGCAATTCGTGCGTCTTCAGGGTCACCCGCGTGATCACACCGAAATTGCCGCCTCCGCCGCCCTTCAACGCCCAGAAGAGATCGGGATGGGTGCAGGCGTTGGCAATACGCACCTGGCCGTCGGCGGTGACGATCTCGGCTTCGAGCAGACTCGCCCCGGCCAGGCCGAACCGTTTGGAGAAGCTGCCGAAGCCGCCGCCCTGGACCAGGCCCGCGACGCCGACCGTACAACAGCCGCCACCCTGCACATAACGGCCGGTCTTGGTCACCGTGGCGTAAGCCTTGAGCCAGATGTTGCCCGCGCCGACGGAGACGGCGGGCTGAGGGGCGACGGAGCAGCCATGGGGCACGAACGCGTCGTGGATAGCAATCGCATCCAGGGGCCGCGTCCAGACCAGGAGGGAGTCAGGTGCATTCGAGGCTCCGAGATAGCTGTGACCACCGCCACGCACGACCAGGCGCAGCTTGTGTTCACGGGCAAAGGTGACGGCCGCGGCCACGTCGGCGGCATTGCGCGCCGCCACGGCATAAACGCTGGGCTGCGACGCCCAGGCGCCTGCCCAGCCGGTGGTTTGCGTCAGGGCGACGTTGTCGCGGATGAAATAGGGATTCTTGAACTCCTTGAAGACGGCGTCGCAGGCAGCAGGATCGTCCCCGTTGCGGCAGGCATCGAGGGGAGACTGCACTTTCATGAGGTGGCCGCCGATGCGATCGTTGAGTCGTTGCCACTGCGTCTGCGACGGCCAACCCGGATCGCCGGGCCGCACCCGCCGAAACGCACCGCCGCCTTGCGCGCGGGCGTCGGCCGACATCACCGAGAAGGCGCTGGCCATTTTGAAGAGATCGCGTCGCATCATCGGCTCCTCCATCCATCGGATCGATGGCCTCTTCCCTAGCCGCCAAGCCCTTGATGCGAGATCGAATTGTGACGACCGGCAGCTTGCCTGGGACGACCGGCATGCCCTTCAGGACAACCGGCGTGCAGCCTGAGCTTCGCACGATCAACTCCGTACCGGCGCCAGGGCCTCGAACCGCTGGCGATAGCGGCGGCTGAGGTTCACCTCGGCGCCATCCTGGAGACGGATGCGCCAGTCGCCGCTCACCCAGGGCGTCACCTCGGCGACGCGGGCGATGTTGACGAGGTGGGATTTGTGCACGCGGACGAACCGTTTCGGATCGAGCTCGCCTTCGAGTTTGGTGAGCGAGGATCGGATCTCGAACGTCTCGCCGCCGACATGCAGGATGGCATAATTGCCCGAAGCTTCGATCCAGTCGATGTCGGCCACGTCCACGACAACCTCGTTGCCGCCCCGCTTGCGCACCGCGAACCGCTCGGGCCGGACCGCTTCGGGTGGGACGGCCTCAGGCGCGACCGGCCGTGACGGTGGATCGACGATGGTCGGTGCAGGCTGGGCCGCCCGGGCGTCTGCGCGCTCGAGCAGATAAGAGATGGCGACCACGGCGCCGCTCAGCAGGGCGTAGTTCACGACGTCCTTGCTGAGCTCATAGAGCAGCCGATCCAGGGTGAGCGGAAAGGAGTAACGCTCGCCCAGGATGCCGACGAACCACAACAATCGAAGGCCCGTCATCCCGGTCGTCCGGAGGAAGCTGAAGGGCACCAGCGCCGCGACATGGATCGCAAGATTGACGGGACCGCCCGAAATCGGCCGGTGACGGTGAAGCCAGTAAATCGCCGGCAGCATCGCCGCGACCATGCTGTGACTCGTCACTTCCAACGCGACGGCCCGCGCCAGGGTAACCCGGTTGTCGGCCATCTCGACATAGGCATGGGCGAAGACCGAGATCGCGAGCATCACCGCCCAGATGAGCGGGACTCGCCAATCGAACGATCGTTTCGCGTCAGGGATCATCTTGCCTTCAGCCAGTCGATCAGCGGCGTCCAGCAGAGATCGCGTGCGCGTCCACTCACGATCATGCCGATGTGGCCGAGCGGCAGGTCGATACGGGTCACGTTGCGGAGCCCTCGCTCCGCATCGGCCAGCGCCGCGGCAGAGAGCGGCGGCACGATGCGATCGCCCGAAGGGATCATCACCAGCGACGGAACCTTGATCTTGCTGGGCACGATGCGACGGCCCGCCACGACCCATCGGCCGGCACCCGGCAGGTTGTCGCCGTACCAGCCGACCAGGCATTCGCGTGTCACGGGTCCGGCGAGCGGCGCGCCCTCGTTGAGCCAGTCCTCGAGCAGCACGAATTCGCGCGCCTGCTCGCTTTCCTGGTCAAGACCGAGGAAACGGCCGAACTTCTTCATCGCGAGCCACGGATCGAGCGACCAGAAGAGCGTCTGCAGGGCATCGACCGGCAATTCGCCGGCCTTGTCGGCGAGCTCGGCCAGCAACGGGCCGGCCGAGAGCAGGAAGGCATGGCCGGTCTTGTCGGCGTGGAAATCCCACGGCGTCGCCAACAAGGCGAGGCCCGCGACGCCGCGTGGCCGCAACGCCGACAGCGCCACGGTCAACGTGCCGCCCATGCAATAGCCCATCACCGCAGGCCGCCGACGCGCCCGCTTGGCGACGAAGGCGAGAGCGCGATCGAGCCGCGCGACGTAGGCCGCGAGATCGAAGCGCCGCTCCTCGGCATCGGGTGTTCCCCAATCGACCAGATACGGGCGCAGTCCCTGCGCCGCCATCGCCCGCAACAGGCTCTTCTCCGCGGTGAGATCGAGGACCTCCCAGCGATTGATCAGCGACGGCACGACCAGGACGGCCCGCACGCCTTTGGCGCGAGCGGTGGCATGCGTGACGCCGAAATCCAAAAGACGCGTGTTCCCCTCGCGCCAGGCGGTCGGCGGATCTTCGAGCGTGCGATGAGTGGAATGTCGGCGATAGGCGAGCACGCCATCGGCCAGCCGACTCATCCGACGCCCGATCTCACGACGAAGTGATGCCTCGAACTGGCCGTCGCCCGCCCGCCTTTCCAGGGCTTCGGCTTCGGCGGCCAGGGCGGCAAACTCTTCAGGACGGCCGGAGCTTGGCCTCGAGTTCGGCGATCCGTGCTTCCAGAGCCGCCACGCGCTTTCGCAACTCATCCATGTCATCAGAGCCGTGCCCAGATGAAGCGGCAGAGGGCGCGGTCCCAGGCGCTGAGGCCGAGGGAGTGGGGGCGGCATGACCGCCAGATTGGGCGGCCTGTATGACAGACGCAACCTGCGCATTCGCGGCCGCAAACAGGCGGGCGATCTGCTCCGTCAGTGCAGGATCGGCCGCCAGACCGGAGAGCTGGCTTTGCCACAAATCGAGGTATCGCCGGGCCAATTGGTCGAATTCACCCGTCAGGTCGTTCTTCTCGGAGCCCATGCCGCCACTATAACCCATTGCCGCAGCGGCGCTTCTTCGCAGCCGCCCAGCTTACTTGTCGCACTGCGGCATCGGCGCTAAGGTCGTCCGCGTGGGAGTGAACGAGCGTTCAGCGTACTGCAAAGGAGCGCAGCGTATGGCCGATCAGTCACCGGAAAGCAGCGCCAAGCCGGCCCCTGTCGTCATCAAGAAATACGCGAACCGGCGGCTCTACAATACCGCCACCTCCGCCTATGTGACGCTCGACCATCTGTCGCAAATGGTAAAGGACAAGACGGATTTCGTCGTCTACGACGCCAAGACCGGCGAGGACATCACCCGCTCGGTTTTGACCCAGATCATCTTCGAGGAAGAGAGCAAGGGCGGCCAGACGCTGCTGCCGATTCCCTTCCTGCGCCAGCTCATCTCCTTCTACGGCGACAGCCTGCAGGGCGTGGTGCCGCAGTACCTCGAAATGTCGATGACCCAGTTCGCCCGCAACCAGGAACAGATGCGGCACTATCTGCAGAACGCCTTTGGCTTCAACCCGTTCCAGCAGTTCGAGTCGATGGGCAAGCAGAACATGGCGATGTTCGAGCAGGCGATGCGGATGTTCAATCCGTTCGGCGCCGGGCAGAACCCGCCGACGACGAATGCACCCCCACATGCCAACGGCGCCGAAGGCAAGCCCACACCACCGGCAACGCCGGCCGACAAGGGCGAGGTCATCGATGACCTGAAGCGCAAGCTCGATGAGTTGCAGAGCCAGCTCACGGAGCTCAGCAAGAAGTCCTGACGCGGGATGAGCAAGATCGCGCCGCCATCGCGGCCGCCACGGGTGATCTCGCCCTGCATCGGCGTATGCACGATCGAGCCCCGCAGTCCCTATTGCATCGGCTGCAAGCGCACCATCGACGAGATCGGCCGCTGGGTGATCATGGACGACACCGAGCGGCGTCGCATCCTCGACGAGTTGCCGACACGGTCGACTTGAGCCGGATCAACGTCCCTTGAAGCTCGGCTTGCGCTTCTCGCGGAAGGCGGACGTTCCTTCCTTGTAGTCCTCGGTGAGGCCGGTCAGCACGTTCTGGTCGGCATCCATGTGGGCGGCAAGATCGTCGAGCGCATGGGCAAGCCGATTGACCGAGAGCTTGGTCATGCGCACCGGGATCGGCGGCTGACGGGCGATGCGTTCGGCAAAGGCCATAGCGGCCGAGAACGCCTGGCCGTCCTCGACCACCTTCTCCACCAATCGCCATTCGAGCGCTTCGGCGGCGCCGATTCGGTCCGAGGCCAGGATCACCGCCTGCTTGGTGCGCGCCGGCCCCATCAGCGCCAGCATGCGCGGGATCGAGCCCCAGCTCATGTTCATGCCGAGCTCGACCTCGGGAATACGGAAATGCGCACCCTTCCCGCAAAAGCGGAAATCGAGCGCGACAGCCAGCGCCGCGCCACCACCGATGCAATGGCCTTCGATCGCCGCGATCGTCACCTGGTCCATGTCCTGCCACGCCTTGCACAACCTCGGCCCGAGACGTTGACGATGGATGCGCTCGCCGATCGGCAGGGGTGTGCGCTGCCAGGCTTCGGGATCCTTGAGATCGAAGCCGGCGGAGAAGGCCTTGGCGGAGCCCGTGAGGATGACGACGGATGTCTCCAGATCGTCCTCGAAGTCGCGCGGCACATCCTTGAGCTCGCGCATCGCCGCCTGGCTCAGCGCGTTGATGTCGTCGCCCCGATCGAAGCGCACGACCGCGACACGCCCCTCCGGACCCAGCCCTTTCTCGACCTTGACGAAGCGTCGCTCCATGCATTCCTCCCGTGTTCGGGTGACGGTAGCGCTCTCGCTTTACAAGAGCGAGCTGTCCGGGCTTCACTCGTCCTCATGCCGAAATCGATCGAGACCATCGCCCTAGAACGTCGCATCGATGCACTGTTCGCCCGCTACACCCTGCCCGGCTCGCCGGGCGCCGTCGTCGCCGTCATGCGCAACGGTGCGGTCGAAATCTGCAAGGGCTACGGGCTCGCCAGCATCGAGCTTGGCGTACCGATCACGCCGCAGACGCGCTTTCGCATCGCCTCGGTCAGCAAGCAGTTCACCGTCACCGCCGCCCTGATGCTGGCCGAGGACGGCAAGCTCAAGCTCTCTGATCCGCCGCACAAGTATCTGCCCGAGCTCCCGCCGCTGCCGGTCACGATCGACCAGATGATGCGCAACACGAGCGGCCTGCCCGATTTCCTCGAGCTGCTGCGGCTGGGCGGTCATGGGCTCGACAAGCCGGCGCGGCCCGACGACCTCTTCGCCGCCTGTGTACGCAACCGCCATCTCAACTTCACGCCGGGCAGCCGCTTCCTCTACAGCAACAGCAACTTCCTGTTGCTCGGCCGCATCGTCGAAAAGCTCTCGCGGAAGAAGCTGGGCGAAGTGCTGGCCGAGCGTATCTTCAAGCCGCTCGGCATGACCTCGACGATGCTGGCGGCCGAGATCGACACGGTGATTCCCGGCCTCGCGACCGCCTACCTCGGCGATGCCAACCAGGGCTTCCGCCGCGCCGGCCATGCCTATCCGCAGGGCGGCGAGGGCGGCCTCACCTCGACAGTCGAGGATCTCCTGATCTGGTCGCGGCATTTCGATGCTCCGGTGCTGGGCAAGACCCTGCCGGCCACGCTTGCCGCCGCCCAGCCGCTCAACGGCGGGCACGCCAATGCCTATCGCCGCGGCGTCGCCGTCGGCGAAGTGCGCGGCATGGAGACGGTCGGTCATGGCGGGCTATGGCCGGGTTTCCGCACCGAATTCCTGCGCGTGCCGGCGGCCGGCCTCACCGTGGTGGTGATCGCCAATCTCGGCAGCATCGATCCCTGGCGGCTCGCCCATACGATCGCCGCCGAGGCGCTGGACGGCGACAAGCGCCTCAAGGCGGCACCGGCGCCGATCGAGGAGAAGGAGATCAAGCCGATCACCGGAACGTGGTTTAACGCCGAGGAACCGTCTCTGTTCGAACTGGCGTGGCGCAATGGCGAGGCGACCGTGACGCAGAACGGCCTGCCGTTCGTGCTCGGACGGCGCGCCGACGGTTGGCTGGGCGCCGAGCGCGGCTCGTTCGAATTCATGCTGAAGCCTGGTCGCAACAACACGCTGCGGGTCGATCTCGGGGCCGGCCGGATTCTCCCCTTCCGGAAGCTCGGCAAGCGCAAGGCCGTGCCTGCAGGGATCGTCGGCACCTACGTCTCCACCGACACGGAAGCGACATGGCGGATAGAACGGCAAGGCGACGGCTTCGCGGTCCGTGTCGGCGGACCACTGATCGCTGACGGCGCGCCATGGCCGGTCACCGGCATCGACGCCGACACGGTCGACATCGCCACGCCTGGAAACTGGCTCGCCGTCACCCAGCTCGCACGCCTCGAACGCGACCGCGCCGGCAAGATCGCAGCCCTGATCGTCTCGACCGGACGCATCAAGAACATGCGGTTCGAACGCACATCCTGACGGGCACAAAGGAAAAGGCGCGCCGCGTGGCGCGCCTTCGCCCGATCACATCAGCCGACGGTCAAACCGTCCGTTCGACGAGCATCTTCTTGATCTCGGCGATCGCCTTCGCCGGGTTGAGGCTCTTGGGACAGGTCTTGGTGCAGTTCATGATCGTGTGGCAGCGATAAAGCCGGAACGGATCCTCGAGATTGTCGAGCCGTTCGCCCTTGGCCTCGTCGCGGCTGTCGGCCAGCCAGCGATAGGCTTGCAAGAGGATCGCAGGGCCGAGATAGCGGTCGCCGCTCCACCAGTAGCTGGGGCACGAGGTCGAGCAGCAGAAGCAGAGGATGCACTCCCACAGGCCGTCCAGCCTGGCGCGCTCCTCCGGCGACTGCAGACGCTCGCGCGTCGGCGGCGGGCTGTCGGACTTGAGCCACGGCTCGATGGAGGCGAGCTGGGCGTAGGGCACATTGAGATCGGGCACCAGATCTCTCACCACCGGCATGTGCGGCAGCGGATAGATCTTGATGTCGCCCTTCACGTCCGAAATGTACTTGGTGCAGGCGAGCGTGTTGGTGCCGTCGATGTTCATCGCACACGAGCCGCACACGCCCTCGCGACAAGACCGGCGAAAGGTGAGCGAGCTGTCGGTCTCGTTCTTGATCTTGATCAATGCGTCCAGGACCATCGGCCCGCAGCTATCCATGTCGACTTCGTAGGTGTCGATCCGGGGCTTCTGGCCGTCGTCAGGCGTCCAGCGATAGACCTTGAACGTCTTGATGTTCTTGGCGCCCGCCGCCGCCTTGTAAGTCTCGCCCACGCCGATCTTGGAATTGGCGGGCAGTGTAAACTCAGCCATCGCGTCCTCTTAAGTCCACCGCGACCGGTCAGTACACCCGCGCCTTGGGCGGGAAGGACTGAACGTCGTTGCTCATCGGCTGCAGGTTGACCGGGCGGTAGTCGATGCGGGTCTTGCCCGTCTCGGGATCGACCCAGACCACGGTGTGCTTCAGCCAGTTCTTGTCGTCGCGCTCGGGATAATCCTCCTGCGCATGGGCGCCGCGGCTCTCCTTGCGGTTGGCTGCGGAACGGATGATGGCTTGCGCCTGCAAGATCAGGTTCTCGAACTCCAGCGTCTCCATCAGATCGGAATTCCAGATCATCGAGCGGTCCTTGACGCGGATATCCGACTTGCCGGCGAACACCTTGTCGAGATTGGCGCAGCCTTCATCGAGGCTCTTGGTGGTGCGGAACACCGAGCAATCGTTCTGCATCGTGCGCTGCATCTGGGTGCGCAGTTGCGCCGTCGGCGTGCCGCCCGAGGCATGACGCGCCTTGTCGAGACGGGCGATCGCCTCCTCGCCCGCGTTGCGCAGGTCCTTGTGCGGCGTACCGGGTGTCAGTTGCTCTGCCGCGCGATTGGCGGCCGAGCGGCCGAACACGACCAGCTCGAGGAGCGAGTTGGAGCCCAGGCGATTGGCGCCATGCACACCGACCGAGGCCGCCTCGCCCAGCGCCATCAGGCCGGGCACCGGTGTGAAGGGATCGCCATCCTTCACCGTCATGACATCGCAGTGATAGTTCGCGGGGATGCCGCCCATGTTGTAATGGCAGGTCGGCAAAATCGGGATCGGCTGGCGCGTGACGTCGACGCCGGCGAAGATGCGGGCCGTCTCGGCGATACCGGGCAGGCGTTCGTGGATCACCTTCGGGTCGAGATGCTCGACATGCAGCTCGATATAGTCCTTGTTGGGACCGCAGCCGCGGCCCTCGCGGATCTCGATCGTCATCGAGCGGCTGACGACGTCGCGCGATGCGAGGTCCTTGGCCGACGGTGCATAGCGCTCCATGAAGCGCTCGCCGTTGCCGTTGGTGACATAGCCGCCCTCGCCGCGCACACCCTCGGTGATCAGGCAGCCGGCGCCATAGATGCCGGTGGGATGGAACTGCACGAACTCCATGTCCTGCAGCGGCAGGCCGGCGCGCAGCACCATGGCGCCGCCGTCACCCGTACAGGTGTGGGCGGACGTGGCGGTGAAGTAGACGCGGCCACAGCCGCCGGTCGCCAGCACCGTCTTGTGAGCCCGGAAGCGATGGATGGTGCCATCATCGAGGTTCCAGGCCATCACGCCGCGGCACACGCCCTCGTCCATGATGAGATCGAGCGCGAAATACTCGACGAAGAATTCAGCGTGATTCCGGAGCGACTGCTGATAGAGCGTGTGCAGCATGGCATGACCGGTTCGATCGGCCGCGGCGCAGGTGCGCTGGGCAATGCCCTTGCCGAACTCGGTCGTCATGCCGCCGAACGGACGCTGGTAGATCTTGCCCTCGGGCGTGCGGCTGAAGGGCACGCCGAAATGTTCGAGCTCGATGATCGCCGGGATGCCGTCGCGGCACATGTATTCGATGGCGTCCTGGTCGCCGAGCCAGTCGGAGCCCTTGACCGTGTCGTACATGTGCCAGCGCCAGTCGTCGGGCCCCATGTTGCCGAGCGCCGCCGAGATGCCGCCTTGCGCGGCGACCGTGTGGCTGCGCGTCGGGAAGACCTTGGTGATGCAGGCGGTCTTCAGTCCCTTCGCCGCCATGCCGAAGGTGGCACGAAGGCCGGAACCGCCGGCGCCGACCACCACGACGTCGTATTCGTGATCGATGATGGTATAGGCGCGTCCGCCGATATTGACCGTGCCCGGGGCGGCGCCGTTGCTTTTCTCGGCCATGTCAGCCTCCGAATCCGATACGCAGGATGGCCACGATGGCGGCGAGGCCAAAAACCGCGGCAATGAATTTCACCAGTACAATCCAGACGACCCGCCACGCGCCGTCGGTGTAATCCTCGAGCACCACCTGCAGGCCGAGCTGGCCATGATGCAGGCCGATGCCGATGGTCAGGATCAGCAGCACCATGACGAGCGGCGAGCCGATCCAGGCGCGCACTGTGGCGTAGTCGGCGCCGCTCAACATGACGAGCGACACGGCAAACCAGACAACCAGCGGAATGAGGGCGATGGCGGTGAGCCGCTGCGCCCACCAATGGCCGACTCCGTCCTTGGCCGAACCGAGGCCGCGGGCGCGGGCGAGAGGCGTTCTGCGATCGTCCATCATTGCCTCCTCACACCAGCCTCAAGCCGACGATCCAGGACAGGACCGTGGCGAGCAGCGAGACGGCGACGACGATCCAGCCGCTGCGATAGGCGTCCTTGAGCTCGAAGCCATAACATGCATCCCAGAAGAGATGCCGGATGCCGTTGCAGAGATGATAGAAGGCGCTGAACAGCCAGCCCCCCAGCACGATGCGGCCCAGGATCGAGGCGTTGAAATCCTGGAACAGCGCATAGGCGCGCGGACCGGCAGCAGCGTACATCACCCAGGTCGCGAGATAGAGTGCGCCGACCGACAGCGCGATGCCTGTCGCGCGGTGCAGGATGGACAGGACCGAGGTCAGCTGCCACCGATAGATCTGGAGATGGGGGGAGAGCGGCCGATTGGACGGCCGGTTGACAACGCTCATCGCGCGGAAACCTCTATTGCTCTGCTCATTTGGGCAGGCGGCAGAACTTTTTTAGCGCTCGCTGCCCTCAAGTCAATGAAACTCAGCCTTGCACCGCCGATAAGTCGCGGATTCTCCAGCAAAATTCGCTTGTCGATTGGCCTCAAACCAGGCGTCGCGGCAGCAGCAGCCAATAGTCCAGGTCGAGCACGACCGCCGGGTGGTATTTGCCGTCGGCACCCTTGCCCGGCCATGTGTCGCAAGGGCAGTCCTTGGTCGCGATGGTGCGCACCCGAAGCGCACCCAGATCGGAGCGGCCGGGCAACGGAGCGCGCTCCAGCACCTCCGTCCACGCATAGATCGTATCCCCGCCGAAGGTCGGCGCGACATGGCTGCCGGCATTGATGGCGGCGACGCGAAAGCCGTTGGCAAGGCCATTGAACGACAGTGCACGGGCCAGCGAGATCACGTGTCCGCCATAGGCAAGTCTGCGGCCAAAGCGCGTGTTCTTGCCGGCGAAGGCATCGAAATGGATGCGCGCCGTGTTCTGGTAGAGCCGTGTTGACAACATGTGGTCGGAGTCTTCGAGCGTGATACCGCTCACATGGTCGATGCGCTCGCCCGGCGCGTAGTCTTCCCAGCGGTACGGGGAGCCCGCCGCGACGTCGTCGTAGCCCGCGATCGCGAGCCCCGCGGGCATGACGAGATCGGCCGGCGCAACGGCCGCCGCCGTCTTCGGTACGACCGGATCGGAGACGGCCGCCTCCGGATCGCGCTTGTGCACCATCACCCAGCGGACATAGTCGAGCACCATTTCGCCACGCTGGTTGATGCCGGTCGAGCGGACCCACACCACGCCGCTCGCACGGTTCGAGTTCTCGCGCAGGCCCAGCACCTTCGAACTCACCGAGAGGGTGTCCCCCGGATAGACCAGCGCACCCCAGCGGAACTCGGCATAGCCCAGGTTGGCGACGGCATTCACCGAGATGTCGGGCACGGTCTTGCCGATCACGACATGGAACACGAGCATGTCGTCGAGCGGGGCGCGCGGCAGGCCGATGTCGCGGGCGAACGGGTCGGACGAATTGACGGCAAAGCGCGAGCCGTAGAGTGCGACATTCAGGGCGGCATCGGCCTCGGTCAGGGTGCGCGGCGTCGCATGGCGGATCTCCTGCCCGACCTTGAAATCCTCGAAGAAATTGCCCGACCCGCTCTTGCTCATGCCGAGGCTGCCTGCAGGTCCTTGATGGCGGCAGCGAGCGCCAATGCGCGCTCCGCCTGCTCGACATGGAGGTTCTCGATCATCCGGCCGTCGACCGTGACCACGCCCTTGCCCTCGGCCTGCGCCACCTTGAAGGCCGCGACGATCTTGCCGGCCATCTCCAGTTCGGCCGCCGAGGGCGCGAAGATCTCGTTGCACGGCTCGACCTGGTTGGGGTGGATCAGCGTCTTGCCGTCGAAGCCCATCTCCAGCCCTTGCCGGCAGACGTCCTTGAACCCCTCGGCATCCTGGAGGTCGTTGTAGACGCCGTCGAGGATGGTGAGACCATGGGCGCGCGCGGCCAGCATGCCGAGCCCCAGCGCCGTCACCAGCGGCAGGCGCATCGGCGTATGGCGCGCGCGCATGTCCTTGACGAGATCGTTGGTGCCCATGACGAAGAGCTGCAGGCGTTTGTGGGAACTCGCGATCTCCTCGGCGCGCAGCATGCCCATGGGCGTTTCCATCATCGCCCAGATCGCCATCGAGGCCGGCGCGCCCGACGACTCGAGCAACGCGACAATGCGCGCGACATCGGTCGCGCTTTCGACCTTCGGCACCAGGATCGCATCGGCGCCCGACTTGGCGATCGCCGTGACATCGGCCTTGCCCCAGGGGGTCGAGAGCCCGTTGCATCGGATTGCGATCTCACGCCGGCCATAGGCCTTGCTCTTCGCCGCCGCGACCACATTGGCACGCGCCGCCTCCTTGGCATCCGGGGCGACAGCGTCCTCAAGATCGAAGATCAGCGCATCGGCGGGCAGCGTGCGCGCCTTTTCCAGCGCGCGCGTGTTGGCGCCCGGCATATAAAGTACGCTGCGACGCGGACGGACGGTGCTCGACATCTCAAGGCCCCTTAAGAAAGCGGCGGACTATAACGAGGGGTCTCCTTGTGGCAAGGTGGCATCGGCCATGCGTTTTCTGTCGCTTCAGAGCCATGTCGCCTATGGCTATGTCGGCAATCGGGCAGCGACTTTCCCGCTGCAACGATTGGGCCACGAGGTCTGGGCGGTGAACACGGTCGAATTTTCCAACCACACAGGGTATGGCGCCTGGCGGGGCCGCATCACGCCGGCCGAGCAGGTGGCCGACATCGTATGCGGCATCGAGTCCCTGGGGCTGCTGCCCCGTTGCGACGCCCTGCTCACGGGCTATGTCGGCGATGCCGCGCTGGCCGACGTGGTGCTGGAAACGGCGGCCAAGGTGCGCGCCGCCAATCCCAGGGCCGTGTGGTGCTGCGATCCCGTGCTGGGCGACGTCGACACCGGCATCTACGTGAAATCCGGCATCGACGCCTTCTTTCGCCAGCGCGCAATCCCCGCCGCCGATCTGGTAACCCCCAATCACTTCGAACTGGAGCACCTCACCGGCCGCCGGGTCGGCACGATGGCCGAGGCGCTCGACGCCGCGCGCAGCCTGCTCGCAGGCCCCCGGCTTGCCCTGATCACCAGCCTGCGCCGTACGGACGCACCCGCCGATCGGATCGAGATGATCGCGGTGACCAGGGACACGGCCTGGCGCGTTACGACGCCGCTGGTCGGCTTCGAGATCATGCCCAACGGCACGGGCGACATGGTGGCAGCCCTCTTCACCGCGCATTGGCTGGAAAGCGGCGACGTGGCGGAGGCGCTGGGCAGGGCTGCATCTGCCGTCTACGCCGTGCTCGAGGCGACGCGCGCCATGGGCGAGCGCGAGCTGCAGCTCGTCATGGCGCAGGACCGCCTGGTCGCACCGCCACGACGCTTCGCTGCAGAGAAGCTCTAGGCCGGCGATGAATGTGCCCGGCTTCACCTTCGATCCGATTTCGCTTGCGATCGAAGGCGCGGTGATCGGCTTCGTCATTGCCCTTCCGATCGGGCCGGCGGCCGCGCTCTGCATCCGCCGGGCGATCACGGTTGGGGCAGTCGCGGGCTATCTCACCGGCGTGGGTGCGGCCCTGGGAGATGCGGTGTTCGGCGCCGTCGCTGCCTTCGGCCTTTCGTTCGTCGAACAATTCGTGGCGCGGCACGAAGCATGGCTGCGCGGCATCGGTGGCGTGATCCTGATGGTGATGGGCATAACGACGATACGGCACAAGGCGCGCACCGTGGGCGATCCGGTGGCCGACGATCTGGAGCACCGGATCGCCACCCACTTCCACTACACGAGCTCGAGCTTCTTCATCACGATCTTCAACCCGCTCACCGTGATGGCGTTCGGCGCCGCCTTCGCAGGCCGCAATCTCGCCGGCGTCGGCTCGAGCCTCGCCGACGCGAGCCTGCTCGTGGCGGGCGTGTTCAGCGGCGCGCTCGCCTGGTGGGCCATTTTGTGCTCCGTCGCCGCGGCGCTGCGCACGCAGTTCAATCATTCCGGCATGCTGTGGATGAACCGCATCTCGGGCGGCATCATCCTGGCCTTCGGCGTGGTGGCGCTGGTCTCGCTGCTGCCGTTGCCGTGGCGCCAGATCGCCATCGCACTCGGGCTGTGATCAGGCGAGCGAGCAGACGTCCTCGAAGGAGAAGCGCGGGCTGCGGTCGAAGAGCTTGCCGGGATCGCCGTAGCCGATATTGCACAGGAAGTTGCTCTTGAAACGGCCGTCGGGAAAGAACGCCGCATCGACCTTGGCGCTGTCGAACCCGCTCATGCCGCCGATGTCGAGGCCGAGCGTTCGAGCCGCGATCATGAGATAGGCGCCCTGCAGCGAGCCATTGCGGAAAGCCGTCGCCTCGGCGATCGCCTTGTTCTGCGGACCGCTGAACCAGCTCGCCGCCGTCTGGTTGTGCGGGAAGAGCTTGGGCAGATGCTCGTAGAAGCGCGTATCGTAGGCCACGATCGCCGTCACCGGCGCCGCCATCGTCTTCTCGGTGTTGCCGGCGCTGAGCGCGGGCCGCAGCTTCTCCTTGCCTTCGCGGGTACGCACGAAAACGATGCGCGCGGGCGACGAGTTGGCTGAGGTCGGCCCCCACTTCATCAGGTCGTAGATCGCGCGAAGCTGGTCGTCGGAGACCGGTTTGGGAAGCCAGCCGTTATGCGTGCGCGCATTGCGAAAGAGCATATCGAGCGATCGGTCGTCGAGCATTCGGATCCCCTGGCGTCGGACAAAAGATGACGCGGGCGGTAGTACCGGAGGCTGAGCGCGCGGTCGAGACGACAGCTCGTAAGCAGGTTACCGGCCGGTCGTCACCGGCGGCATCTGCAGCTTCAGGAGCTCGACTTCGTTGCGGATGACGGTGAAAACCGACTCCCAGTCGCCGACCTTGGGCTGGCGGAACAGTCGGGCCGTCGGATACCAGGGCGCACGTGGACCACCGAGCTGCCAGCGCCAGTCCGGGTAGGCCGGCAACAACACCCAGGTCTTGAGGCCCATCGCCGCGCTGAGATGCGCGATCGGCGCATCGATCGAGATCAGGAGATCGAGCTGTGACAGCGCGCTCGCCGCCTCGGCAAAATCGAAGATGCCGCGGCCGACATCGTGTACCAGGCCGCCGGCGCCGAACTGCTGGATGTCCTTCTGGCGGGCGCCGCCCTGCAGGCTGAAGATCAGCAGCTCCGGCTCGCCGGTGAGGGCGAGGAACCGGGTGAAGGGCACCGAGCGCAGCCGGTCCTGCTCCTTCTGGCCGTTTGCCGCCCAGTAGATACCGATGCGCAGGCGGGCCTTGTCGAGCCGGCCGAGCTTGATCAACCGATCCGATGGCGCCGAGAGATAGGGCTCGGAGACCGCATTGAAATCGGGCTCGCAAAGATGCGGCAACGACACCATCGAGGCATGGACGTCGAACGCCGGCAGGCTCTCGCCTTCGGCGACGACGGTGTCGATATAGTCGGCGTTGGCGAGCAGATCCTTGAGCGGTCCCTGGCACAGCGCAATCACCTTTGCGCCGCGGCGTTTCAGCTCGCGCGCAAAACGCACGAACAACAACACATCGCTCAGGCCCTGCTCAGGATAAAGCAGGATGCGCTTGCCCTGGATCGGACCACCATTCCATGCCGGCTGCGCGAAATCGGGAATCGGTGTCTCGGGCAGGCGCTTGCGCGCCTCGTAGGTGGCGAACCCCTCGGCCAGGTCGCCACGCATCAAAAGCGCGATCGCAAGCTCGGTCCGGGCGCGCTTGCTCTCGGGATTGAGCGAAAGCGCACGCGTGAAGCAGCCTATCGCCTCGTCGATGCGACCGAGATCGCGCAGGCAAAGCGCCAGGTTGAAGAAGCCGTCGGCGTAGTTGCGGTTGAGCGCAATCGACCGGAAGTGATGCCTCACCGCATCCTCGGGCCGGTTTACGGCGCGCAGGGCATTGCCGAGATTGGTGTGCAGCGCCGGGTTCTGTGGATCCTCGGCAAGCGACAGGCGGTGATGTGACACCGCCGCCTCGAGCTTGCCGGCCTGACGCAAGGCCACACCCAGGCTGTTGTGCAGTTCGGCGTGATACGGCCGCTGCGCCAGCAACCGAAAATAGCCGGAGATCGCCTCGTCGAGCCGGCCGGCCCGCAACGCCTGGCCCGCCAAGCGAAGTTGCTGGACGAACGTATCGACGGCTCGACCAAACAAAGGAGTGGGCGGCGTCGAGGTACGGTATTCGTGCCTCAACGGGTGGATGGTCGACAGATCGCTCACAGGCACTGGCTCATACGGAAGCTTCTGCCTGCCAATCTATCTCAAGCACCCCCGTTAAGCATCTGATATTTAAGGCGAAATTTGGAAGCCTTCCTATAGTAAGAAAGATACTCCACCAACACTAGATGTAGCCCTTCACCAGCTCTTCGGCAATCTGAACGGCATTCAGCGCCGCCCCCTTGCGCAGGTTGTCGCTGACACACCAGAGCGCCAGCCCGTTCTCGACCGTCGGATCGACGCGGACGCGGCTCACGAAGACGGCATCCTGGCCGGTGACCTCCTTCGGAGTCACATAGCCGCCGGGTTCGCGACGATCGACCACCAGCACGCCGGGCGACGCGGCGAGGATGCGCCGCGCCTCGACCTCGTCGAGCGGGTTCTCAAGCTCGACATTCACCGCCTCGGCATGGCCGATGAAGGTCGGCACGCGTACGCAGGTGGCATGAACCTTGATTTTGGGATCGAGGATCTTCTTGGTCTCGACCACCATCTTCCATTCTTCCTTGGTCGTGCCGTCCTCCATGAAGACGTCGATCTGGGGAATGACATTGAAAGCGATGTTCTTGGCGAACTTCTTGGGCTCGAGGTCCTGGTTGACGAAGAAGCTCTTGGTCTGGTTCAGAAGCTCGTCCATCGCCTCCTTGCCGGCGCCGGATGTCGATTGATACGTCGCCACGACGACGCGCTTGATCGTCGCGGCATCGTGGATCGGCTTCAGCGCCGTCACCATCTGGATGGTCGAGCAGTTCGGATTGGCGATGATGCCGCGGCGCTTGTAGCCGGCGATGGCCGCCCGATTGACCTCGGGCACGACCAGCGGCACGTCGGGATCCATGCGCCAGTAGGACGTATTGTCGATCACGACCGCCCCGGCCTTGGCGGCACGCGGGCTGTGTTCGGCCGAGACCTTCGCGCCGGGCGAGCTCAGCGCGATATCGATGCCCTTGAAGTCGAACCGGGCGAGATCCTGGACCTTCAGCACCGCGTTCTCTCCGAACGACACCTGCCTGCCGGCCGATCGCGCGGAGGCCAGCGGCACGACATCGTCAGCCGGGAAATTCCGCTCGGCCAGGATCTGCAACATTTCGCGCCCGACATTGCCGGTCGCGCCGACGACGGCGACTCTGAAGCCCATGGCATCCTGCGCAGATGTGCGCATTCCTCTGGTTGGAAGATATGCAGGAAATAAGCGCGGGCTCTCCGCTTGGCAACCGACGCTTGACCGTCCGACGCGTCGCGTCGAGGCTCGCGCGGCATCAATTGCAAGGGTTTCGAGGATCGATAATGGCCGACTCTTCCCTGCCGCTGGCAGGTCTGCGCGTGCTGGATATCAGCTCTTTCATCGCCGCTCCGGCGGCGGCGGTCGTTCTCGGCGACTGGGGCGCCGACGTGATCAAGATCGAAAGCCCCGACGGCGACGCCAACCGTACGATCATGAAGGATTCGGGCAACTATCCGAAGGCCGAGATCAACTATCCCTGGCTGATGGATTCCCGCAACAAGCGCTCCCTGGTCCTCGACCTCAAGAAGCCGCCCGCACGGGCCGCGCTCGACCGGCTGATCGCGACATCCGACATCCTGACCTGCAACTTCCCGCCTCTGGTGCGCGAAAAGCTCGGCCTCACCTACGAGGCGGTAAAGGCGGTCAATCCCAGGATGATCTACGCCTCGCTCACCGGCTACGGCGAGACCGGGCCCGACCGTGATCGTCCAGGCTTCGACGCCACGGCCTATTTCGCCCGTTCCGGTCTTCTCGATGCGCAGCGTTACGAAGGCGGGCCGCCCGGTGTGCCGGGGCCGGCGCAGGGCGACCGCGCCACAGCGATGACCCTCGTCTCGTCGATCCTGATGGCGCTCCTCCATCGCATGAAGACGGGCGAAGGATCCTGGGTCGGCACGTCCCTGCTGGGCAATGGCCTGTGGTCCTGCGGCGTGATTGCCCAGGCGGCACTGGTCGGCGCCTTCCTGCCGCCGCGTCCACCGCCGGACCGGCCGCGTTCGGCGCTGACCAACATCTATCGCACCTCGGACGATCGCTGGCTGCAGCTCACCATCGTGCGTGAGGACAAACTCTGGGGGCGGCTGTGCGCGGCGATCGGCCGTCCGGAGATCGTGGATGATCCGCGCTTTGCCGCCCAGGACGAGCGGCGCCGGAACTCGGCAGCGCTGGCCGCGATCCTGCGCGACGCCTTCGCGGCACGCGACTATGTCCACTGGCTGAAGGTGCTGGGCGAGCAGGAGATCACGTTCGGCGTCATCAGCCGGCCGCAGGACGTGCCCGACGACCTGCAAGCCGTCGCCTGCGGCGCCATTGTCGAAACGGCAATCCCGGAAATGCCGCGTACCCTCAGCAACCCGATCCGCGTCTCCTTTGCCGAGCAGCGGATCGCGCATCCCGCTCCCGCCCTCGGCCAGCACAGCGAGGAGATCCTGCGCGAGGCCGGATTGTCGGCCGACGATATCGCCGGTCTGCGCACGAGCGGGGCGATCCGATGAGCGCCGCCATCGAAGCCGAGGAGCCGCTGCCGCTCGCGGGCCTCGTGGTGCTCGACATCAGTTCGTTCATCGCGGCGCCCGCCGCGGCGGTGACGCTCGCCGATTTCGGCGCCGACGTGATCAAGATCGAGCCGCCGGGTGAGGGCGATCCACATCGCCACAACTACAAGAGTGCGAACTATCCACGCGCCGAGAAGCAGGTGAACTTTCCCTGGCAGCTCGACGGACGGCTGAAGCGCTCGCTCGCGCTCGATCTCAAGAACGAGAACGCGCGCCCGGTGCTCGAGCGGCTGATTCGGCGGACCGACGTCATGATCGTGAACTTCCCTCCGGCCACACGCGAGCGCCTGAGGCTGCATTGGGAGGATATCGAGCCCATCAATCCGCGCCTGGTCTATTGCTCGCTGACCGGCTACGGCGAGACCGGCCCCGACCGCGACCGGCCAGGCTTCGACATCACGGCCTATTTCGGCCGCTCCGGCATCCTCGACGCCGCCCGCTACGAAGGCGGCCCGCCGGGACTGTCGCTGCCGGCGCAGGGCGACCGTGCGACCGCCATGACGCTGGTGGCGGCAATCCTGCTGGGATTGCGCCGCCGCGACCGCACCGGCAGGGGCGGCTGGGTCGGAACCTCTCTGTATGCCAACGGCGTCTGGGCCAACGGCACATCGGCTGCCGGAGCGCTGGTCGGCGCGAAATTGCCGCCACGCCGACCGCCGGACCGGCCGCGCAACGCCCTCACCAATCTCTACCGCACCAAGGACGACCGCTGGCTGCAGCTCCTGTTGGTGCGCGACGATCGGCTGTGGGCGCCGTTCTGCAAGCTGGTCGGCCGCGAGGATTTGCTCGCCGATCCACGATTTGCCGATCGCGAGGAACGCAAGAGCCGCGCCATCGATCTCTTCCACGAACTGGCGCCGCTCTTCGCCTCGAAAACCTACAGCGAGTGGGAGGGCATTCTGTCCGGGACCGGTATCCCCTTCGGCGTGATCGAGCGGCTGTCCGACGTGATCGTGGATGAGCAGGCCCGCCACGCCGGCCTCTTCGCCGACACCGGCAACCCGGAAGTGCCTCGCACCGTCAACAACCCCATCCGGCTGGGCTTCGCCACGCCACGGCCGGCCGGCCCGCCGCCCGCGGTCGGCCAGCATTCGACGGAAATCCTGCGTGAGCTTGCCTACGGCGAGACCGAGATTGCTGCCCTCAAAAAGACAGGTGCCGTGGGATAGAATACCGGGCATGGCCACCGCATTTCGGACCTATGCCGAGTTCTGGCCGTTCTATTTGCGCGAACATGCGCGGCCGGCCACGCGTGCGGTTCATTATTTCGGCACGCTCGCGTCAGCTCTTGCCCTGATCGTGGCGATCGCGACCGCGCACTGGTGGTGGCTTCTTGCCGTGCCGTTCTTCGGCTACGGACCGGCTTGGTTCGGCCACTTCTTCATCGAAAAGAACAAGCCTGCCACCTTCCGGGCGCCACTCTGGTCGCTGGCGAGCGATTTCCGGATGTGCGGCCTGTTCCTGAGCGGCCGTCTCGGTCGCGAATTGATGAAGCATCAAATCCGCAGCTGACCATCGGTATCGTCGCCGGAGCGGACTGCTGATCGGGCAGCCCGACGGCCCCTTGCGTCGGTGGGAGGCGGGGGCCACATTGCGGGCCGAACATCCGAAATCCCGCCGCAACGCCGCAAGGGGACCCATGGAAACGATGCTGAAGGGCGCCGAGACGCAGGCCGCCCCCGCCGACCTCATCAAGGACAGCGACCAGACCAAGTTCGCCCAGGACGTGCTCGAAGCCTCCCGCACCGTCCCGGTCATCGTCGACTTCTGGGCACCCTGGTGTGGGCCGTGCAAGCAGCTCCAGCCCACCATCGAGAAGGTGGTGAAGGAAGCCAAGGGCGCGGTGAAGCTGGTCAAGATCAATATCGACCAGAACCAGATGCTGGCGCAGCAATTGCGCATCCAGTCGATTCCGGCGGTCTATGCCTTCTTTGGCGGGCGGCCGGTCGACGGTTTCATGGGCGCGGTGCCCGAGAGCCAGGTGAAACAATTCGTCGACCGGCTTGTGCAAGCAGCCGGCGGCGCGCCCGGCGCCGACGGCGGCAACGAGATCGCCGAACTCCTCGAGCACGCCAAGGCCGCGTTGGCCGAGAACGACTTCGATCTCGCCGCGCGCATCTACAGCGAAATCCTCGGCCTCGAGCCCACCAACATCGCCGCTCTCGCCGGCATGGCACGCTATCAGGTGCAGATCGGCGATCTCGAGCAGGCCAAGGAGTTGTTGGCGAAGATTCCGGCAAAGGAGCGCACAGGCGCCGATATCGCCGCGGTGCAGGCCGCCATCGACCTCGCCGAGCAGGCGAAGGATGCGGGGCCCATCGGCGACCTCAAGGCAAAGGCCTCGGCCGATCCCAAGGATTTCCAGGCCCGCCTCGATCTTGCCCTCTCCTACTGGGCAGGCGGCCAGAAGCAGGAAGCGATCGACGAGCTGCTTGCGATGATCAAGCTCGACCGCAACTGGAACGAAGGCGCGGCACGCCAGCAGCTCCTGAAGTTCTTCGAGGCTCTGGGCTTCACCGATCCGCTGGCGGTCGACGGCCGCAAGCGCCTGTCGTCCATCCTTTTCTCATGAGAGCCGCGCGGCCGGTGCAGCCATGACCGACCGCCCGTCCGACAAGATGCCGGGACGAAATCCGTTCGAGCCAAGCTTCGAGCAGCTGCCTGAGACATTGCCGATCTTTCCGCTCTCGGGCGTGCTGCTGCTGCCGGGCGGCAAGCTGCCGCTCAACGTCTTCGAGCCGCGCTATCTGGCGATGGTGTTCGACGCGCTGGCCGGCCATCGCCTGATCGGCATGGTGCAGCCGGTCCAGCCGGGCGGCTTTGCCGGCGACGGCCTGCCGACCGACGACGGCAGCCAACCGAAGATCCACCGGGTCGGCTGCGCCGGCCGCATCACCAGCTTCAGCGAGACCGACGATGGCCGGTTGATGCTGGCGCTTTCGGGCGTCTGTCGTTTCGAGCTTGGCCGAGAACTCGACCCTGCGCAGGGCGGCTATCGCCGTATCCTGTCGCTGTTCGCGCCTTACCGCGCCGACCTCGATCATGCCGAAGAACTGGTCGAGCTCGACCGCGAACGGCTGATGGCGGCCTTGGCCGCGTTTTTCCGCAGCCGCAATCTCTCGACCGACTGGGAAGCGGTGAAGCAGGCGGCCGACCGCAACCTCGTCACCTCGCTGTCGATGGTTTTGCCGTTCGGGCCGGTCGAGAAGCAGGCGCTCCTGGAGGCCGCCGACACGACGGCGCGCGCCAAGCTTCTGATCGCTTTCCTGGAGATGGGTGCTTTCGGCCAACCGCCGGAAACCACGCCGCAGCGCGCCAACTGACGGCGTGCTATAAGAAGCTATCATGACGGCCGAGAACCCAACTGCGCCCCGCCGCGCCGGGGTCGACCCGAAGCTCCTGGAAATCCTCGTCTGTCCGGCGACGCATGGCCCGCTGGAATACGACGCCGAGGCCGGCGAGTTGATCAGCCGCAAGGCGGGCCTCGCCTACCCGATCCGGGATGGCATTCCCATCATGCTAGTGAGCGAGGCGAGGCCTCTGAAGGACGGCGCGTGAGCACATCGGATCGCTTCCCAAAATCAGTGCCCGACCAGGGCTCATACGAGGCGCCCAGCGCGCCCTGGCCGAACGAACTGCGCGTCTTCAAGGGCGAAGGCCGGATCGAGATCGATTTCTCCGACGGCAGGTCCTTCGTGCTGCCGGCCGAGTATCTGCGCGTCGAAAGCCCGTCGGCGGAAGTGATGGGACATGGCGGAGCGGCGACCAAGAAGATCATCGGCGGCCGCCGCCATGTGAAGATCGTCAACGTGGAGCCGGTCGGCAACTACGCCATCCGGATCGTGTTCGACGACAAGCACGATACCGGCATCTATAGCTGGTCGTATCTTCGCGAACTCGGCGAAACCCAAACCGAACGCTGGGCCGAATACCAGGCGGCGCTCCTGTACCATGGCCTGAGCCGGGATCCCTGAGACGCATGAAGATCGTCATCGCGGGCGCGGGAATCGGAGGGCTGACGGCGGCGATGTGCCTGCATCGCGCGGGTTTCGAGGTCGACGTGCTCGAGGCCGTGGGCGAACTCCGGCCGCTGGGCGTCGGCATCAATATCCAGGCGGGCGCAGTGCGGATCCTGTCGGACCTCGGGCTGGAACCGGCGCTCGCCGCATCGGGCATCGAGACCCGAGAGCTGCGCTATGCCAACCGCCACGGCCAGACGATCTGGGCCGACCCGCGCGGGCGTCATGCCGGCTTGCCGTGGCCGCAATTCTCGATCCATCGCGGCGAACTGCAGATGATCCTGTTCGACGCGGCTCGCCGAACGCTGGGAGACGACCGGATCCGGTTCGGTCGACGCATCGCCGGCTTCGAGCAGAAGGGCGATAGAGTTCTCGCACGGTTTGTCGATCGCGACGGCAAGACGGTCGAACAAGCCGAAGGCGATATCCTGATCGGCGCCGACGGCATCCATTCCACCGTGCGAGCCCATTTCTATCCAGATGAGGGGCCGCCGAAATGGCAGGGCATTCTCATGTGGCGCGGCGTCACCGTGGGCAAGCCTTTCCTCGGTGGCGCCACGATGGTGCAGGCCGGGCACCATACGCAGAAATTCGTCTGCTATCCGATCAGCCGGAGGCATGCCGAGCGTGGCGAGTCGCTGATCAACTGGATCTGCGATCTGCATATGGGCGAGCAGGCGATGCTGCCCCGCGAGGACTGGAACCGGCCGGGCAAGCTCGAAGACTTCCTGCCCCGCTTCAAGGACTGGAAGTTCGAATGGCTCGACGTGCCCGAAGTGATCGGGGCCGCGCACGCGATCTACGAATTCCCCATGGTCGATCGGGATCCGCTGCCGCGCTGGAGCCACGGCCGCATCACGCTGCTGGGCGATGCTGCGCATCCCATGTATCCCATTGGCTCCAACGGCGCCTCGCAGGCAATCATCGACGGCGAGGCGATCGCGCAGGAACTTTCGGCCGGCGTTGATCCCGAGGCGGCCCTGCAGCGCTACGATGCGCGCCGCCGGCCGCCGATGGCGCGCATCGTCGAAAGCAACCGGCGCAAGGGAATCGACATCATGCTCGACCTCGTCGAGCAGCGTGCGCCGCAAGGCTTTGCCGATCTGGAGACGGTGCTGCCGGCCAACGAACTCGAGAAGATCGTCGCGGAATACAAGACGCTCGCTTCCCAGGACCGCGAGACGCTATTGAAGCTCGCGGCCGCCAGGGCCTAGGAGCGGGCCATAAAGAAACCGGCCCCTCTTCGGGACCGGCTGTGGCGGCGGTTTAACCGGCCATCACATCGCCGGCCGCCACCGGGAGAAATCATGCCAGCGAACGATGACGGGATTGTGGCAGTGGGGTGCGCGCTCAGATGAGCCTCGGCCGCTCCATCACCACGGTCGGCGGCTTCACGCTACTCAGCCGCATCCTGGGCTTCGTGCGCGATGTCGTTCAGTCGGCCCTGCTCGGGTCAGGTCCTGTGGCGGATGCGTTCATCATTGCCTTCAAGCTGCCCAACCTCTTCCGCCGCCTGTTCGCCGAAGGCGCCTTCTCGGCCGCGTTCGTGCCCCTGTTTTCGCGCGAATTGCAGGGTCATGGCCGCGAGGCCGCCGTCACCTTCGCGCGCCAGGCCCACGCCTGCCTGCTGCTGATCCTGATCCCGTTCTCGGTGCTCATGATCCTCGCTATGCCGGGCGTCATCTCGTTGATGGCGCCCGGCATTTCCGACGACCGTCCCACCTTCGATCTCGCCGTCGAGTTCGGTCGCATCACCTTCCCCTATCTCGTCTTCATCTCGTTGGCCTCGCTCTATGGCGGCGTGCTGAACAGCATCGACCGATTCGCCGAAGTCGCGGTGACGCCGGTGTTGCTCAATATCGCCATGATCGGCGCGATGCTCGGGCTGACGCCGTTCCTGCCCAACGGCGGCTACGCCGCCTCGATCGGCGTTGCCCTCGCCGGCCTCCTGCAATGGTTATGGCTCTTGCTTTCGTGCCGCCGCGACGGGGTCGGCATGAAACTGGTACGGCCTCGCTATACCGAGCGCGTGGCTCGTCTGGTGAAGCTCGCGACCCCGGTGGCGATTGGCGGGGGCGCGCAACAGATCAGCACCCTGCTCGACGTGGTCTGGGCGTCGCTGCTTCCCGCCGGATCGATCTCGGCGCTTTACTATGCCGACCGCCTTGCACAGCTACCGCTCGGCGTGGTCGGCATCGCCATCGGTACCGCGCTGCTCCCTCTGCTGGCGCGGCAGCTGCGTGCCGGCCAAACCGAAGCGGCAATGGCGAACCAGAACCGGGCCATCGAGTTCGGCCTGCTGTTCAGCCTGCCCTCCGCGCTTGCTCTTTGGCAATTGGCCGAGCCCATGATCCGCGTTCTCTTCGAGCATGGCCGCTTCGGCCCGGATGATACGGTGCGCGCCGCCGGCGCCCTGGCCGCCTACGCGGTTGGCCTCCCGCCCTTTATCCTGGTGAAGGCGCTGACGCCCGGCTTCTTCGCACGCGAAGACACCCGCACGCCGCTTTACGTTGCAATCGTCTGCATTGTCGTCAATGTTGCGATGAATGCGGCCTTCATCTACGGCACATCGCTTGCCCAGGTCGGCATCGCACTCGCTTCGTCGCTCGCGGGTTGGCTCAACGCCGGCTTGCTGGCCGCTGTCTTGCTCCACCGCAGCCAATGGATGCCTGACCGGAGGTTGATATCCCGCTTTGTTCGAACGCTCCTCGCCGGCGCGGGCATGGGGGTCGTCCTCTGGATCGCCGGGCTTGGACTGAAAGCGCCGCTTTCCCATCCTGATCTTAAGGGCGTCGCAGCTCTCGCCGGTGTTTGTGTCGCTGGCGCCCTTGCCTATGCAGGCCTCGCCGTGGCGCTCGGCGTGCTGAACCTCGCCGACCTGCGCTTCCTGCGCCGCCAGCCGGCCGACGCTACGCCGCCAGTCGACCCAGGCGCACCACCGTAACACCGGGCCGCAGCGGACGGTTGGACGACGGCATGACGAGCACGCAGTTGTCGTAGGGCGTGGTCACGGGCTCGCCATCGTCGTGGCCCAGCACCGTGCCGGCCTTGGCGATCACCTCCTGCCCCTCGAATTGACGCGCCGGCGTGTAATTGCCGCGCTTGGTGGCGATGGCATGCGTCACCTCGACAACACGCTGTTGGGGTGGCGACGGCCGCTTCCAGTCAGCCGGCAAATCGCCCGGCTCGATCACACCCGTCTCGGTCAGGAATCGCGCCGTCACATCCTTGGCGACGACGACCGAGGAGGCACGCCAGTGCTGGCCGGTCTCGATCAGCAGGGCGTTGCTGGGGCTCTTCGGATCTCCGAAGGCGCCATAGTCGCGCATGCGCAGCCCGGCGGCGTGACCGGCGTCACGGATGATATCGATCGGCGCACCGATCCTGCGGGCGAAGGCCACGCCCTTGTCCAGCGGCCCCGCCAACATCAACGGTACGCCATCGTCGTGCATGGAATGCAGGTCGAGCAGGAAGTCGGCGCGTTCGACAAACGGCTTCACGACCTGCGCCCGTCGCGTCTCGACGGTGGTGGCGGGCTGGTCGAGCCGGCCCCAGGTGCGATTGAAATCCTCGTCGACCATGCGCGACTTGAACGGCGTGCGCGGATCGAAACTCAGGTAGGCCTCGATATTGTTGAACGAGAAGATCAGGGTGCCCCGCCGTGGCCGCAGTCCCTTGTCGAGCAAGGCATCGACGACCACCGCGCCCGACACCTCGTTGCCATGCGTCAGCGCCGCAACCATCGCCGTCGGCCCCGGCTTGCCGCTCTCGAAGACATGGATGTAGGGCGCCGCACCCTTCGCCCACCGACGCAGTTCGGGAAAAGCGAATTCGATCGGCGGCAGCTCAGACATTCGACAGCATCCATTTCCAGTCAGGCAGAGGGAAGCGCACGCTAGGCCAAGGGCGGGTGGATCGCCAGTGCCGAAAAGCACCGTCATCATTGCGCACCCCCCGGTGCGACCTTACCGTCGTCATCGTCTTTCCCAAGAGGCCTGCATGGCTCCCCTCGCCACAGTCGACTCGCTCGACGTCCAGATCCTGGTCGACAATGTCACCGATTCGCTCTCTTCGGCACCGTCCTTCGTCGAAACGGAATTTGCCGGCCTCGGGCGACGGCGGGGCGCGGCCTGGGTGCTGGGCGGCGCCTGCCTCTGCTGCGCAGCACACGGCCTCTCGTGTCTGCTGACCATCCGCGTGGGCGATCGGAGCCGCGCCGTCCTGTTCGATTCAGGACCAGAGGACCGCACCCTCGAACAGAACGTCTCGCGGCTCGGTGTCGACCTCGGCCCGGTCGAAGCGATGGTGCTGAGTCACGGCCACTGGGATCACGCCGGCGCGATGCTGCGCGCTTTGCAGCTCGTGCGCGATCGTAACGGCGGGCGCGACATTCCCTGCTACATGCACCCCGACATGTTCAGAAGCCGTGCGGCCAAGCTGACAGACGGCTCGTTCCGACCGATGGAGGATGTGCCGTCGGCGGCCGACCTCGAAGCCCATGGCGGGCACGTGATCTCCACCCGCGCCGCTCAGACGATCGCAGGTGACACCGTGTTTGTGAGCGGCGAGATCCCGCGCGTGAGCGGCTTCGAGCCCGGCCTGCCCGGCCAGCACCGCCGGACCGAGGATGGCAAAGGCTGGGAGCCGGACGAGCTGCTGATGGACGAGCGTTTCATTGCCGTGAATGTGCGCGGCAAGGGGCTGATCGTGCTGACTGCCTGCAGTCATGCCGGCGTGATCAACGTGCTGACCCATGCGCGCGCGAGCTTTCCCGGCGTAAAGCTGCACGCGGTGCTGGGCGGGTTGCATCTGAGCGGTCTCAACGAGCGCATCATCCCGCAGACCGTGAAGGCGCTCGGCGCCTTCGACCTCGAGGTGATCGCGGCCGGTCACTGTACCGGCTGGCGCGCGATGACGGCGCTCGCTAATGCCTTCGGCGACGGCAAGCTCGCGCCGCTGGCGGTCGGCAAGAGGCTGCGTTTCTGAAGCAACATCCGCTCTGCCTCGATATCGTCCACTTGTTGGGGCCGAATAGGGAATGCGGTTCTTCCTGGCAAGCTGGCTCGTCGGTCTGGTGGCCCTCGCAATCGCCGCCGCCGTCCTGCTGTCGCCACGGACGCTGGCACACACCGCGACGCCGGCGATGCCGGGGCCTGACCGTCTTGTCGTCGCCGTCATGGCGAACTAACAGCTACGCCCAGATCATCGACGACGATAAAGCCTTCGGAGTTTGGCGCGCCGCGGCGCCCTGTTCACACGAAGCTTTGGCCAGATCACCCGAGTCAGCCGAACTATTTCTTCACGCTGTTCGGCGGCTCGACGCATGACGTCACAGACGACGATGACCACGCGCTCACCGGGGCGGCTCTCGCCGACGCCCTGAAGAGCCGAGGCAAGACGTTCGCCGGCTACATCGAGGAAGGATCGCCGAGAAGCACAATCCGTAGGGATCGTTCAGCCATGTCGGCAACGTCGAGCGAGGCTACAATGACTTTCCGAGAGATTTCACCGCACTGCCGACGGTGAGTTCCGGCATTCCCGACCGGCAACATGACATGCACGACGGGTTGATCGGGCAAGGCGATCGTTGGCTGCGCCAGAAGCTCGATTACTATGTCGAATGGTTCGGGCATCACAACAGCCTGTTCATCCTGACCTTCGACGAGGACAACGACCGGGCCCGGAACCTGATTCCCACGCTGTTCGGCGGCGACGGCGTCGCGCCCGGCCATTACCACGAGCGGATCGACCATTGCCGCGTGCTTCAGACAGTGCTTGCGATGTTCGGCCTTCACTTCACTCGCCCGGTCGGCCTTGCCGCTCCGATCAGGGGAATCTGGCGCGGGAAGCAGCCGCTCCCGTCCGCCCTCCATCTTGATTCCGACCGTAAGGTGGGCGATACCCGCCCGCCCTCGCCTTCCACCGGCGGGCGCGCGCGGAGGTCCATATCCCGCGCTTCTTGATCAGTGAGCGGAGTCCACATCCATGCCTGACGCGAACAGCCCTTCGGCCGCCCCCAATCCGCATCTCGCCCCATACCAGGCGCGCGGTCTCAAGGGTCGTATCCTTTCGGGCGTACAACCCACCGGCAATCTCCATCTCGGCAACTATCTCGGCGCGATCCGCAACTTCGCGCGCCTGCAGAGCGACTACGAGTGCCTCTATTGCGTGGTCGACATGCACGCCATCACGGTGTGGCAGGATCCGAAGGAACTCGGAGCACAGACCCGCGAGATCGCCGCGGCCTTCCTGGCAGCCGGCGTCGACGGTGCGAAGAACGCGATCTTCAGCCAGTCGGCCGTGCCCGAGCACGCGCAACTCGCCTGGATATTCAATTGCGTCGCCCGCGTCGGCTGGATGAACCGCATGACGCAGTTCAAGGAGAAGGCCGGCAAGGACCGCGAGAACGCCTCGCTCGGCCTCTACGCCTATCCGGCACTGATGGCGGCCGACATCCTGATCTACAAGGCCACGCACGTGCCGGTCGGCGAGGACCAGAAGCAGCACCTCGAACTCACGCGCGATATCGCCATCAAGTTCAACAACGACTACAACGCGCCCGATTTCTTTCCGGTGACGGAGCCGCTGATCTTCGGCGCCGCGACGCGCGTCATGAGCCTGCGCGACGGCACCAAGAAGATGAGCAAGTCCGACCCATCGGACTATTCGCGCATCAACCTCACCGACGATGCCGACGCTATCGCCCAGAAGATCCGCCGCGCCAAGACCGACCCGCATCCCATGCCCGAGACGGCAGCCGATGCGGAGAAGCGGCCGGATGCCGACAACCTTCTCGGCATCTACGCCGCGCTCGCCGACCGCGCGAAGGACGAGGTGATCCGCGAATTCGCCGGCAAGCAGTTCTCGGAATTCAAGGCGGCGCTGACCGAGCTCGCCGTGGCCAAGCTCGGTCCCATAGGGGCCGAGATGCAGCGCCTGATGAAGGATCCGGGCCATGTCGATTCGGTCTTGCGCGCCGGCGCCGAAAAAGCGCGCACCGTCGCCGGCCCGATCCTGGCCGACGTCTACAAGACCGTCGGCTTCCTGAAGCCTTGAATCCGAAGCGCGCTACCCAGGTCGCCCGCCGCTGCTCGTGCTTCTTTTCGGTCGCCCAGCCCTTGGACTGGGCGACGCCGCCATGTGCTTGGCGGTGAGTTGCGCCGAATCGAGCGCGCGCTGGCGTTGTCGGCGTGGGTGCAGGAGCGATCGGCTCGGTTGGTGATGGCGATCGGCAACCCTTCCATTGGGGGATGGACGTCAGGCGCGTTCGGCGCTCAGCCTTCCATCCGGGTCAGCGCCCACTTCACGGCAGCGCCCTCGGCTGGAACATGGCCCACGAGCACGATCTGCTCGGTGCGCCGCTGGCGGCCCTCCTCGCCGAGATAGATGCTTTCTGCCAGGCCGATGCCCGCGCCCGAAGCGCGCAAGCGCCAGCCGCGGCCGCTCGGCAGACGCATCAGCACCGCCTGGCCGCTTTGAGCCAAGGTCGCCTTCACCGCGGGGTGAAGATGGAAGCGCACGATGAACCGCTTGTCCGGCGTGGTCACCGGCCGGCCTTCCGGACCGGTGAACATGTCCTCGCCGCGCAGGTCCCCGCCATCGGGCGAGAGCCACAGGCGGCGGCGATGGATGATGCCGAACAGCGAGCGGTAGCCGTCGTGGCTCATGTCGAGCCATTGCGCTCCCTGATCCTCGGCCCGGTCCACCAGCACATTTCCGGCACGATATTCGAGTGCGCCGTGGTCGGTGATCTCGCTTGAGTTTGTGTCGTCGACCACGGCCGTCGAATGGGCCGCGGTGAAGCGCATGAAATGGCGCCATTCGCGCGGCGCACCAGGAAAGACGCCGCAATTCACGATCAGCCGTTCGTGCGCCGCGCTCATTTCGAACGAGAGCGTACCGGCATGGGCATCGTCGTCCATGCCGCGGCCGGGCGGACTGCCGGCGTCGGCGATCACCAGAGACGTGCCCGCGGTGAGCCGCTGGAAGCCGCTCGCCAGCGCCATCGCCGGCGCGCCCTCCCCCGAGCCCGAACGGGCGAGCACGAGGTCGATCATCGCGCGGCTGCCTTCCCAAGTGCCGTTGAACAAGGCCAGCCCACCGTCGCCGTGGCGGAAGAAGCGCAGCATCGGCGCCAGCCGATCGATCGCGGCACCGATCTCGGCCGGCACCTTGTGCTCGGCCGATGCGAGCGCGGCGCGCACATCGATCAGATGGCGCAACACCTCGACCTGCAGGTGCGGTGCGCGCTCGGCGACCACGCCGTCGTGCAACACATAGCGTTTCACGAACCGGCCAAGCCGCGACACGGCCTGCTCGAGGCTCTTCTCGTACATCTGGCCTTCGCGCAGGAAAGCAACGTCGGCGAAGATCATCGCCTTCAGCGTGGCCACCGTTGCGTGGCCGGCAAGTCCGGTGCGCGAGAGACGCTTGAGATGCAGGCGCTGGCGGGCGAGCGAATGGACGAAGCGAGCGGCGAAGGTGGGATCGGCTGCCGTCGCCAGCCAGTCATAATGCCGGATCCATTCGGCAATGCGGCTGGCCAGCATGTCGCGTTTCCAGGTCGCCGCCGACCAACGGCCTTCGCGTTCGATCCAGTCGTCGATCAGGCGCACAGCCAATGCGGCACCGGCAGGATCACCGCAATCGCGCAGATCGCGCAGCCAGCCAAAGCCGTTCAGCGCCCCAAGCCACAGTTCACTGGCTCCTGGCCGCTGCCATGGCGGATCATGATCGCCGGTCGCGATCGACCCCACCTCGCCGCAAGCGGCCAGCGAACCGGCCAGCAGGCGCTGGCCAGAGACCGCATCGCCCGGCCAGGAGTCGGGGGCCACCGCGAAGAAGGAGCCAGGGGTACGCTGGCCGATGGTCAACAGTTGCAACGGTGTCGAGACTAGGGCCTGTCCCCATTGGGCAAGCCTGTCCGTCAGACCGGGTGCTTGGGTGGCGGAGGAACGAACGGGCCGCGAGCCAGCCATCAAAGGCTCGCCAGGCCGTCGGGTGTCTGAGGCGACCAGTGTCATCTTCGTCTGATCATTTTTAGCCCGACGGACTCCGCCGGGCGGTGAGGGATAGTGTCAGTCTAGCCGAGCCGGACGGCTATGGCGATGCCCCGGCAGGTCCCAAATTGACCCCGATCTTGTCTCCGGAAGGTCCTTTGGCGGGACTTGAACGGTTTCCAGGAATAACCAGATTCATTCTAAGGAAGGCCGTCATGGCTTCCGAGCCGCTCGCTCTGCGGAGGAGGGTTGAGGTTATGAGTCGCGTGCCGATGTTCAATTCGCCCCTGCTGCTGGGCTTCGATCAGTTCGAGCGTACCCTCGATCGATTGGCCAAGAGCGCCGAGGGCTACCCTCCCTACAATATCGAGAAGGTCGGCGAGCACGGCTTACGCATCACATTGGCGGTGGCGGGCTTTTCCACCCGCAACTTAGCGATCGAGCTGGTGGAAAACCAGCTCACGGTGCGAGGCCGGCAAAGCGACGATTCCGACCGCGTCTTCCTTCATCGCGGCATCGCCGCCCGGCAGTTTCAGCGTGCGTTCATGCTGGCCGACGGTATCGAAGTGACGGGTGCCCGCCTGGACAACGGGCTTCTCGAAATCGATCTCGTGCGGCCGGTTGCCGAGCCCCGCGTGCGGACCATTCGCATCGACTCCGGCCGGGAGGAGAGTGCGAACCAACCGATCGACATTACCGCGCGCCGTGTGGGACCGCGGTGAGGCCCAAGGAGGTCATCATGGTAAACAACCAGATCAACAAGCCGAGCGCCTTCACGCCCCTTGCTGACGACGCTTTCCTGAGCCTCGGCGCGCAGCAAATCGCCTACATCAAGGCGGTGAACCTGCCCGATGGGGCGCACGCCGTCGGGATTTTTTCCGCCGACGGCAAACCGATGGCTGCCGCTCCGTCCTTCGAGATCGCGGAAGCGCTCCTGCGTCAGCACGATCTCGAGCCGGCATTGGTGCACTGACGCCAGCCACGGATACCGAGGCGCGTCAGGCCGCACTTTGTGCCTGGACCGCCTCGACGAGGAGGGCGTAGAGCGCATCGGCCTTGTCTGTCGCGCGCAGCTTCTCGACCAGCGAGCGGTCCCGCAACAGGCGTGAGACACGGGCCAGCGCCTTCAGATGGTCGGCGCCGGCGCCCTCTGGCGCCAACAGCAGGAAAACAAGGTCCACAGGACGCTCGTCGATCGATTCGAAATCGATCGGCTGGGCGAGCCGTGCGAACAGGCCGACGGGATTGGCGAGCGCCGATATCCGTCCGTGCGGGATGGCGATCCCGCCGCCGATGCCGGTCGACCCCAACCGCTCGCGTTCGAGCAGGCGGTCGAACAGGCGTCGCTCTTCGAGCTTGAAAAGGGTTGCGGCGCGGCTCGCCAACTCCCCGATCAGCGCCTTCTTTCCAGACGCCTTCACGCAGGCCAGGACGGCGTCCGGGCCGGGCAGTATATCGGCGATTTCCACAATCTCACCAACAGGTTAGCAGCTCGGGCCCAGTATTTCCCGGCGCGAAGTGCGCCCCTATAAGCGCCCGCGTCGGGCCGGTCAAGCCCACCCGAATGGCCGCTTCCGGCCCCTCAATCGGCAGGGCCGACCGATGATCCGGCAGCCAGGCTGGCGGGCGACGATATCCGGCCGAGACCCAGGCGCCCCAGGCGCCGTCGCTCGGCCGACGAGGGAATACGCAATACTTCTCGATACTTGGCGACGGTTCGGCGAGCGATCTCGATGCCTTCGCCTTTCAGCAGTTCGACGATGCGATCGTCGGACAGCGGCTGTGCAGCGGCCTCGCTGCCCACCAGGTGACGGATGCGCGAGCGCACGGCTTCGGACGAGACGGTGATGCCCGGAGCATGCGCCTGCAGCGAGGAGGTGAAGAAGTACTTCAACTCGAAGATGCCGCGCGGCGTGGCGATGTACTTGTTCGAGGTGACACGGCTCACCGTGCTTTCATGCAGCTCGGTGGCGACGGCGATGTCGCGCAACACCAGAGGCTTGAGCGCGCTCACGCCGCGACGGAAGAAGCCGTCCTGCTGGCGCACGATCTCGCGCGCGACCTTGAGGATGGTCGTGGCGCGCTGCTCCAACGTCTTCACCAGCCAGTTGGCTGTCTGGAAACGCTCGGCCACGAAGTCGCGGTCGGCCTTGCCGCGCGTACCTTTCATCAAGGTCGCGTGGTAATTGCGATCGACCAGAACCTTGGGCAGCGCCTCCGTGTTGAGCTCGATGTGCCAGCCCTCCTCGCCTGTTTCGGCGTCGCGTACCGGCGTCAGAAACAGATCGGGCACCACCGGCTGTACCGGTGCGACATCGAACGTCGCGGCCGGCCGCGGATCGAGCGTACGCAGCTCAGCCAGCATGTCGCGCAGATCTTCATCGTCGACACCGCAGCGGCGGCGCAACTGGCCGAGCTCGCCGGCTGCGACCAGATCGAGGTTGTCCAGCAGGGCCTTCATTGCCGGATCGAGACGATCACGCTCCACCAGTTGCGCACCCAGGCATTCCGCCAGCGTGGGGGCAAAGAGGCCGGTCGGTTCGACCTCGCGCAGCCGCGCCCAGACCCGCTCGACGACCTCGGCCTCGAGATCGAGCGCCTGGGCGACGGCAAGAGCGTCCAGTCGGCAATAGCCTGCCTCGTCGAGACCCTCGGCCAGCTTGAGCGCGACCCGACGCTCGGCTGTGTCGGAAAAGATCAGTTCGATCTGCTCGAGCACATAGGCTGCCAACGATTGCGGACGCTCGGCCACGAAGGCGAGCGCATCGGGCATCTCATCACCTGAGGTGGTTCGGCTTGGCGCCGGCCCATCGCCGCCGCGATCGGCAAACTCGCCCGTCCAACGCTCGTCCATATCCGCCAAGGCTGGCGCGGCTGCCGACAGCGCTTCCGCCGCATCGGCCGGCGCCTCGAGGGCCGGCGCGGTCTCATCGCCAGGCTCATCCTCGGGCGGGCTTTCCTGCAGCAAAGGATTCTTTTCCAGTTCCTGCTGGATGAAGGCGGCGAGCTCGAGATGCGAGAACTGCAGCAGCTTGATGGCCTGCTGAAGCTGCGGCGTCATCGCCAGTGTCTGGCGCGAGGCCAGGAGGAGACTCGGACCGATACGCATTTAACCCCACCCGGAAGGCTCAACGCCTCCCAATACCAGGATTACAGCAAGAATCGTGCCAAGTAACGCGCCTAGTGAGCGAAGATGTCGGTATCGGCCCAGCCCGCCAGATCGAGGCGCGCGCGGCTTGGCAGGTACCGGAAGGTGGCCTCGGCCAGTTCGGCCCGCCCCTCGCGCTCCAACAGGGCGTCGAGCTTGGCCTTCAGGGCATGCAGGTGCAGGACGTCGGAGGCAGCGTAATTCAGCTGCTCTTCGGTCAGCAGGTCGGCGCCCCAGTCCGAGGTCTGCTGCTGCTTGGACAGATCGATGCCCAAAAGCTCGCGGCAAAGATCCTTCAGGCCGTACCTGTCGGTGAAGGTGCGCGTGAGCTTGGCCGCGATCTTGGTGCAGTAGACCGGTTCGCAGCGGACGCCGAGCGCATGCTCAAGGACGGCAATGTCGAAGCGGCCGAAATGAAAGAGCTTCAGGACATTTGGATCGGCCAATAGGGCCGCAAGCCGCGGTGCCTTTTGAGGGCCCCGCGGCATCTGCACGAGGTGCGCGTTGCCGTCGCCCGCGGAAAGCTGGACGAGGCACAGTCGATCGCGATGCGGGTTGAGTCCCATCGTCTCGGTATCGATCGCCACCACCGGACCGAGCGTGAGGTCGGCGGGGAGGTCGCCGTGATGGAGCTGGACGGTCATTTCAGAGGATGCCTCGCGCGCCTCGCATGGTGCCCAGGAGAAGACTCGAACTTCCACGCCTTGCGGCGCTAGTACCTGAAACTAGTGCGTCTACCAATTCCGCCACCTGGGCACGGCATGCGGGCTAGTGCGGGCCGTGAGTTAGGGCCGCCCATCGCCGATGTCAACCGCAGCGCCGCAGCACCCTTTGCGTCCCAACGGCGTTCGGCTATAGGCAGCAGGCCATGAGCATAGAGCAAGTCACGGTCTTCGGCGGCAGCGGCTTCATCGGCCGCGCTATCGTGCAGGCGCTGGCGCGCCAAGGCTATCAGATCCGCGTGGCCGTGCGGCGCACGGAACTGGCCGAGCCGGTGACCACGTCAGGCGACGTCGGCCAGATCATGCTGATGCGCAGCAATATCCGGATGCCGCAGTCAGTGGCGGTAGCGGTGGCCGGCAGCCAGGCGGTCGTCAACGCCACGGGCATCCCGTTCCAGCGGGGGCGTCAGCGCTACCAATCCGTCCATGTCGACGGCGCCCGGAACATTGCTGCGGCCTGCAAGGCGGCGGGGGTCGAACGGCTGGTGCATATTTCCGGCATCGGCGCGGATCGGGAGTCGGGGAATCCGTTCATCAGGTCCAAGGGCCAGGCAGAGCAGGCCGTCGTCGCCGAGTTCGAGCAGGCCACGTTCCTGCGGCCAAGCGTGGTTTTCGGCCATGATGACCAGATCTTCAATCGCATGGCCGGCATTGCCGCCAAGGCCCCTTTCCTGCCGATCGTCGGCAGCGGCAAGGTGCGCGTCCAGCCGGTCTTCGTGGGCGATGTCAGCGCGGCGGCGGCGGCCGTCCTTGCCAAACCTGAAACGGCAAAGAGCGTCTTCGAGTTGGGCGGCCCGCTAATCTATACCTACCGGGAACTGGCGGAGCTGGTGCTGCGCACAATCGACCGCCGCCGCCCGATCATCGGCATTCCGGCGGAACTGATGAAGATTGCCGGCTTTTTCGCTCAGCAGATCGCTCTCTTTGGCCTTCGGCCCCCGCTGACGGCCGACCAGGTCGAATTGATGTGCCACGACAACGTTGTGCGCGCAGGAGCCCCGTCGCTGGACAGCCTGGGCATTCAACCCACGGCAGCCGAGGTGATCCTGCCGACTTATCTCGACCGCTTCCGCATCGGCGGCCGCTACAACCAGCACGCTTCCGCTTAATCCAACTTGCTGTTTTTAAAGAAGCTTTTGTATGCCTTCCGACAATAGTAATATACCGGTACTATAATTGAATCTTCATCGTGGTCTTTCTGCTGAATCGTGATCGGTCATTAAAGTTCATCTAAAATTAGGTCAACTTTATTGACTTTATTCAGGTGACTTGGTTATAACGCACCCAAGGGCATCTTTTGGGCAAGATGAACTATCACCGAGCAATTTAATTTCAAGCTGAGGGCTGCCATGGCCGAGAGGATGCTGAAGTTTGTCGGAACAGCCCAGGCCCTGCCCGAAAAGCGGCCCGCCGTGGAGCGTCGGCGCGACTTCCAGGAGATCTATGCACGCTATGCGCGGGAAAAGGCGGCGGAACAAGCGGCCCGTTGCTCGCAATGCGGCGTACCCTTCTGTCAGATCCACTGCCCGCTGCACAACAACATCCCGGATTGGCTGAAGCTCACCGCCGAAGGGCGGATCGACGAGGCCTACGAGCTTTCCTCGGCGACCAACAACTTTCCCGAAATTTGCGGACGGATCTGCCCGCAGGATCGCCTGTGCGAGGGCAACTGCGTCATCGAGAAGGGCTTCGAATCGGTCACCATCGGCGCAGTCGAGAAGTTCATCACCGACACTGCCTGGGAGAAGGGCTGGATCAAGCCGATCCGGCCACGGCACGAGCGTCAGCAGAGCATCGGCATTGTGGGCGCCGGACCGGCCGGCCTCGCCGCCGCCGAGCAACTGCGCCGCAAGGGCTACCAGGTCGAAATCTATGATCGCTACGACCGCGTGGGCGGGTTGATGATCTATGGCATCCCCAACTTCAAGCTCGAGAAGGAAGTGGTCCAGCGGCGGGAGACGCTCCTGCGCGAGTCGAAGGTCCGCTTCCATTTGAACTGCGAGGTCGGCCGGAACGTGACGCTGGAGGAACTGCGCCGGCGCCATGACGCAGTACTGATGGCCACCGGCGTCTACAAGGCGCGCGACATCCAGGCTCCGGGCGTCGGCATGTCCGGCATTGCGGCCGCGCTCGACTATCTCACGGCCTCCAACCGTGTCGGCCTGGGCGATGCCGTCGCCGACTTCGAATCGGGCGCGCTCAACGCCCACGGCAAGAATGTCGTGGTGCTGGGCGGCGGCGACACGGCGATGGACTGCGTGCGCACGGCGGTGCGCCAGGGCGCGCGGTCAGTGAAGTGTCTTTACCGGCGCGACCGCGCCAACATGCCGGGCTCGCAGCGCGAGGTGAAGCATGCCGAGGAGGAAGGCGTCGAGTTCGTATGGCTCACCGCGCCACAGGCCTTTCTCGGCACGGAAAGCGTCACCCACGTCCGTTCGGTGCGCATCCATCTCGGCATGCCCGATGCCTCGGGCCGCCAGACGCCGCAGGAGATCGCGAACAGCCATCTGAACATCGAGGCCGACCTGGTGCTGAAGGCGCTGGGCTTCGATCCGGAGGACCTGCCGGCCATGCTGCAGGCTCCCGATCTCGGCGTGACCGGCTGGGGCACGCTCAAGATCGACTGGCGCAGCATGATGACCAGTCTCGACGGCGTGTTTGCCGCGGGCGACATCGTGCGCGGCGCTTCGCTGGTCGTCTGGGCGGTTCGCGACGGCCGCGACGCGGCAGAGCGCATCCATGGCTGGCTCACGGCCAAGGCGGCCGAAGTCGCCATCGCTGCGGAGTAGCACGATGCTGACGCTCTACGACTTCATGGGCTCGGGCAACGGCTACAAGGTCCGCCTGCTGCTGGCCCAGCTCGGCCTGACCTACAGGCTGGTCGAATGCGATATCCTGAAGGGCGAGACGCGCACATCGGAGTTCCTGCAGAAGAACCTCAATGGCCGCATCCCGACCCTGCAGCTCGAGGACGGCAGCCATCTCGCCGAGTCGGGCGCCATCCTCTGGTATCTCGCCGAGGGCACACCCCTCGCACCCGCCGACCGCAAGACCCGCGCGGAAACCCTGCAATGGATGTTCTTCGAGCAATATAGCCACGAGCCCTACATCGCCGTCGTGCGCTACTGGCGACATTTCCTCGACACGTTGACGCCGCTGCAGGAGCTCGACCTGCCGGAGCGCCGCAAGAAGGGTTACGACGCGCTGGAGGTGATGGAGCGGCATCTCGAGCGGCGGCCTTTCTTCGTCGGCAAGCGCTACGGTCTCGCCGACATCGCGCTTTATGCCTACACGCACGTCGCGCATGAGGGCGAATTCGATCTCTCCCGCTATCCCAACATCAACGCCTGGCTAGCGCGTGTGGCCGAGCAGCCGGGCTACGTCACCATGGACCACAAGCCTCACTGAAAGGAGGAAACGATGCCGATGATCAATGTGCAGATGTTCGAGGGCCGCACGACCGAGCAGCGCCGAAAACTGGCCAGGGAGCTGACCGACGCCACCTGCCGCGCGCTCGGCTGCACGCCCGACGCCGTCCAGATCATCCTGACCGACATCAAGAAAGAGAACTGGGCCGAAGCCGGGAAGCTTTTTTCAGATTGATGGGATCATGACCCCTCCGTCGCCGTGCGACGGCGACACCTCCCCATGCGAATGGGGAGGGCGGGCCTTCTCCTCCCATTCATATGGGGAGATGGTCCGAAGGGCCGGAGGGGTCATGGGAAACGAGGAACACGCCATGTCCACACCATTCGATGCCCAGACGTTCGTCCGCGACTACCGACAAGGAGTCGCGCAGCTGACCGGGGCCTATGGCTACAATCCCGCCGAGGAGAAGGACTCCTGCGGCGTCGGCCTGGTCGTGGCCTTGGACGGCAAGCGACGTCGCGACGTGGTCGTGGCGGGCATCGATGCCCTGAAGGCGGTGTGGCACCGCGGCGCCGTCGATGCCGACGGCAAGACCGGCGACGGCGCCGGCATCCATGTCGAGATCCCGCAGGACTTCTTCCGCGACTATGTCCGCGATGCCGGCGGGCACGAACCGCAGGTCGGCCGCATCGCCGTCGGGACTGTGTTCCTGCCGCGCACGGACCTCGGCGCACAGGAGCGCTGCCGCACCATCGTCGAGACCGAGATCCTGCGCTTCGGCCACATGATCCTGGGCTGGCGCCAGGTGCCGGTCGATATCTCCGTGATCGGCGAGAAGGCGAACGAGACGCGGCCCGAGATCGAGCAGATCCTGATCGGCCGCGGCGACCCCAAGCTCGACAACCGCGAGTTCGAGAAGCAGCTCTATATCCTGCGCCGGCGCATGGAGAAGGCGGCGACCGCCGAGAACATCGCCGAGTTCTATGTCTGCTCGCTGTCCTGTCGCTCGCTGATCTACAAAGGCATGTTCCTTGCCGAGCACCTGTCGCAGTTCTATCCCGACCTGCTCGACGAGCGCTTCGTCTCGCGCTTCGCGATCTTCCACCAGCGCTACTCGACCAACACCTTCCCGCAATGGAAGCTCGCCCAGCCGTTCCGCGTGCTGGCGCACAACGGCGAGATCAACACGCTGCTGGGCAACGTCAACTGGATGCGGAGCCACGAGGCGCGGCTCGCGCATGACGGCTTCGGCCACTTCATCGAGGACCTGAAGCCGATCATCCAGCCCGGCGCCTCCGATTCCGCCGCCCTCGACAACGTCTTCGAGTTGCTGGTGCGCGGCCATCGCAATCTGCCGATGGTCAAGTCGATGATGATCCCCGAGGCGTTGGGATCGAACCCCAACGTACCGGCGCATCATCGCGCGCTCTACCATTACGTGAACGGCGTCATGGAGCCGTGGGATGGGCCGGCTGCGATCGCGGCGGTCGCCGGCAAGTGGGCGCTCGTCGGGCTCGACCGCAATGGGCTCAGGCCCATGCGTTACGTCCTGACCTCCAATGAGCTGCTGATCGCCGGCTCCGAAGCCGGCATGGTGCCGCAAGACGAGGCCAAGATCGTCGAGAAGGGCCGGCTCGGTCCGGGCGAGATGCTGGCCGTCGATATGGACCAGCCGCAGCTCTACAAGGACCGCGTGCTCAAGGACATGCTGGCGGCGACCAACGACTATGCCGGCTGGGTGAGGCGCACCGTCGAGCTCGATTCGCTGATCAAGCAGGACGCGCCGAACGAGCAACGCTTCGGCGCCGAGGAGCTGCGCCGCCGCCAGTTCGCGGTCGGCTGGTCGATCGAGGATCTCGAGATGATCCTCCATCCCATGGTCGAGGACGGCAAGGAGCCGGTGGGCTCGATGGGCGACGACTCGCCGATCGCGGTGCTCAGCGACACCTACCGCGGCATGCACCATTATTTCCGGCAGAACTTCAGCCAGGTGACCAACCCGCCGATCGATTCCCTGCGCGAACGCCAAGTCATGACGATCCGCACGCGGCTCGGCAACCTCGGCAACATCCTGGACGAATCGCCCGAGCAGAGCGAGATGCTGTCGCTGCAGTCGCCGATCGTGCTCAACGCCGAGTTCGAGGCGATGCGCAAGTACATGGGCGACACTGCCGCGCGCATCGACTGCTCCTTCGATCCCAAGGGCGGGCTCGACGCCATGCGCCAGGCCTTCGACCGCATTTGCAAGGAGGCCGAAGACGCCGTCCGCAGCGGTTGCCTGCATGTCGTGCTGACCGACGCCAACGTCGACCCCGATCGCGCCGCGCTGCCGATGATCCTCGCCGCCGGATGCGTCCACTCGTACCTGGTGCGCCAGTCGCTGCGGACCTTCACCTCGCTCAACGTGCGCTCGGGAGAATGCCTCGACGTGCACTATGCCGCCGTCATCATCGGTGTCGGCGCGACCACGGTGAACCCCTATCTCGCCGAGGAGACGATCGCGGCGCGTCACGCGCGCGGGCTGTTCGGCAAGCTCACGCTCGGCCAGTGTCTCGCCAACTACAAGAAGGCGCTGGACGACGGCCTCCTGAAGGTGATGTCCAAGATGGGCATCTCGGTGCTCTCGTCCTATCGTGGCGGTTGCAACTTCGAGGCGGTGGGCCTCTCGCGCTCGCTGGTGCAGGAGTTTTTCCCCGGCATGCCTTCGCGCATCTCGGGCATCGGGTTACGCGGCGTGCAGGAGAAGATCTCGCAGCAGCATGCGCGTGCTTTCGACGAGGACGTGATCGCGCTGCCGATCGGCGGCTTCTACAAGTACCGCCGCGGCGGCGATCGTCACAATTTCGAGGGCAACCTCATCCATATGCTGCAGGACGCGGTGACCACCGAGTCCTATGCCAAGTTCCGCAAGTACAGCGAGGCGGTGCGCCGCCTGTCGCCGATCAACCTGCGCGACCTGCTGGACTTCAAGTCCGACCGCGCGCCGGTGGCCATCGACGAGGTCGAGTCGATCACCGAGCTGCGCAAGCGGCTGGTGTCACCCGGAATCTCGCTGGGCGCGCTCAGCCCCGAGGCGCACGAGACGCTGTCGATCGCCATGAACCGAATCGGCGCCAAGTCCGATTCGGGCGAGGGCGGCGAGGATCCGGCGCGCTACAAGCCGCGCGCCAATGGCGACAACGCTTCCTCGGCCATCAAGCAGGTGGCCTCGGGCCGCTTCGGCGTGACAGCGGAATACCTCAACAACTGCCGCGAGCTCGAGATCAAGGTCGCGCAGGGCGCCAAGCCCGGCGAGGGCGGCCAGCTCCCGGGCATCAAGGTCAGCGAGATGATCGCCCGGCTGCGCCATTCGACTCCCGGCGTCACCCTGATCAGCCCACCGCCGCACCACGACATCTATTCGATCGAGGATCTGGCGCAGCTCATCTACGACCTGAAGCAGATCAATCCCGAGGCCCGCGTGACCGTGAAGCTCGTCGCGCGCTCGGGCATCGGCACCATCGCCGCCGGCGTCGCCAAGGCCAAGGCCGACGTGATCCTGATCTCGGGCCACAGCGGCGGCACCGGCGCCTCGCCGCAGACCAGCATCAAGTACGCAGGCATCCCCTGGGAGATGGGCCTCTCCGAGACCCATCAGGTGCTGACCCTGAACCGCCTGCGCGAGAAGGTGCTGCTGCGCACCGACGGCGGCATCAAGACCGGCCGCGACGTGGTGATTGCCGCCTTGCTGGGCGCCGAGGAATACGGCATCGGCACTGCCTCCCTGATCGCCATGGGCTGCATCATGGTGCGGCAGTGCCATTCCAACACTTGTCCGGTCGGCGTCTGCACACAGGACCCGAAGCTGCGCGCCAAGTTCGACGGCTCGCCCGAGAAGGTCGTCAACCTGTTCAGCTTCGTGGCCGAGGAAGTGCGCGAGATCCTGGCCCAGCTCGGCTACCGGTCGCTGAGCGAGATCGTCGGCCGCTCCGATCTCCTGAGGCAGGTGAACCGCGGCGCGGGATACCTCGACGACCTCGACCTCAGTCCGCTGCTCACCCGCGCCGACGGCGGCCGCGGCGCCGTGCATTGCACGATCGAGGGCCGCAACGAGGTGCCCGACACGCTCGATGCGCAGATGATCCGCGACGCAAAACCGCTGTTCACGCACCGCGAGAAGATGCAGCTGCAGTACAGCGTGCGGAACACGCACCGCGCGGTGGGCACGCGGCTCGCCGCCATGATCACGCGCAAGTACGGCATGGCGGGGCTGCAGCCCGATACGGTGACCGTGCGGCTGCGCGGCACCGCCGGCCAGTCGCTCGGCGCCTTTGCCGTGCAGGGCATGAAGCTCGAGGTGTTCGGTGACGCCAACGACTATGTCGGCAAGGGCCTGAGCGGCGGCACCATCGTGGTGAAGCCCACCGTCTCGAGCCCTCTCGTCCCGGAAGCCAACGCCATCATCGGCAACACGGTTCTCTATGGCGCCACGGCCGGCAAGCTGTTCGCATCGGGCAGCGCCGGCGAGCGCTTCGCCGTGCGCAACTCGGGCGCCGATACGGTGGTCGAGGGCGTAGGCTCGAACGGCTGTGAATACATGACCGGCGGCACCGCCGTCGTGTTGGGGTCGGTCGGCGTCAACTTCGCCGCCGGCATGACCGGCGGCATGGCCTTCGTCTACGACCCCGAGGACGTGTTCGCCCTCAAGGTCAATCCCGACACCGTGGTGTGGCAGCGCATCGACCATCCACACTGGGAGGCCGCGCTGAAGGCGATGGTGACCGAGCATGTGGCGGAGACCAAGTCGCCGCTGGGCGCACGGCTGCTCAACGATTGGAACCGGGAAGTCGAGCGTTTCTGGCAGGTTGTCCCCAAGGAGATGCTGTCTCGCCTGCCCGTGCCGCTCACCATCGTGGCGGAAAAAATCGCCTGAAGGCCGAAAGAGCCATGAGCACAGCGCCGGTCGCGCGTGGCGCGGCCTCCGTCCCGCGCGCGGCCTGGCTGCAGCTTGTGGCCGCCATCCTCCTGTTCGGCCTCGCCTGGCCGGTGATGAAGATCGGACTCATGGCCGGCACGCCGATCTGGCTGGCCGCGGGACGCGCCACGACGTCCGCATTCGTCACCTTCGGGTTGCTGGCGCTGCTCGGCCGCCTGAAGTGGCCGGCGCGAGAGGATTGGCCGGTCATCCTCTCGGTGGGCACGCTGCAGCTTTCGGCCTTCTTTGCGCTGGCCAACCTTGGCGTGCAGAGCGTGCCGCCCGGTCGCTCGGGCGTGCTCGCCTACACCACCATGCTCTGGATGGTGCCGCTGTCGTTGCTGGTCGGAGAAAGAGTGGGCAGGCGCGCCGTCGCGGGCGTCGTGCTGGGCGTCGCCGGCATCGTGGTGCTGGCCGATCCCGGTCGCCTCGACTGGCATGACCACGCCATCGTCATGGGCCACGTCTACCTTCTGCTGGCGGGCTTCACCTGGGCGTTGGCCATCCTGCACACTCGCCGCCATCGCTGGCACGCCACGCCGCTCGATCTTCTGCCCTGGCAGATGAGCGTGGCGACCCTGCTCTTGTGGCTGCTGGCCCTCACGGCCGAGCCGGCAGGCTATCTCGACTTCGACAAATGGCAGCTCTGGGCCGCCCTCTTCTACATCGGTGCCTTCGCCGGTCCGGCCGGGACCTGGGCCGCCGTCTCGGTGAGCCGGGCGCTGCCAGCCATCACGAGCTCGCTCGGCATGCTGGGGGTGCCGCTGGTCGGCATCGTCTCATCGGTCCTCCTGGTGGGCGAGGCCGTCACGCTGCCGCTGGTCGTGGGCACAGCTCTGGTGATCGCGGGCATTGCCGTCGTGATCCTCGACAGGAAATAGGGCCTCGAAATCATCCGTGGGACAGACCACGCCCGGGAAGTCCCTTTCTTTCTCATGGTTTCTCACTTTTTCTCACGGCGTGAGAAGCCTCCGATGCCGATGGCATCGGCGTTTTTTGCCATTTTCTCACTTTCTCACGCCACCCCCTGTCTCCTTTTCGGGATGCACCGGATCACGGCTGAAATCCGCCGCTTGCGGGATTCCTCCAGAGCCTGTCACAAAAATGTTTCGGCTGCCCCCGGATGATCACTCGGTCTTCGGCAGGAAGGCCGGCAGCATGGCCCTTTCGATTCGTATGAATAATGAGGGCCCGATGTCGCAGAAATTCAAATCAATGAACGATTTCGATCCCAGCCGCCCGGCTCTCGTTCATGATCGGCTGAGCGACCGGGTACTGGAATGGTCTCCATCCTGGGCCACCGACTACACCGAGTGGCATCGCGAGCATGCGCGGGATGGCGCAGTGGCCTTCAACGGCCTGCTCCTCGACGGCTGGCTGGGAACCGCCGATCGCTCTCCTCCGGCATAGGTACCGGAGGAGAAGCGTTATCAATCGTTCACGCCGCTTTTGGCTTCTCCAACGCCGCCAGCACCTTGGGCGGTGACATCGGCAGGCTGTAGAAACGCGTGCCGAGCGCGTTGTAGACCGCGTTCGACACGGCCGCGAGGGGCGGCACGATCGGCACTTCGCCGACGCCGCGCACGCCCTGCGGATGCTTCGGGTTCGGGACCTCGATGATCACGGTGTCGAGCATCGGCAGGTCCGAGGTGACGGGCATGCGGTAGTCGAGGAAGCCCGGATTATCGAGCCTGCCGTTCTTGTCGTAGATGTATTCCTCGCTCAGCGCCCAGCCGATGCCCTGGGCGGCGCCGCCCTGCATCTGGCCTTCGACATAGCCGGGATGGATGGCGCGGCCGACATCCTGGACGGCGGTGTAGCGGATCACGCGCACGATGCCGAGCTCGGGATCGACCTCGACATCGCAGATGTGCGTGGCAAAGCCGCCCTCGGCGCCGGTCGTGTTGAGCTGGGTGCCGGCGCCGATCGGGCCACCGGTCGCGTTCGCTTTCGCGGCAAGCTGGGCCAGCGTCAGCGGCTCGAACTTGCCGGCATTGTCGCCGGCCGGCCGCGCCTCGCCATCCTCCCAGGTGACGGCATCTGGATCGATGTTCCAGATCTTGGCGGCGCGTTCCTTCAGCGTCGTGATCACGCGCTCGGTCGACTGCGTTGCCACCATGGCCGAAGCATAGGTGACACGGCTGCCGCCCGTCAGGTTGCTGAAGCCGATCACGCTCGTGTCGCCGATCAGGACCGCCACCTTGCGGTAATCGATGCCGAGAAGCTCGGCCACGATGTTGGCCGTCGAGGCCCGCGAGCCGCCGATATCGGGGTGGCCGGTGATCACGACGACAGTGCCGTCCTCGTTGACGTTCACCTGCGCGCTCGATTCGCCACCGGCATTGAACCAGTAGCCGCTGGCCACGCCACGGCCATAGAGCCGGCCGTTCGTGGCCTTGGGCAGCGGCGTCTTGTAGTGCGCATGATTGAGCGCACCCTCGACGGTCTCGATGTAGCCGATGCGCGGGAAGACGGGCCCATAGGCAACCTTGGTGCCCTGCTTGGCGGCGTTCTTCAGCCGGAACTTCAGCGGATCCATCTTGAGCGCCTCGGCCACCTCGTCCAGCACGCACTCCGCGGCATAGGCGCCGAGCGGCGCACCCGGTGCGCGATAGGCCGCGACCTTGGAGCGGTTGGAGACGACGTCGTAGCCGACCGAGTGCACGTTCGGGATGTCGTAGGGCGAGAAGGCGCAGCCCGCCGCGCCGCGGATCGGCGAGCCCGGCAACGCGCCCGCCTGCAGGCAGAACGTGCCTTGCGCGGCGACGATCGTGCCGTCCTTCTTGGCGCCGATCTTCACCTTGCTGTAGGAGCCCGATGTCGGACCGGAGGCGCGGAACACCTCCTCGCGTGTCATCGCCATCTTCACCGGGCGGCCCGACTTCTTCGACAGGATCAGCGCCAGCGGCTCGAGATAGATGATGGTCTTGCCGCCAAAGCCGCCACCGATCTCGGCGGGAATGGCGCGGATGTCGTTCTGCGGCAGGCCCGTGAGATAGGCGCACATGGCCCGGACCATGAACTGCCCCTGGCTCGAACTCCACACCGTGGCCTTGCCGTCGGAGACGCTGACCAGGCAGGCATGCGGCTCGATATAGCCCTGGTGCACGGGCTGGGTGCGAAAGCTGCGCTCGATCACCACATCGGCTTCGGCGAAGCCTTTCTCCACGTCGCCGAGCTTGTGCTCGAGCTTTCCGGCGATGTTGGAGGGCTTGCCCTCGAACGTCATGAAGTCGTGCAGGATCGGCGCATCGGGCTTCATCGCCGCCTCGACGTCGATCACCCAGGGCAGCACCTCGTAATCGACCTCGATCAGCGCGCAGGCCTCGGCCGCGATCTTCTCCGTCATCGCGGCGACCGCGGCAACGGGATGCCCCGCGAACAAGGCTTTCTCGCGCGCCATGACATTGCGGCACATCCAGCGCATGTCCTGGATGCCCAGCATCACCGACTTGTCGATCGGAAAATCGACGATGTCCCTGGCCGTGACCACGGCCTTCACACCCGGCAGCTTCTCGGCCTTCGAGGTGTCGATCGAACGAATACGCGCATGCGGATGCGGGCTGCGCAGCACCTTGCCCCAGATCATGCCGGGCATGGTCGTGTCGGCGGCAAAGGCCGCGCGTCCCGTGACCTTCTCCGCGCCGTCGGGCCGGACGGTGCGTTGGCCGATCCACTTGTTGTTCTGGCGTTCGGTAACCGGAGCGTTCATCGCACGGACTCCCTCATATCCTTGGCCGTTTCCATCACCGCCCGCACGATCTTGTCGTAGCCCGTGCAGCGGCAGAGATTGCCGGCGAGCCAGAAGCGGACTTCATGCTCGGTCGGGTCGGGGTTCCTGTCGAGCAGCGACTTCGCCGCCATCAGCACGCCCGGCGTGCAGATGCCGCATTGAAGCGCGGCCATCTCGAGGAATTTCTGCTGCAAGGGATGCAGGCCATCGACCGCCATGCCCTCGATGGTGCCGATGCTCTTGCCCTCCGCCTCGGCCGCCAGCATCAGGCAGGAGCAGACGAGACGGCCATCGACCGTGACGCTGCAGGCGCCACAGTCGCCCGAGGCGCAGCCCTCCTTGCTGCCGGTGAGGCCGAGCGGCCCGCGCAGCGCGTCGAGCAGGCTCTGCTCGGCATCGCACAGGAACTCCTGCGGCTCGCCGTTGATGATGGTGGAAACGTGCAGTTTGGCCATGGTCAGTTTCTCCCCGCGCGCTCGGCGGCGATGGTGGCGGCGCGCTTCAGCAGCACGCCCGAGATCTGGGTGCGATAGGCGATGGTGCCGCGCTTGTCGTCGATCGGCCGGCAGGCGGCGCGGCAGGCGGCGGCCGCCTTGTCGAGCGCCGCCGGATCGAGCTTCGATCCGATCAGCGCCCTGGCTGCGTCCTCGACCAGCAGCACCGTCGGCGCGACCGCTCCCAGGCCGACGCGAGCGGCGATGCAGGTCCCCTTGTCGAGCGTCAGGTTGACGCCGCAGCCGACCACGGCGATGTCCATCTCGGTGCGCGGGATCATGCGCAGATAGGCATCGCCGGAGCCTTTTGGCCGCGGTGGCAAGGTGAAGCTCACGACGATCTCGCCCTTTGCAAGGTTCGTGCGGCCGGGTCCGGCAGGAACCGCTTCCACCGGCAACTGACGCCGGCCGTTGGGGCCCTGCACGGTGACAATGGCGTTGGCCGCAACCACGGCCGGCACGCTGTCGCCCGCCGGCGAGGCGTTGCAGAGATTGCCGCCCGCCGAGGCACGGCCCTGGATCTGGGTCGAGCCGATCAGGTTTGCAGCCTCGACCACGCCCGGCCAAACCTTCTTGAGCCCGGGGTGCTCGCGCAGCACCGCGCCCGGCACCGCCGCACCGATCCGGAAGCTGCCGTCGGCGTTCTCCTCGAGCGTCGTCATCTCGGTGATCTTCTTGATGTCGACGATCAGGCTCGGTCGAACGGCGCCCGAGCGCATCTGCACCAGGAGATCGGTACCGCCAGCCAGGATCCGGGCCGCGCCCGAGGCCGCTGCGAATGCACGCACCGCCTCGTCGAGCGATCCCGGCGCCACGTATTGAACATCCGTCATTGTCGCTTTGTCCTTTCCTGTCCCTCGCGCCGCCTCCAGGCGACTTGTTCCGATGGGGATCGGATTTTTGGCGGCCGGCCATGCCCTGCAGCCGACGCATTCGTTGCCCCAGCCTAGGGCAACGCCTCGACCGACAGCAAGGGCCCACCGTCATTTCCGCTCTGCGCAGTTGCAATTATCGAAGGCGAGCCCTGCGAATGAATTCGACCGTCGCGTCTGCCTGAAAACCTGTCGCAACTTCGGGGCGGGCGTGAAGGTGTTGGCCCCGATGTTCCGCCCCTCCTGCCGGGCGAGGCCGACGAAGTCCTGGACCGCGCCGTTCGTCCGCCACCTCGCCGCTGATGCGGATGCAGGGCTATGCGCGGACGCCGGCACGCTCGCTCCCGAACACCAGCCAGCCGAACAGGAGCATGCTTGCCAGCACGATGAACGAGCCGCCCGCGGCAAAGGGCTCGCCGCTGTTGTCACCCGTTGTGACGAGGCCGACGCCGACGGCCTGGACGATGGTGCCGACGATCCAGAGCCCAACCTGGATCAGCGCCCCCTTGCTGTGCTCCAGCGACGGATGCAGACGATAGTAAAGACCGAACAGGAACAGCGAGACCCAGCCCAGGAGATTGAGATGGGCATGGGCCGCCATGGCCGAGTGATCCTCCGAGATCGCCATGATGAATCCCCAGATCATGCCGGCGATGACGAACAGGATTGCGGCCTGAAAACTGACCGATGATGCTTTCATTGTTTCTTCTCCCCCGCTTGAGCCGACAGTCGTCGGCCAATTCGAACATGCCACATTCGTGCACAAGGAAGGCGCAGCCTCCTCGGGTCCCGCGCCGGCCCACTCTTTGTGTGACAAAGTGGCACCGGCTCACCCACGAATGTCACAGCATTTGTCCCACAAGATTGCATAGCGTGTGCCGCATTGATCACCTTGGGTAAGGAACGCTTCTGTGGGTGCAGAGCGCTCCGATTTCAGATGGGGTCACTCGATGACCGATTTTTCAAGCCGTGGGGCGGCTGTGGAAACGAGTCTGCGCACTGGCGACGGATGGGCAGCGACGCCCACCAAGCTGGCGCGCGACGAACGGATCTGGACCTGGCTTCTTCGACTGGTCCTGCCAGTCGTCCTCGGCCTGTGCGTTCAGTTGATCACCTGGATATGGTTCAACAACATCTACGACCTCGACGCCTGGAGCATCGCCGGCGGCACCCTGCTCGCCTTCGTCGTCCTGCCGGTCGCCGTGTGGACATGGCATAGCTGGCTGCCGCTCGATCGCGAGATCCCGGCAATGCCGACCGCTCGCCGCCTGCAGCTCCGGCATGTGGTGCTCGTGCTGCTGGCCTGCGCGATGGTTGCGGGCTACGCCAGCCTGAACACCAGCCGCGATGACCCGCATGGCAGCACAACCTTGTCGTCCAACGCCTGAATCGACCGCCGGTCAGATCCGGCGCCACAATGGAAAGGTGGCCGCAACGGCAATCAGGCCCAGCACACCGGTGATCGCGGTGGCGTGCGGCGCACCGATGCGATCGGCAAGCCATCCCAGCCAGACGAATCCGACCGGCCCGGTGCCGATGCAGACCGACAGGACGCCAAGGACCCGCGAGCGCATCTCGGGCGGCGCGGCGAGGTAGACGATGGTGGCCTGGAGCGTGGCATAGCCGGCGCCGCCGAGGCCGGTGATCAGCAGCGCAGCCCCCGCAAGGACCGGATCCGTGGCGAGCGCGAACACGATCAGCGCCGCGGTGTAGCAGGCAAGGCCTCCGACATAGGCGCGCGCATACCAACGCGGCGTCAGCAGGAAGGCGAGCACCAGCGCACCGAAGAAGGCGCCCACACCATCGAGGCTCGCCAGGATGCCGACCCCTTCCGGCCCCAGCGAAAGCTGGTCGCGCCCGATCACCGGGATCATGCTGGTGAAGGGCCAGGCGAAGAGATTGTAGATCACGGTCACGACCATGGTCGCAGCGAGCCGCTTGTCGGCCAGCACCACCGCGAAGCCTTCCCGCATGCGGGCCAGCACCTGTCCGGCGCCGGCCGACGGCGGGCTGTGCGTGCGCACGGCGAGGCCCGCCACGATCGCCGTGGCATAGAGGACGACGCTCAGCAGGAAGGCGCCCTCGATCCCGATGCTCGCCAGCAGCACGCCGCCCACCGTCGGGCCGATCATGCGGCTGGCGTTGCTGGCGCCGACATCGAGCGACATCGCCCAGCCCATGTGTTCGCGACCAACCGCCTCCCCGATCATGACACGCCGCACGGGATTGTCGGTCGCCCAGCCGCAGCCGTTGATGAAGCTCGCGACGGCCAGATGCCAGACCTCGAGCTGGCCCAGCCACGCGACCACCGCGAGCATGGCCGACGTCGCCGCCATCAGGGCAACGATGCCGACCAGGCTGAGCCGACGATCGAACCGCTCGGCAAGGGCGCCGATCGGGCCGCCGAACAGGCCCATCGGCAACAGGCGGAGCATCGTCATCATCGCAACCAGGAACGCCGAGCTGGTGATTTCATAGACGATGACGCCGACCGCGACCGTCTCCAGCCAGCGCACGGTGAAGACGATCAGGCCGAGGTACCAGAGCCGCCAGAAATCCGGCGAACCCGCCTTCAGCATGCGACGGAAGGGTGAGGCGATGCCCCTGGCTCGAGTCACGTCCGGGATCCGCCGGATCTCCCCGCGTTCAGCCGGGCAGGAAGATCGACGTCCACGGCAGAGATCTTTTCATTCGGTATGCTCCGGCCGGGGACCTTATCCCAAATCCGATCGGGGGCGATACCGTCACGCGCACGTCATCGCCGTGAGGAAAATTTATACCGCGAGATTGAATTTATACCGCGAGATTGAAGGCGATCGAAATGCGCTCGACATTGCCGCGATAAGGCCGGACCTGGTGCAAGAGCCAAGCCGGGAAGATCACCATGCGGCCGGCCTTGGGTTGCACTTTTTCCGTGGTGCCGGCGGTGAGCCCGCCCGACATGCGCAGATGCGGTGCGTTCATGAGCGGCAGCGGACCGCGCGGATCCATGAATTCGAGCTCACCGCCCAGCGAGGGATCGGCATCGATGCCGCCGTCGTCGACATAGTAGACACCGGACCAATAGGCGCCGGGATGCGAGTGGAACTCGTTGCCGTCGCCGCTGCGATTGACGTTCGCCCACATGTTGCCGAGCCACGTGACGGCGAAATAACCGGGGTAAGGGCCATTGCCCGTCTTGCCGTCCTGGTTCGTCGTCATGCGGTTGGCGACGTTGCGTGCATAGGCCAGCAACTTGATCGCAGGCGGCCCGCCCCAGCGATCCATGTCCCAGCTCGACTGCCAGCCGCCGATGTTCGACTTCTGCTTGCTGGGATGACTCTTCTCGCGCTGCTCGATCACCACGCGCAGCTCCTTATTGAGCGCAGCTGCATCCGGCACATCAAAAATCACGAGTGGCGTGGGAAACAGCGGGATGATCTCGGGTGCAGCATTCATACTCGTACCCGTACTCATCCGCCTACTCTAGCGCGAACCGGAGCTTCTATGCGCGCCGGATACTCAAGCCTGCCATGCTCGTTCGCCGCGCACGGTCACGCGCTTGTGAATCGCAGAATCATCGAAGCATTCCAGACGCACAAAGTGCGTAGCGTGCGCAAACGTACAGTCACTTCGGCGGTGCGTTGGTCTGGTCGGGCTCACCAAGCCAACGCGGCCAAAGGCCTTTGCGCGCCTGACGCGAGATGGCCTCGAAATGCGCATAGCGTGCGTTCGCCTCGCTATCCCAGGACAAGGCCGACCCGAGGTCGAAGCCGTAGACGAAACCGTCCTCCAGCAGACGCAGGGCGATATCATGCGGTGCAGGCGGAGTCCCGCGCGGCATCTCGGCGGTGATGGTGCATTGCGCCACGAGGCGACATTGGTCGTCCCAGCTCGCCACCCTGCACGAGACGTGGTGCTCGCCGACCGTCAGCAGATCCTCCAGCGCCGCGCGCGCGATCATGCCGGGAACGGTTTCCGAGTCGTCTGCGCCGCGCAGTTTGGGTGCGCGAATGCCCCACAGCCGGATCGACGGCTTCAACCCGACACCGGTCAGGATATTTCCATCGATCGCGTAGGCCTGCCCGTCCCAGCTCTTCGGCAGGGCACCGCAAGCTTTCGGCCGGTCTTGCGCTGCAGCCGGCAGGACAAATGAAAGAGCGGCCACGATCGAGAGGATCGATCTCATGGCCCGACTCTACTCCGCCGCGACCTGCATCCGAAGCCTTGCCGTCTCCGCGGAGTCGACCTTGAAGTCCGCCGTCACGGCGACGCCATAAAGTTCACGGGCCTTGACGGCCGACACCAAGCCCCTTTCGACATCCTCGGCCACCTTTTCCGCCGGGCGCTTCATCGGATCGCCGTAGCCACCGCCACCGGGCATCGAGATGCGCAGCCGCTCGCCAGAGGGCACGCTCGAATGTGCCTTGGGCGGCAGGAGCTTGCCCGACGAAATGAGCTCGATCTTGCCGGGATGGCCTGCCTTGCCGCCGACGCGGCCGCGCGCCGGATGGACGACGCGCTCGAACGTCGCCGAAATGCCGAACGGCATGGCTTCGGCGCTGCCGATCTCCATCACCTGGCCGAGCCCGCCGCGATACTCTCCCGCGCCGCCGGAGTCCTCGCGATATTCCTTCTTCCAGATCACGACCGGCGCCAGCGCCTCGGTCACCTCGACCGGCACATTGCGGACGCCCGACGGGAAGGCGGTGGCGCTCAATCCATCGGCGCGCGGCCGCGCACCCGTGCCGCCCGAATGAAACGAGGTGACGTTGAAAGGTGTCGCCTTCGCCAGCACCGCCGGATCCCCGTCGACGCGGCCGGGGCCGCCCATCAGGCGAAGGTTCCACAGGCAGGATGTTCCCTCCGCCGGCACGCCGTCGGGCAGCGCCTGGATCAGGCAGCCGAACACGACATCGGGGAGCAGATGCCCGATCGTGCTGCGCGCCGCGACCGGCGCCGGATGCCTGGCGTTCAGGATGCAGCCTTCGGGCGCCGTGGTCCGGATTGTGGCAAGCGAGCCGGCGTTGTTCGGCACCTTGGGGGCGATGATGCATTTCACGCCGAAGGACGTATAGGCCTCGGTATAGCAGAGCGGCACGTTCAGTCCCTGGGCGACGACGCCCGGCGATCCTGCATAATCGACATCGATACCCTCGGGACCCGCCGTGAGCGCGGCCCTGAGCGTCATCGGCTTGCCGTTGAAGCCGTCGACCGTCATCTCGTTGCGATAGGTGCCGGGTCTGAGCGTGGCGATGGCGGCGAGGCTGGCGGCGCGCGAATGGTCGAGGATGTGCCGCGCGAGGTCGTCGAGATGTTCCAGGCCGAACTCGTCCATCATGGCGATGAGGCGGCGGCCTCCGACCTCGTTGCTGGATATCAGGGAGTAGATATCACCGATCACCTGCACGGGCTCGCGCACGTTGGCGTCGATGAGGTCGACCAGCCAGCGATTGACCTCGCCCTTGTCGACGATCTTGGTGATCGGGATATAGATCCCTTCCTCGTAGACCTGGTTGGCCGCGCCCATGATACCGCGGCCGCCGATATCGACCACGTGCAGCGTGTCGGCGAACAGGCCGACGGCGCGGTCGCGGCGGAAGACCGGCGTCACGATCACGATGTCGTTCAGGTGGCCGGTACCCTGCCAGGGATCGTTGAGAATGAAGACGTCGCCATCCGCCATCTGCGCGAGCGGGATCTTGGCCAGCACATGGTCCACGCTCTTGGCCATGGAGTTGACGTGGCCGGGCGTGCCGGTGACCGCTTGCGCCAGCATCCGGCCCCTTGTGTCGTAGACGCCCGCCGACAAGTCGCCAGCCTCGCGCGTCGGCGTGCCGAAAGCAGTGCGGACCAAGGTCTGCGCCTGTTCCTCGACGACCGAGATCAGGCGGTCCCACATGACCTGACTTGCAATGCGGCTCAGCGGATGGTTGGGTCTCATTGCACGATCTCCTGCTGCATGGCGGCATGATAGTCCCACACGTCCCCGAACTCACGTCGCCCCAGACCGAAGGTCGGCTCAGGCATAGTGGCAGGCCGCATGGTGTCCCTCTCCCAACGATCGGAGCGGCGGCTCCTCGGCGCGACAGCGATCGGTCGCAGCCGGACAGCGCGAGTGGAACCGGCAGCCCCTCACCTGCTCCGTAGTGACGAGCTCGCCCTTGATCGGCGGCGCGACGCGCTTGTGCGTCGGGTCGGCGGACGGCACGGCCGCGAACAACGCCTTGGTGTAGGGATGCCGCGGGTCGCGCCATAGCGTGGCGTGCGAGGCGCTTTCCACGATGCGCCCGAAATACATCACAAGAACGCGATCGGCGAAGTAGCGCACGACGCTGAGATCGTGGCTGATGAAGAGATAGGCGAGACCGAACTCTCGCTTGAGATCGATCAGGAGGTTCAGGATCTGCGCCTGGATCGAGACATCGAGCGCCGACACGGGCTCGTCGCACACGATCAGCGCTGGGTGCAGGACCAGCGCACGGGCGATACCGATCCGCTGGCGCTGGCCACCCGAGAATTCGTGCGGGTAGCGGTCGAGCGAATCGGAAGGCAGCCCGACCCGGGTGACGATCTCCTGCAGCTGCCGCTCGCGCTCGGCGCCATTGCCAAGCCGATGCACCTTGAGAGCGGTGTCGAGCACGGTACGAATGGTCTGGCGCGGATTGAGCGAACCGAACGGATCCTGGAAGATCATCTGCATTCGCCGCCGGTGCGGCGCCATCGCCCCTTCGCCGAGATGAGTGATATCGGCGCCGTCGAGCTCGATCGTGCCTTCGGCCGAAGGCACCAGCCGCAGGATGGTCTTGCCGAGCGTCGACTTCCCGCAGCCCGACTCGCCCACGAGGCCGACCGTCTCGCCGCGCCCGACCTCGAAGCTCACGCCATCGACCGCGCGCAACTGCTGCTTGCCCACGGCGTAGCGCGTGTGCAGGTCCCTAACGGAGAGCAGCGCCATGCGGGCCTCCTGCTAGCACCACCGTCACCGGACATGCCACCGCGCGCTCGTCCGGCAGCGCCACCAACGGCGGCACGGCCCGCCGGCACGCGGGTTCGGCGACCGGACAACGCGGCGCAAAGGAGCAACCCGCCTGGCCCGCGGCCGAACCGACGCTGCCCGGAATCTCGCTCAGGCGGTTCTTCGAGTAGTGCTCGTCCGCATCGACATCGACCCGCGCGCCCAGAAGCCCACGCGAATAGGGATGCAGCGGCCTGGCGAAGAACGGTTCGATCCCGCCCTGTTCAACGATGCGGCCGGCATACATGACGGCGATGCGATCGGCCCACTGCGCCACGACGCCGAGATCGTGGGTGATCAGCAGGACCGCCATGCCGAGACGGCGGCGCAGGTCGTCCAGCAGATCGAGCACCTGGGCCTGGGTCGTGACATCGAGGGCGGTCGTCGGCTCGTCGGCGATCAAGAGCCTCGGCCGGCAGGCCACGGCCATGGCGATCATCACGCGTTGGCGCATGCCGCCGGAAAGATTGTGGGGATGATCGTCGAGACGGCGATGGGCATCGGGAATGCGCACGAGGTCGAGGAGCTCGACCGCGCGCGCGCGGGCCGCCCTGCGCGAGAGTTTCTCGTGGCGGCGGATCACCTCGGTAATTTGCAGTCCGATCGACAGGACGGGATTGAGCGAGGTCATCGGCTCCTGCTGGATCAGCGAGACCTTGGCGCCACGCACCTCGCGCATCTCGGGTTCCGAGAGCGACAGAAGGTCCGTCCCTTCGAGCAGGATGCGACCCGAGGCGATCCGCGCGTTGGACGGCAACAGCCGCATCACCGAGAAGGCCGTCACGGACTTGCCGCAGCCCGACTCGCCCACCAGCGCCAGCGTCTCTCCGCTCTCGATCGAGAAGCTCGCCTCGCGTACGGCGACATGGCCGGGAAAGGCGACCGACAGCTTGTCGACGGTCAGCAGGCTCATGGGCTGGGGGCGCGCGACCCGCGCGGAGCAATCTCCGCGCCTGGGCGCGCGTTTCCTGTCGTTGCACCAAAGATCGCGCCACCGGATGGGCGCGCACGCCGCAAAGACACCAGGACCGTCATGGCTCGGTCCGCGGGTTGAGGATCTCGTTCAGGCCGTCCCCCACCAGGTTGAGCGACAAAACGGCGAGCGCGATGGCGGCGCCGGGCAGCGCGGTCAGGAACCACGCCGTGCGCAGCTGGTCGCGGCCGTCGCCGATCATACCGCCCCAGCTCACGATGTTCGGATCGCGCATGTTCAGGAACGAAAGGCCTGCTTCGATCAGAATCGCATTTGCGGTCATCACGGAGGCGGCGACGATCACGGGCGGCAAGGCGTTGGGAAGGATCTCCTGCAGGATGATGCGCCAGCGCGAGTAGCCCAGGCTGCGCGCCGCCATGACGAAATCGGACTCGCGCAACGATCGGAACTGCGCGCGCACAAGCCGCGCGACCGTCGGCCAGGAGGCAAGCCCTATTGCCATGGCAATCGTCTCCAGATTGGGCTCGCCGATCGCCACAATCACGATCACCAGGATGAAAGTGGGTGTCGTCTGGAAGAGTTCGATCAAGCGGGTCAAGGCCGTATCGATCCGGCCGCCGAAGAAGCCGGCCAGCGCGCCCACCAACATGCCGATCGCAAGCCCGATGGCCGCGGCCGAGATGCCGACAACCAGCGACGCACGCGAGCCATGAACGAGGCCCGACAGCACGTCGCGTCCGAGCGAGTCAGTGCCGAGCGGAAAGGCCATATCCTGCCCCGGCCACAGGACCGGCGGCGCCACCATGTCGAGCGGGTCCCCCGGACAAAGAAGGTCGGCAAATACCGCCAGGAAAACGAAGAAAGCCAGGATCATAACACCGGCAACGAACGTCGGATTGCGCACGAAGGCGCGCAACCGGCGATGCTTGCGCGGCGCCGCGCGGCTTCCGGTGTCCACGGACACGGGTACTTCCAATTCGGGATCGACCTGCACGGACATGTCAGGCGGGTTCGATGCGCGGGTCGAGCCAGGCGTGCAAAAGGTCGATCAGCAGGTTGGCGACAATCACCAACAGCGAGGAAAGCAACAGCACCCCAAGCAGTGTGGAGAAATCCCTCGCCAGCACCGCCTCGAGGGCAAGGCGGCCCAGGCCCGGCCAACCGAATACGGTCTCCGTCACGACCGCTCCGCCCAGAAGATTCCCCAGGTGCATGCCCGCAACCGTCGTGACCGGCACCAGCGCATTGCGAAGCGCATGGCGGAGCTGGATCAGGAGGGGGTGCAGACCCTTGGCTTGCGCCGTCCGCATGAAATCCTGGCGTTGCACTTCCAGCATCGAGGCGCGCGTGAGCCGCGCATAGACGGCAACGAAGAACGAGCCGAGCGCCAGCGCCGGAAGGGCAAGATGCTGCAGGCGATCGGAAATCGACGCCCAGCCGCCAAGGTCTGCGCCGATCGTCATGTCGCCGTCGCTCGGCAGCCACCCCAACTTGACCGAGAACAGCACGATCGCCATCAGCCCGACCCAGAAGCCCGGCATCGAATAGAAGAGCAGGACGACGATGGACAGGATGCGGTCGGGCCAACGACCGGCCCAAGCGGCCATCACCGAACCCATGGCAATCCCGATAATCAACGCCAAGGCGAGCGCCGTCACCATCAACAGCAAGGTGCTTGGCAGGCGCTGAAGGATCAGGTCGACCACGGGCATGTTGTAGCGCGGCGAGAAGCCCAGGTTGAACTGCGCAAGGTGGCCAAGGAAATTCATCAGTTGGGTCAACAGCGGCTGATCGAGCCCGAAATGCTGGCGCAGCATCGCCATGCTCTCGGCGGTCGCAACGCCCGATTCCGAGGCGATCACATCCGCAGCATCCCCCGGCATGAGCCGCAACAGCAGGAAATCGAGCACGATGATGCCCAGCACCGTGGGCACGGCATGGATCGCCGTGCGCCTGAGCGTCGTCGCAACGCGGCGCCCCATCCTCATGGATCAGGCATCCAGCCAGACACGCGACATGTTCGCCTCCACGCCGTCGGCAGTGAGCGAATCGTCGTGCACGCGCTTGTTCTTGATGGTGAGAAAGAGCGGCGAAAAGAGGGGGATATCGGGAATCTCCTGGGCGACGATCTTCTGGAATTCGACAAACATGGCTTTGCGCTTCGCCGGATCGTTCTCGACCGCCGCGCCCTCAAGGAGCGCGTCGACCTTGGGATTCTCGTAGTGCGAGCCATTGGAGAACGGCACGCCCTTCTTGAAGTTCTTCGACCAGTAGATGCGCTGCACGCCCACCGTGGGGTCGAACAGGTTCGAATGGCCGTTGTAGGTGAAGTCGAAGGCGCGGTCGGTATAGATGCGTTTCACGAAAGCAGAGCTGTCGGCCGACCGGACGTCGACCGCGATGCCGATGCGGCGGAGCGAAGCGCGCAGGAACTCCGAGGCCCTGAGACTTTCATCGCCGATCGGATTGTAGTCGAGCGGCACGCGGAAGCGGACCTTGTCCTTCCCGCGCGGGAAGCCCGCCTCGTCCAGAAGCTGCTCAGCCTTCTTGAAGTCCAGGGGATACGGGCTGGGCGTGGGATCGTTGAATTCCTTCAGGCCCGGCGCGATCGGCGAATAGCAAACCGTGCCGTAGCCGTAGCACACTGTCTTGACCAGAAGCTCCCGGTCGATGGCATGGGCCACCGCCTGGCGCACTTTCAGGTGCTTGAAATACTGGCTGTCCAGATTGAACTGCAGGCACGAGACATTGTAGGAGTAGCTCGTGCCGTCGGTCTCGAACACGAGATACGGCAGCTTCTTCAGCCGATCGAGGTCGCTCAACGCTACCGGTGTGCGATAGCCGATATCGGCCGACTTGTTCTCGAATGCGATCGAACGCGCACCGGTGTCGGGCAGGGCCTTCATCACCATCTGGTCGATGCGCGGCAAATCGGGATCCCAGTAGTCGGGATTGCGCTCGTAGAGAATGTGGCTGCCGCGCACCCACTCCTTGAACCTGTACGGCCCGGTGCCGATCGGGGCGTTGCCGTTGGGATTGCTGACCGGATCCGTGCCCTCATAGATATGACGCGGCGTCATCGGCGCTTCAGCCGCGGTCAACGCCTTGATGAGATAGGGAGCAGGTTTGCTGAGCTCGATCACGGCGGTCAGCGGATCGGGGGTCTTGACCTCGGTGACATTGGCGAAAGTGTTGCGGCCGCGTGGATGAACGGTCTTCAGGAGCTGGATCGAGTAGGCGACATCGGCCGACGTGAACGGCTTGCCATCGTGGAACTTCACGTTGGGGCGAAGCTTGAAGGTGTAGGTCTTGCCGTCGGGGCTGATCGACCACTCGGTCGCAAGCAGCGGCTTCGGCTTGATGTCGTAGTCGTACTCGAGCAGGCCCTCGGTGACCTTGGCGCTCACCGTCAGCACCGGGGTGGCCGTCGTGGTGAGCGCGACCAACGTTTGGGGCTCGATGTTCTGGATGAAGGTGAGCGTTCCGCCCTTCTTCGGCGCCGGCGTCTGCGCAAGACTGCGGCGGCCGCCGAGCGCGATCGCCGAGAGGCCGGCGAGTGTGGCACGGCGGGTTGGACGGAAATTCGCGGTCATGAACATGTACCCCCAAGCAGTGAACGCAGGCGAGACTAGCGATTGTGTCTCACAAGCACAGCAAAATGCGGACCATCAAACAAGAATCTTGCCGCGCTCGACGGCATTGAACATTCGTTCCTCGGAACGTGCCGATATTGGAAACACTTTCCGGCCGTGGGACAAACCCGGGGAGCTATAGGAAATTCCTGATGCGTCTGCCGTGCCAGGATGGCGCACATTGCTGAGCAGGAGAAGTTGCCATGACATTGCCGGTGCCCACTCTCGATCACGTCGTGATCAATGCGCGCGACGAAATGGACCGGGCAGCCGGAATTTATCGGCGGCTGGGCTTCACGCTGACCGAGCGCGGCTACCATTCGCTGGGGTCGATGAATCATCTCGCGATGTTCGGCACCGACTATCTCGAGTTGATTGCCGTGCCCAAAGGCGCAACGTCGGGTCGTCTCGATATCCTGAATTATTCGTTTGGCCTCAATGGCCTGGTGTTCGGATCTGAGGATTCGGCCGCCACCTACGCCGAACTCAGCAAGGCCGGCGTCCCCGTCGAGCCGCCGGTCGAATTCACGCGGCCGGTCAAATACGACGGCGGCCAGGGCGATGCCCGCTTCCGCACCATCCGCATGAAGGCCGGCGTTGTGGCCTATGGTCGCGTCTACTATTGCCACCACTTCACCCGCGACCTGGTGTGGCGCGACGAGTGGCGACATCACGGAAACGGTACGGTGGCAGTGGTGCGCGCAGTGATCGTCGAACCCGATCCGGCCAAGGGCGCCAAGCTCTATGCCGACATGTTCGGGCCGCAAGCGGTGCGCGACATCAAGGGCGGAAAGACCGTCGTGATCGGCAATTCGCGCTTCGATATCCTGACCGAGGCCGCTCTCAGGGAGCAATTCGGCGACGCCGTGCCGGACCCCGAAGGCCGTCCGGCCTATATGGCCGGCCTCACCTTCCGCACCACCTCGCTCGCCAAGGCCGGGCAGGCCCTGCACGACGGCAAGATCGGCAGCGTGAAGCAGGACAAGGGCCGGATCATCGTCCCGGCGAAGGAGGCAATGAATGCCGTGCTGGAGTTCGTCGAATGAGCGTGCAGCATTCAGTCGTGCCGTCCCGAGCCGGGCGAGGGATCTTTGATCGACGCCGCAAAAGATCCTTCGCTTCGCTCGGGACGACACCATCGGGCGAGACGCGATGACTGCGATCAAATGGAACAATCAAGGCGAAGCGATCTCTCGCGAGGTGCCGGGCGACAGCCTGGCGTTGATCGACGAGGGCGGTGACGGCAGCGAACGCCGCTACAGCTACGCCGACCTGCTCCGCCTGAGCGGCGCCCTCGCACGCGGGCTTCTGAAGCGCGGCCTGAAGCGCGGCGACCGGGTGGCGATCCTGTCGGCCAATCGCGCCGAGTTCCTGCTCACGTTCCTCGGCACCATGCAGGCTGGGCTGGTCTCGGTACCGGTGAACTGGAAGCTGCCGGCGGAGACGGTGGCCTATGTCGTCGACGACTGCGACGCGAAGCTGGTGATCGGTGACACCGCACGCCTGGGGCTCGCCCCTGACAGCGTGCCCAAGCTCTCGTTCGACACCGACTTCGCCGCCCTGCTCGACGAAGGGCCGTTCACGCCCGCGAAGATGGAACCCGGGGAACCGGCGATGTTCCTCTACACGTCGGGCTCGACCGGCCGGCCCAAGGGCGTGGTGCTGTCGCACTATTCGCACCTTTGGGTGATGAGCCAGCGGCCCCGGCGCCCAGGGCCGATCAGCCAGCGCTCGCTGGTGGCCGCACCGCTCTACCACATGAACGGGCTGGCGATGTGCCAGACCACCTTCTATCACGGCGACACCGTGGTCCTGCTGCCGCAGTTCACGACCAGGGGCTATGTGGAGGCCGCCGCGAAGCATCGCGTCGCCTTCCTCACGTCGGTGCCGACCATGATCGCCATGCTGCTGCGCGAAAAGGAGCTCCTGGCGAAGACCGACCTCTCGGCGGTCGAAGCGGTACGCATGGGCTCCGCACCTCTTACCCAGTCCCTGGTCGACCAGGTGCGCGTGGCCTTCCCCAAGGCGCAAATCGGCAACGGCTACGGCACCACCGAAGCAGGACCCGTCGTGTTCGGGCCGCATCCGAAGGGCATCAGGCAGCCGGACCTCTCCACGGGCTACCCGCATGCCGCGGTCGAGTTGCGCCTGGTGCGCGACGGCAAGGAGGTCGTGGGAGCCGACTCCGAGGGCGGCGTTCTGGAAATGAAGTGCGGCGCGCTGATGACGCACTATCACAAGCTGCCCGAGGCCACCGCCAAGGCGATGACGCCGGATGGTTTCTACCGTACCGGCGACGTGTTCCATCGCGACGCGGACGGCTTCTTCTATTTCATCGGCCGCGCCGACGACATGTTCGTCTGCGGCGGCGAGAACATCTATCCGGGCGAGGTCGAGAAGATGCTGGAGCGCCATCCCGACATCCACCAGGCGGCCGTGCTGCCGGTCCCGGACGAGCTCAAGGGCCACAAGCCGATCGCCTTCGTCGTACGCGCGTCGGGCGCCGATCTCGACGAGCAGGCGGTGAAGGACCATGCACTCGCCAACGCTCCGGCCTACCAGCATCCCCGACAGGTCTTCTTCATCGACGAGATGCCGCTTGCCGGCACCAACAAGATCGACAAGCGCGCCCTTGCCAGGCAAATCCCAGCCGCAGGAGATTTTCGGAAATGAGAGCAGCCGTCATCAGAGAGCATGGCGGGCCCGACCGCCTGAACTTCGAGACCGGCTTTCCCGATCCCAAGGCCGGCGAAGGCGATGTGATCGTGGCGGTCAAGGCCTCGTCGCTCAACTACCACGATGTCTTCACGCGCCGAGGCATGCCCGGCATCAAGGTGCCGATGCCAGCCATCATGGGCCTCGATGTCGCGGGCGAGATCGCCGAGGTCGGATCGGGCGTCACGGGCTGGAAGAAGGGCGATCGCGTGCTGGTCGATCCGATCAACCGCGTCGAGGGCGGGTTGATGGGCGAGACGGTGCATGGCGGCCTGGCCGAGCTCTGCCGGGCGCGCGCGCACCAGCTCATCCGCATTCCCGAGGGCGTGAGCTTCGCCGACGCCGCGGCGCTTCCTGTCGCCTACGGCACGGCAATGCGCATGATGGTGACCAACGGCCATGTCGCCAAGGGCGAGAAGGTCCTGATCCTGGGTGCGTCGGGCGGCGTCGGCGTCTGCTGCCTGCAGCTCGCCAAGCTCGCCGGGGCCGAGGTGATCGCCTGCGCCGGCACCGACGCCAAGGCCAAGCGCCTGGCCGAGCTGGGCGCGGACAAGACCATCAACTACGTCACCCACGATTTCCAGGACGAGATCTACAAGCTCCATGGCAAGCCCACGCGACGCGGCGGCGGCGCCGACCGTGGTGTCGATGTCGTGGTGAACTACACGGGCGGCGAGACCTGGGTGAAGTCGCTGAAGGTGCTGAAGGTCGGCGGCCGGCTGCTCACTTGCGGCGCCACCGCAGGCTTCGATCCCAAGGAGGACATCCGCTTCATCTGGACCTTCGAGCTCAAGGTGCTGGGCTCCAACGGCTGGGTGAGGAGCGACATCGAGAAACTTCTGGAGCTGGTGCAGAGCGGCAAGCTCAAGGTGCTGGTCGACAAGGTGTTCAAGCTCGAGGAAGCCCGCGAGGCGTTGCGCGTGATCGAGGATCGCGAAGTATTCGGCAAGATCGTGGTGGCGCCATGAGCGAAACACCAAAGCCGCTCTCGGGCGCCGAGATTCAGGCGATGCTCGACCATTCGCCGTTCATCTCTTTCCTTGGTCTCAAGATCACGGAAGCCGACGCCGCCAGGGAGCAGGTCACCATGGTCTGCGAGATGCGGCCCGAGTTCGAGCGTGGCAAGGGCACCGGCCAATGGCATGGCGGGCCGATCGCGGCCATCATCGACACGGTCGGCGATTACGCGCTGGTCATGGCGCTCAGGCGCGGCCTGCCGACGGTCAACTTCCGCGTCGATTATTTGCGGCCTGCGATCAAGACCAAGCTGATCACGACGGCAAAGGTGCGCCGCGCCGGCAAAAGCGTGGGTGTGGTCGATGTCGACGTCTTCAACGAGCAGAAGGCGCTGGTCGCCGTGGGCCGCGCGACCTATTCGACGCTTTCGGGGTAAGATCGCCTGGTGAGCGCGCTTTCCCGACGAACCTTCGGCATCGGCACGCTGGCCGTCGGCCTAGCGGGTGCGTCACGGCGCGCGCGGGCACAGGAAGAACCGAGATACGGCGGCACGCTGGTCGCGACCTTGGGCGATGGCGAGCCGCAAGCCTGCTACGTGCCGTCGGGAGGCGGTCCCAGCCCGACCTTCTCCGCGTCCAAGCTGCTCGAGCGGCTGGCGTACCGGCGCATGGACGGCGACTTCGAGGGCGAACTGGCCGAGAGCTGGCAGCCGGCCGCCGATTTCAGGTCCTATACGGTCAAGCTGCGCAAGGGTATCGCCTTCCACGACGGCACGGAGATGACGGCGGCAGATGTCGTCTATTCCGTGAACGAGATCTGGAAGCCGCATGCCGACCCTTTGGCCCTGGCCACCTTTGTCGGCATCGACGCCGCCGCTGCCGACACGGTCGTTTTCAAATTCTCCGAGCCGACTCCTGCATTCTTCTTCGCCTCGCTGCTGAGCGGCAGCGCGAACTACGTGCTTCCCAAACACGTCTATGGCGGCGGCGATCCTGTCGGCCATGCAGCGAACAATGCGCCGATCGGGACCGGCCCCTGGAAATTCCAGCGTTGGGTCCGCGGCAGCCACTTCGAGTTCGTCAGAAACGACCGTTACTGGCGCAAGGGCTTCCCCTATCTCGATCGCCTGATCCTTCGCTATGTGCGCGATCCCGCCGGTCGCGCGGCGGCGCTCGAGGCTGGCGAGATCCAGATCGGCGTGCTGACGCCGGTCGCCTTGCCGGACATCAAACGACTCACCGCCACCGGCAAGGTGATCGCCACCTCGAAAGGCTACGAGGAGCGTGTCTGGGCGACCACGCTGGAATGCAATCTGCGCCATCCGATCCTGGCCAGACGCGAGGTGCGACAGGCACTCTTCCATGCCATCGATCGCCAGGTCATCGTCGACGCCGTCTATGCCGGCTATGCCCGCGCCGGGACAGGCCCGATCTTCTCTCCCAACACCGCGTTCTTTGTTAACGACCTCGACCCGGTCGAGTTCGCCCCCGGGAGGGCGACAGCGCTTCTGGACAAGGCCGGTCTTGCGAGAAAAGGAAACGCCCCACGCTTCACGCTCGATCTCGTGGCGGGCGGCTGGTTTGCCGACAACGGCCGCGTCGGCGCCTACGTCAAACAGGCGCTGGAGGACGTCGGCATCGGCGTCTCGCTCTCGATGCCCGACCGCGCATCCTCGATCCGCCGCATCTATTCGGACTACGACTTCGATCTTGCGATCTCCAATCAGTCGAATCCGTCGGAGCCGGTGCCCATAACGACGCAATACTACACGACAGACGGCATCCGGAAGGGCGTGCCCTTCTGCAACGCCTCCGGTTACTCCAATCCCGAGCTCGATGCGCTGGTGGAAAGAATCAAGGTCGAGACGGACGCGTCACGGCGCAAGGAACTCGTGGTCGAGTTCCAGAAGGTCGTCGTGCGCGACGCGCCGCTCCTGCCCCTGGTCGAGTTCGACACCGTGACACTCGCCAGCATCCGGGTGCGCAACCACTCGACCGTCCCCGACTTTGCCGCCGCGAGCTGGCACGACGTCTGGCTCGCGGATTAGGCGATCGAAGCCGGATCCGTGTTCGCGCCGCAGACCAGGGTCGCCACCGCCTCGTCTGGCGCCGGCCGGTAGGCGCCGGACAGGAGGGCGGCGAGGCATGTCGCACCCGCCGGCTCGGCGATCACCCTGAGTTCGTCCCACAGCCTGCGCTGCGCCATGCGCACGGCCTCGTCGGTGACCAGGATCGAATGGGCCACCAGTCTCTGGGCGATCTCGAAGTTCGGCACCCCGATACGGCTTGCGCCCAGCGCATCGGCGGCGATGCCCGAGACCGCGATATCGACCGGCCGGCCGGCGCGGCGCGCGGCATGGAGCGTCGGCGTGCCCTCGGTCTCGACAGCGACGATCTTCACCCGATCACCAATCGCGGCCGCACAGCCTGCAATCAGGCCGCCGCCGCCGACCGCGACCAGCAGCGTGTCGAAGCGGGCTTGCGCGGCGAATTCCAGTGCGACGCTGCCCGCTCCCGCGAACACCTCCGGATCCTCGTAGGCATGCACGGTGAGTGCGCCGGTCTCCGCCGCGCGGTCCTCTGCTGCCGCGCGGGCTTCGGAATAGACGGCGCCGACCTGGTGCACGATCGCGCCGTAGCTCTTGAGCCGTTCCACTTTCGTCGATGCGCTGATGGTGGGCACGAAGATCTCGGCGCGATGACCGAGCGCACGGGCGGCATAGGCGACCGCGGCGCCATGGTTGCCGCCGGAGGCCGCGACCACGCCGGCCGGCGGCACCTTCGAGACCAGAAGCTTGTGGAAGGCGCCCCGTCCCTTGAACGAACCGCTGACCTGCAGCGCTTCGAGCTTGAGCGCGATCGGCACCGGGAGCCCCAGCATGCCCGCCGCCGCCTCGAGCGCCGGCGTGCGCCTGACATGCGGCCGCACACGCGACCACGCGGTTTCGACATGCTCGCGCGAGATCATTGGATGCGGCAGGCCTCGATGTGACGCAGGAAATGATCGAAGTCGGGCGTCGTCGCCCGCGGATCCTTGGCGGCTTCGTCGTAGCGCCTCAGTCGCACGGCCTCGGCCTGCTGCGGATGGCGTTGGAAGGCTTCGACCTCGTTGGCCGACATCAGCCCGCCCTGCAATTGCAGGCTACGCACCGAATCGGATGCGAGCTTGCCGAAGTAGTCGGACTCGACCGCGCAAAGATAACGCTTGGCGGCGACATGCAGGCGGACCGGCTCACTCACTTCGGGGCCGAAGTGCTGGGCCAGCCATCTGGCTCCGAGCTCCTCATGTACGTCATCGACGCCGCGGCCCGCCGGATTGTCGCCCAGTCCGTGGATCATGTGACCGATATCATGCAGCAACGAGGCCAGCACCGTGGCAGGCGATGCGCCATCGGCTTCGGCCAGCGTCGCCGCCTGCAGCGCATGCTGCAGCTGATTGACGTTGCTCAACCCGTAGCGGCGCGTGGCCCGACCGACAAAGATGTCCAGGAGGTCATGACGAAGGGAAGCGCTCATGCCCGCTTCTTAGCACGAATGGGCGGTCGGGGTTTGGGTTGAGGCTGGGGCTTGGGTTGGGGCTGAACCACGGGTTCATAGCCGGGGATCATGGCCAACGCCTGTTTCACCGGATCGGCCGTCCATGCGTGTGTAACAAAATCGCCATGAAGATCGATGCCGCCACAGGCGACGAAGGCCAGCGTGCCCGGCGTCAATGTCTTGGGCAGTGAGTTGGCGTAGGGAATGCGGCGCTTGGCCAGGAGACCCTCCAGCGTGGCATTCTCGCTGCGTGTGGAATCGGTATAAGCGCTGAGCAGGAAGCCCGTCTGTCGGCGGGCCGAGACCCAGCCGGCGAACTTGTCTTCGTCGCCGTAGAGCGAATCGAGCAGGATCACGCCTTTCACGCGGAACGGAGCGCCGCCGCGCTGCAGGGCGTAAGCGGTCGAGAGATAGCCGCCGCTATAGGAGACGATGATCACCGGTGCGGCGTTGAAGTGCGGACCCACCCGCTTGTCGCCGTAGAGGCGCATCAGCCGTTCTGCGGCCTCGTCGATATAGGCCGCGAGGTGACCCGGCCGCCAGAAATTGCCGGCGCTCGAATCGGCGGCATCGAAGGCGAGCTGCGGCGCGACCAGGGCGACATTCTTGCCCGATTCGGCAACCTGGCGCGGCACCGCCTGACGCGCCATCACGTCACGTTCCAGAGTGGCGCCCTGGCCATGCAGGAACAGCACCATCAGCGACGGAAGCTGCGGGTTGTAGCCCGCCGGCAGGTAAAGGAGCGACCGGCGATCCGAGTAGGTGGTGTCTTCCCAGCACACATCGCCGCGCAGCGTGGTATGGCCGCGACGCCTGCCCGCACGCACGTCGAGGAACGGCTTGTTGGTGTCGGGAATGAGCCCACGATAGGGGAAGGGTGAGGTATTGAAGGCGATCAGCTGGCTCTTGGCTTCCTTCAAGGGCTGGGGACCGACCGACGCGCGGGCGACGGGCTTGTTGTGCACCGCGGGCCTCGCCGGGGCGCGGGGGGCCGGTTTCTTCACCGTCTTCCGCAGTGTCCGGGCATGCGCAGCCATCGGGAAGAACAAGGCTCCCAGCAGCAGAGCCCGGCGCTTCACGCCGCCGCGAGCCGCGTCTCGCCGAGCGGCTTCAGGACGGAGAAGAAGGCCGGCAAGGCCACAAGATAGGCCACGGCCCCCACCAGCACGACGGCAGGCAGGCCGAAGCTCGTCGCCACAATCGGCACCAGGGCTGCGCCGATCACCGAAAAGCAGCCGTTCACGCCCCAGGCCCACAGGAACATGTGCTCCTTGCCGAGCCGGCTCAGCGCTGTCATGGCCGTTGGCATGGGGAAGCCCATCAGGAAGGCCGGCGGCAGGATCAGCAGCAGGCAGAGCGCGATGCGCAGCAGGTACGGAAGCGTTCCGACCCAATCGAGCGCATAGTCGATGGCGAAGGCGTAGACCGCGAGGATGACGAAGATCGCGAAGAAGATGCGCGGCATCACGCGGCGCGCACGGTCGTAGAAGCGCTCGGAGACGAAGCTGCCGAGGCCGGAGAAGACCAGCATGCCCGTGATCAGCACCGAGGCCGAGACGGTGGCGTTGGAGAGCGCCAGAACGAAGTGGGAGATCATGCCCACCTCGACGGTGATGTAGCCGAGTCCGAGGCAGAGGAAATAGATCATCGTGCCGAACTTGCCGGGATTGCGGCTGAAGATGGTACGCCAGCCGAAGATCACCGGGAACAGCACCAGCGTGAACGCGAAGACCGTGGCGATGCCGAGCGTCGCCCAGATCAGCAGGTAGCCCCATTCGTCCTGCACCAGCTCGAGCCGGTCGAGGAACTTCAGCAGGTCCTTCACCTTGATGTAGGCGGCGAAGTAGGGCTGGTTGTTGGTGAGCATGCGCGTGTCGAACACGTAGTCGTCCGCCACCTTCTGCCAACCGCCATCGACCAGGAAATGCCAGGCCAGCCGGCCCATCGTGGTTGCCGGCACCAGCGGAGCCGGCGGCGTGCCGGGCGGCGCATCGGCCTGGGCGAGCTCCGGCGGCGGCTTGTCGTGCGGCTCGTCACCGGATGCCTCGTCTGCCTTGCCTGCCTTCTCCTCGGGCGCCGTCGGATCGGGCGGCGGGCCGGCATAGAAGAACTGGTCGCGATAATCCTGCAGGGTCTGGGCGAGCGGCGTCGTGTCGATCTTGATGCCGGGATAGTAGATCTCGTCGAACGACATCGCGCGGGTATGCTCGTTGAGCTTGGCGATATCGTCGGCGCTGAAGCCACCGCGCTTGTAGAGCACCGTCGCAGTCGAAAGATAGGCGGCAGCGACGTAGAAATTCTTCGAGATATCCGCGCCGTCGACGTCATGAGCCGCCGCCGCCATGGTGGCGTACAACTTCAGCACCGATTTGGGCGGCTCCTCCTTGTTCCAGAGCGTCACCGACAGGATGCCGCCCGGCTTCAGCGCGCGCATGTAGGCCGCCATCGCCTCGCGCGTGTAGGCGTACTTCTCCACGATGGCGAAGCCGCCCGGGCTCGACAGGCCCGCCGAATCGGCAAGCGACAGGTCGATCACGTCGTAACGGTTCTTGGTGTGGGCGAGATAGAGGCGGCCGTCATAGTCGATGACGCTCACCTTGGGATTGTTGAGGATGTCGCCGGTGAAGGCGCGCAGGCCCTTGTCCTCACGGAAAGCCGTCAGGATGGCGGGATTGCCCTCGGCCACCGTCACATGCTCGGAGCCTTCCTTCAGGGCCACCGCCGTCGAGATGCCACCGCCGAACTGGACCACGAAGGTGTCCGGTTTCTGCTTCAGCACATAGGGATAGTACATCGGCAAGTAGCGGAAGTAGGCGACCTCATCCTCCGGCAGATCCTTGATGATGCCTTGCGGACCATCCGAATCGAGATACAGGCCGAGATAGGCATTCTCCGGCATCTTCTTCAGGTTGAAGGCGGCATTGTCGGAGAGGCCGGGCGCGAAATGGAGATAGGAGCTGGAATAGATCTCCATATAGCCGAACGGCGAGGCGCGCTCGTAGGTGCGCTTGTTGTCGGGGAACTTGCGGGCGTAGGCGACGCCCTTGTAGTCGGACACGGCAAGCGTGGGGATGCCGAACGCTGACGGCAGGACGTAGTGCGCTCCTCCGGCGAGCAGCGCCACCACGATGAGCGCCGCAAGCCCGCGCCGATCGCGCAACGACACGAACCACAGCACGCCACCCGCCAACCACAGCAGCAGCGGCGCCATGATCATGTTCGCGGGGTCGAACACATACATGGCGAGCAGGACCGAGAGCCCGCACAGGCCCGAGCCAGCCATATCGGCGAAGTAAACCCGGTTGAAGGTCTTCTGCGCCTTCAGGAACACGACGCCGAGATAGAGGGCGCCGGCCAGGAACGGCAAGAAATAGAGCACGAAGTTGGCGAGCAGCCGCCACTTCTGCATCGGATCGGAGATCAGGAAGATGGCGTTGAACGGCACCTGCTGGGCGATCAGGTTGCAGCCCACCATCAGCGGGCCGAACAGCAGTAGGGCCGCTTTCACCGCGCCCTGCCAGTGGCGCTCGAACCAGCCCTTGCCCACGCACATCACCGCGGAGGTGAGGCCGAAGCCGAACATGGCGAGGCTCACGACCAGCGAGCCGAAATGGGCCCAGCTTCCGACCGAAAAGACGCGCATGATGGCGATCTGCAGCGCAATGATGCTGCCCGCCACCAGCCCGACAGAGAGGTAAAACGTGACCGGTTGACGCCGGTCGAGATCGATGGAGACGTTCAAGGGGGCAGGTCTCCTGCTGCGCACCATTCACGTGGCGCGATCATGATCCATGACGAAGACGCGCCGCGGAGGCGGCACGCCCCCGCGTGTTCAGCGGTTGTGCGTGCCGACGATCTTGTCGCCTTCGAGCTTGGTGAAGGGCACGAACGGCACGATCTTGCCGCCGTAGATATCCTCACGCGTCGTGGTGATGGAACCGTCGGCGCCCTGCAGCTTGGCGATCTTGAGCACGCGCTGCGCGCCCGGCGGGCCGACCGGAATGACCATCAGGCCGCCCGCCTTCAGTTGCTGCAAGAGCGGCGGCGGCACGTGGTCGATGCCGCAGGTCACGATGACCTTGTCGAAGGGCGCCGCCTCTTCCCAGCCGTAGTAGCCGTCGGCAGCTTTGCTCTTGATGTGCTGATACTCGGTGTAGCCCTTCTCGATCAGCTTGTCGTAGAGCGCCCGCGTGCGGTCGGCGAGCGGCTTGATGATCTCGATCGTGTAGGCGTTCTCGGTCAGGTTGGCGATATAGGCCGACTGCACGCCCGAGCCGGTGCCGATCTCCAGCACCTTGTCGCCACGCTTCACCTCCAGCACGTTGGTCATGCGGCCCTGCAGATGGGGCCCCGACATGGTGACGCCATAGCCGATATCGAGGAACGCGTGGTCGTAGGCGTGCTTGTAGATCTGCGGCCTGACCGAGGCGAACTCCTCGCGCGGTGTCAGCAAAAAGGCGCGAATGGTGGGCGCGCTCCATAGGTCCTTATTGCGCAGCAGGGCCTGGAAACGGTCCCAGCGCTCGCCGAGAAAGAACGGATCCTCGCCCCGCGCCTTGCCCCATTCGATGAAATGGTCGCGCGTGTCGGTGGGGGGGTTGAGATCCCAGCTGTAGGGCTTGATGGTGGCCGCAAAGGCCGGCGAAGCCAGACCGGCAACCGCGCTGGACGCAGCCAAAGCCGCGGTGCCGGAGACGAAGTCGCGTCTCTTCAAGATGTCCTCCTTGGCGCGCGCCCCAAGGGAGGGGGAATGGGGCAGCCGCACAGCGACTAGATACGGGAATTGTGGCAGTTTTGCCAGCATGACGGCCACGCGGCAGACTGTCCTGCGGCAGCCGTTCGGCGGATATCCCCAAGCCGCGTCAAACCACCTCGGTGCGGCGGATCTCGGAGATCTCGGCCGGCGAGTAGCCCGCCTCACCCAGCACCTCGTCCGTATGCTGGCCGAGCTTGGCCGGCGGCCGCTCGACCGAGCCGCCGTCATGTTCCAGCCGGAAACCCGAGCCCACCACGCGGATCGGGCCGTGATCGGTCACGACGTCCTGCAGCACGGTGCGGTGCTGGAAGAGGTCGAGTTGCGCGGTCTCGGGGATCGTGAGCACGCGGCCCGCCGGCACATCGGCCTTGGCGAAGCGCTCGACCCAGGTCGCCGAGGTCTCCCGCTTCATCGCCTCCTCGACAATCTCATGCAGGGCCTGGTTGTTCTGGATGCGGGTCGGCCAATCGACGAAGCGTGGATCGGCGAGCGCCTCTTCGCGGCCCAGCGTCTTCATCAGACGCTGGAACTGCGGATCGGTCATGACAGCGAGCACGATCCAGCCGTCCCTGGTCTTGAAGAGATTGCCCGTGGGCTTGCGGGTCACCGAGAGGTTGGCCGCCTGCTCATGCACACGGCCTGTCATCATATGCTCGGTGAATTGCTGGGCGAGATAGGCCATCACCGCATCGATCATGGCCACGTCGACGAGCTGGCCCTTGCCGGTGTGGCTCCGTTGATAGAGCGCCGAGGCGACGCCGAACGCGGCTGTCGCGCCCGACATCACGTCGGCGCCGGCGAAGCCTACGCGCGTGGGCCCGTTAGCGGGAAAGCCGGTGATCGACATCAGGCCCGACATGGCCTGGATCATGCCGTCGAAGGCCGCCGTCTTGGCGGCCGGGCCGACCTGGCCGAACCCCGACACGGCACAGTAGATGAGGCGCGGATTGATCGCCTTCAGCGTCTCGTAGCCGATGCCGAGCTTGTCCATCACGCCGGGACGGAAATTCTCCATCACCACGTCGGCCTTCGCGGCCAGGCGCTTGATGATCTCGATCGCTTTGGGTTTCTTGAGGTCGAGCGTGACCGATCGCTTGCCGGCATTGACCGCCACCCAGGGCGCGGCAAGTCCGCGCTTCTCCCAGTCGTTCGCGCGGTTGCCATACCGCATGTCGTCGCCGTCACGGGACTCGATCTTGATGACGTCGGCGCCCAGCAGGGCGAGCTGATAGGAGGCGTAAGGCCCCGCCAGCACGCGCGTGAAGTCGAGGATTCTGACGCCGGAAAAGGGTTTGCTCATCGGACTGTACAACTCTCATTGGGACCGCGCGCGTCCGGAGCGCTCCCGGCGTACGCGAGCGCGCCGAACGAGCGGACCGGAGGCCTGTGGCCGGTTGACTATGCCACGCCCGCCCGCTTGCGCTCGGCGAGGGCCACCTGCTTCACCTTGTCGAACTCGGCGCGGCGGCGGGCCACTTCCTCGGCCGGCATGCGGGCAAGATTGTTGTAGTCCTGCTTCCAGTCGCCGTCGTCGTTCCAGCGCAGCGGCGATTGCACGGTCGTGCGCGGACCGACCGCGCTCTCCAGTACCTTGAGCGCAAGGTCGAGCGTGAAGCGCTGCGTATCGGGCTCGTGCGGCTTGCCGCAGGAATTGCCGAGCGGGAAATCGCTGAACAGGAAACGCGGCACGCCGGCCCATTCGACGATGTCCTTGGCCGCTCCCATGACCACGGTGGGGATGCCGTTCCGTTCGAGATATCGGGCGGTCAGACTCACGGTCTGATGGCAGACGGGTCAAGTAGGCACCAGCAGCGCGGCATCGACCTGATCCTGCCGGCAGCGGGCCAAGATCTCTGGCGCGTCGGTCTCGAGCGTCACGCGGTGGCTGCGGTTGGTCGGCGCGCCGTGGAATCTCGGCGCCAGCTTGAAGCGGCCTTGCCGGGAGAACTCGCGCATCAATGGCAGCGGGAACCAGGTGTTGCTGTCGGTCGCGGTCGTGTGCTTGCGATCATAGCCGATATGGCTGATGCGTGTGTCGTGATCGACTGCCGTGTCGCCCGAATAGACCGTGTAGAACTTCGCCGCCGCATTGTAGGCAGCGCCCGGCCCCTGGTCGCCTTTGTCGGGCTGATAGGGGGCTGCGGTGCTGATCAGCGCCAGCACACTCTCCTTCAACGGCTTCTTCAGAGGCTGGAACGGCGCATCAACGTAATGTGCCCAGCGATAGGGATTGTCGTAACCCAACGCCAGATAGTAGTCGCGCGTGCGGCGCATGTACTCGATCGGCGCATCGAACTCCGGCGCAAAATTCGTCGTGTCAGCCATGCACGGAAACTGAAACGGCCGGTCCGCGAAGTCAAATCAGGCTTCTGCAGAGAGGTCGGATGACAGGGTTGCACCCTACGCGTAGCCCCATGAAAAGCGCGCCGAAACAGGGGAGGGAAATGAAGTGACCATCGTCACGCGGCACGCTGTCCAGGAGCGGTCGGCGCTGCCGCCCTTGTGGCGCTGTTCCGCGCTGAACCCAGGGCCATCGACTTCATCGGCAAGAAGCACGGCAAGGTGCTGCCTGACGTGCCCACCTTTGCCGAGCAGGGCTTCGGCGAGGTAACGAGCTGGCCATCGCCGTATGCGCCGGCACGCCGCCCGGCATTGTCAATCGCATCAACGACACCGCGGCCAAGGTGGTCGCAATGCCTCTGACGCTCGAACGGTTGAACCAGGCGTCCTGCGAGGTGCCACCGCCGCGCTCACCGGCCGAGGCGCCGGCGCTCTCCGAGCCCGAATCGGGCGCCACGGGAAACCGGTGAGCGATGCCGCGACCGCCGGGTGACACCCGGACGCGGGGCACCAAGGCCGGCAGCCATAGTGCGGCCCAACTTGACCGCGTTTATATAGCGCGGGGAGAATCGCGGACGGGAGCGCACGATATGGCGATCGGAAGGCGCAGCATTTTGGCGGGCGGCGCGGCCCTGTGGGCCGGGGCACCCGCGATCCTGCGGGCCCAGAGTCCATCGAAGGTCAATGTCAGCCATGGCATGGCCATGCACGGCGAGCCCAAGTATCCGGCCAACGCCGGACCGCCGGAGTTCGTGAATCCCCAGGCACCCAAGGGCGGCGCGGTCAAGTTCGGCACCCTGGGCACCTACGATTCCCTTCATCCCTTTACGCTGAAAGGCGTCCCCGCTGCCGGCATCGGCACGCTGTGGGAGACCCTTTGCCGGCAGTCGCCCGATGAGGCCTTCACCGTCTATGGCGTGATTGCCGAGACCATCGAATGGCCCGACGATCGCTCCTGGGTCGCCTTCAACCTGCGCCCGCAGGCCAAATGGCACGACGGCACGCCGATCACGCCCGAGGACGTGGTCTTCAGCTTCGACATCCTGAAGAGCAAGGGCCGACCCACCTACGCCGCCTATTACGCCGACGTGCTGAAGGCGGAGAAGGCCGGCGCCGCCAAGGTCCATTTCAGCTTCCGCAGCGGCGTGAACCACGAGCTGCCGCTGATTCTCGGCCAGCTGCCGATCCTGCCCTCCAAGTGGTGGCAGGGGAAAGACTTCGAGACGGTATCGCTGCAGCCGGCGCTGGGTAGCGGACCCTACAAGGTCGACTCGGTCGATGTGGGACGCTCCATCACCTATCGCCGCGTGCCCGACTGGTGGGCAAAGGACCTGTGGCTGAACCGCGGCCGCAACAACTTCGAGACCATCCGCTACGACTATTATCGCGACAACACGATCATCTTCGAGGCCTTCAAGGGCGGCGATACCGACATCCGCCGCGAGAATTCAGGGCGCAACTGGATGATCGGCTACAAGGACCTGCCGGCGATCGCCGACGGCCGCATGCAGCGCGTCGAGATTCCACACGAGAATCCGGCACCCATGCAGGGCTTCGTGTTCAACACGCGGCGCGGCATGTTCAAGGACCGCAATGTGCGCCAGGCGATCGGCCTGATGTATGATTTCGAATGGCAGAACAAGAACCTGAGCTACGGCTTCTACCAGCGCACCCGATCCTATTTCGGCAATTGCGAACTCGAGGCCAAGGGCCTGCCCTCGCCGGACGAGCTCAAGATCCTGGAACCCCTGCGCGGCAAGATCCCCGACGAGGTCTTCACCGCCGAATTCAATCCGCCCAAGACCGACGGTTCGGGCAATATCCGTGAACAGGCGCGCCAGGCGATCCCGCTGCTGAAGGCTGCGGGCTGGGAGATCAAGAACGGCAAGATGACCGACAGGAACGGGCGCAAGCTCGCCTTCGAGATCCTGCTGAACGACGCGGCGTTCGAGAAGATGGCGTTGCCGGTGAAACAGAATCTCGACCGCATCGGCATCGATATGACGATCCGCACCGTCGACACCTCCCAGTACCAGCGCCGCACCGACAACTACGATTTCGACATGGTGATCGACCTCTGGGGCGAATCGCTGTCGCCGGGCAACGAGCAACGCGACTTTTGGGGCTCCAAGGCGGCCGACATTCCCGGCGGACGCAACACCATCGGCATCAAGGATCCGGCGATCGACCAGCTCGTCGAGCTGATCATCGGTGCGCCCGATCGTGAGAGCCTGGTCACTCGCACCCGCTGCCTCGACCGCGTGCTGTCGTGGCACATGTTCGTGATCCCGCAGTTCTATTCCGGCAAGGCGCTGGTCGCCTACTGGAACCGCTTTGGCCGGCCGCAAAAGACCGCCAAGTACGACCCGCTCGCCTTCGACAGCTGGTGGGTCGACGAAGCCAAGGACCGCGCGCTCACGAACCGCGGGGAGAAGAAATGAGGCGTCGGGCGGTCGAAGACGGAAACCGCGGCATCCTGAGCGCAGCGCAGGATCTTTCCTCGACGCGGCCTGGAATCCTTCGGCTTCGCCTCGGGATGACACGACTTTTGCGCTCGCTGATTGCCTATCAGATGCGAACGGCCTGATGCTCGCCTACGTCCTACGGCGCCTGGCGCTGGTCGTGCCGACGCTGTTCGGCATCATGATGCTGAACTTTTTCATCATCCAGACCGCGCCGGGCGGCCCGGTCGAGCAGATGATCGCGCGCATCGAGGGCACGGCGGTAGGCGCCACCGAGCGCTTCTCCGGCAGTTCGTCCGGCGGCGAGTTGATGAAGCGCGGCCAGAACCAGGACGGCAACAGCACCTACCGCGGTGCACGCGGCCTGCCGCCGGAACTCATCCAGCGCATCGAGAAGATGTACGGCTTCGACAAGCCGATCTACGAGCGCTTCTGGCTGATGGTCAGGAACTATGCCGTCTTCGACTTCGGCGACAGCTTCTTCCGCAACAGCCGCGTGATCGATCTGGTCCTGGACAAGATGCCGGTCTCGCTCTCGCTCGGCCTCTGGACCACGCTCCTGGTCTACCTGGTGTCGATCCCTCTCGGCATCGGCAAGGCCGTGCGCGACGGCAGCCGGTTCGACATCACGAGTTCGACCCTCCTGATCGTGCTGAATGCCATTCCCGGCTTCCTGTTCGCGATCCTGCTGGTGGTGCTGTTCGCGGGCGGCCGGTATTTCCAGTGGTTCCCGCTGCGCGGCCTGGTCTCCGACGACTGGCACAGCCTCGGCCTCGCGTCGAAGATCGCCGACTATCTGTGGCACATGGTGCTGCCGATCGCCTCGATGGTGGTCGGCGGCTTCGCCGGCCTCACCTTCCTCACCAAGAATTCGTTCATCGACGAGATCGGCAAGCAATATGTCATGACCGCCCGCGCCAAGGGCCTGGTCGAGCGCCGCGTGCTCTATGGCCACGTCTTCCGCAATGCCATGCTGATCGTGATCGCAGGCTTTCCCGCCGCGTTCGTCGCCGCCCTGTTCACCGGCTCGCTGCTCACGGAGGTGATCTTCTCGCTCGACGGGCTGGGGCTGCTGGGCTTCGAGGCGGCGATCAATCGCGACTACCCGGTGATCTTCGGCACGCTCTACTTCTTCGGCCTGATCGGCCTGGTGATGAACATCGTCGGCGACATGGTCTACACCGTCGTCGATCCGCGCATCGACTTCGCGACCCGCGGCGCATGAGAACGTGTGCATGAGAGCGCAGGCATGAGAGCGGTCACCCGTCGCAGGCTCGCGCAGTTCCGGGCCAACCGCCGCGGCATGATCTCGCTGGTCCTGTTCGGCACGATGTTCTTCCTGTCGCTGTTCGCCGAGTTCCTGGCCAATGACCGGCCGATCCTGGTGCACTACGATGGGCATTTCTACATGCCGGTGTTCCACGACTATCCGGAGACGACCTTCGGCGGCGACCTGCCGACCAACACCGTCTTCGCCGACAAGGAAATCCGGGAGTCGATCGACGCCAAGGGCTGGATGGTATGGCCCCTCATCCCCTACAGCTACGACACGATTGTAGAGAGCGAGCATCGCACCTCGTTGCTGCCGCCCTCGTTCGCTCATCCACTGGGCACCGACGACCAGGCGCGCGACGTGCTGGCGCGCGTGATCTACGGCTTTCGCATCTCCGTCCTGTTCGGACTCGCGCTCACCGTCCTGAGCTCGATCGTCGGCATCGCCGCGGGCGCGGTGCAAGGCTACTTTGGCGGCTGGGTCGATCTCTCCTTCCAGCGCTTCCTCGAGATCTGGTCGAGCATGCCAACGCTCTACCTGCTGATCATCCTGGCAAGCCTGGTCCAGCCCGGCTTCTGGATCTTGCTCGGCATCATGCTGCTGTTCAGCTGGATGGCGCTGGTGGGCTATGTGCGGGCGGAATTCCTGCGCGGCCGCAATTTCGACTATGTCCGCGCCGCCCGGGCGCTCGGCATGCTTGATGTGCGCATCATGATGCGGCACATCCTGCCCAACGCCATGACCGCGAGCCTCACTTACCTGCCCTTCATCCTGGCCGGCTCCGTGACCACGCTCACCTCGCTCGACTTCCTGGGCTTCGGCCTGCCGCCGGGCTCGCCGTCGCTGGGCGAACTGGTGCTGCAGGGCAAGAACAACCTCACCGCACCGTGGCTCGCCTTCACGGCGTTCATCGTCATTGCCCTGATGCTGGCGCTGCTGGTGTTCATCGGCGAGGCGGTGCGCGACGCCTTCAATCCGCGCAAGGCGCTGGCATGACCGGCGCCAACCTCCTCGAGGTGCGCGATCTCGCCGTGACCTTCGGCGCCGGCAGCAATGCTGTTGCCGCGGTGAAGGGTGTGAGCTTCGACATCCGCCGCGGCGAGACCGTGGCCCTGGTGGGCGAGTCGGGCTCGGGCAAGTCGGTGACCGCGCTCTCGGTGCTGCAGCTCCTGCCCTATCCGACGGCGCGCCATCCCAAGGGATCGATCCGCTTCCAGGGCAGAGAGATGGTCGGCGCGCCGGCGCGCGACCTGCTGCAGGTACGCGGCGATCGCGTGTCGATGATCTTCCAGGAGCCCATGACCTCGCTCAATCCGCTGCACACGATCGAGCGGCAGGTGAACGAGGCGTTGATCCTGCACAAGGGGTTGTCGCGCGCTGCGGCGCGCAAGCGCACGCTCGAGCTCCTGGAGCAGGTCGGCATCCCCGAGGCGGCCAAGCGACTCGACGCCTATCCGCACCAGCTCTCCGGCGGCCAGCGCCAGCGCGTGATGATCGCCATGGCGCTCGCCAACGATCCCGATCTGCTGATCGCCGACGAGCCGACCACGGCGCTCGACGTCACCATCCAGGCGCAGATCCTGAAGCTCTTGAAGAGCCTGCAGTCGAAGTACGGCATGGCGCTGCTCTTCATCACCCATGATCTCGGCATTGTGCGCAAGATCGCCGATCGGGTGTGCGTCATGACCCAGGGCGAGATCGTCGAGCAAGGGCCGGTGGCCGAGGTCTTCGATCGCCCGCGCCATGCCTATACACGGCATCTCCTCTCCGCCGAACCCAAGGGCCGGCCGGTCGAGGTCGATCCCGCCGCGCCCGAGATCGTGCGGCTCGACGACGTCAAGGTGCACTTCCCGATCAAGCGCGGCGTGTTGCGACAGACCATCGGCTATGTGAAGGCGGTCGACGGCGTCAGCCTCGCCCTGAAGGAAGGCCACACGATCGGACTGGTGGGCGAATCGGGCTCGGGCAAGACGACCCTCGGCCTCGCCCTCCTGCGCCTGGAGAAGAGCGAGGGCGGCATCCGCTTCGACGGCCAGGACCTGCAGTCGCTGGGCCAGCGCGACATCCGGCCGTTGCGGCGGCAGATGCAGATCGTGTTCCAGGATCCGTTCAGCTCGCTCAGCCCGCGCATGACGGTGGCCGAGATCGTGGGCGAGGGACTCGAAGTGCACGGCATCGGCACGGCGGCCGAACGCTCGCGCATGATCGATTCTGCCCTGCGCGAGGTCGGGCTCGACCCCAATGTGCGCGACCGCTATCCGCACGAGTTCTCGGGCGGCCAACGCCAGCGCATCGCCATCGCCCGCGCGCTGGTGCTGAAGCCGCGCTTCATCGTGCTGGACGAGCCGACTTCGGCGCTCGACATGAGCGTGCAGGCGCAGATCGTCGACCTGCTGCGCGACCTTCAGGCGCGCCACAAGCTCGCCTACCTCTTCATCAGCCACGACCTCAAGGTGGTGCGTGCACTGGCCGACGAGGTGGTGGTGCTGCGCGACGGCAAGGTGGTGGAACGCGGCTCGACCAGCCAGGTCTTCAGCCGGCCGCAGACGCCCTACACCAAGGCGCTGATCGCGGCAGCCTTCAATCTCGAGACGGTTAGTTAGTTCGTGTCATTCCGAGCGAAGCGGGGGATCCTCGATCGGCGCCGTGAAAGATCCCTCACTGCGTTCGGGATGACACGGTTTTCAGCAACAGCCCAAGCGTAAGGGGGAGAATCATGGCGGGAGCCATTGCCTATATCAGCCGCGACACCGACGGCGTCGCCTGGAGGAAGCAGCTGGAGGCCGGGCTGGGCCAGATCGACTACCGCACGATCGCCGACGGCCTCGGCAACACCGACGAGATCGAGGTGGCGCTCGCCTGGAAGCCGAAGCCGGGCCTGCTCGCCACGTTCAAGAACATGAAGATGATCGTGTCGCTGGGCATGGGCGTCGATCATCTGCTGGCCGACGACAAGCTGCCCGAGGGCGTCCCCATCACCCGCATCATGGATGACGGGCTGGTGGGACAGATGAGCGAGTACGCGATCTACTGGGCACTGAGGCACCATCGCGACATCGACAAGTACGCCGCCTCGCAACGCGCCAAGGCATGGAAGCCGGAGGAGTTCGTCGATTCAATCCATCGCCGCATCGGCGTCATGGGCCTCGGCACGATCGGCCAGGACACGGCCAAGAAATTTGCCGCGCTCGGCTTCCCGGCAGCAGGCTGGAGCCGGACGGCCAAGACGATCGCGGGCATCGAGACGTTTCACGGCGCCGACGGCTTCCGGAAATTCCTTGCCCGCACCGACATCCTGGTCGACGTCCTGCCGCTCACCCGCGACACGAAGGGCCTGTTGAACGCGCAGGCTTTCGCCACCCTGCCCAAGGGCGCCTACTTCATCAACATGGCGCGCGGCGGCCATGTCGTGGATGCCGACCTGTTGACGGCGCTCGACTCGGGGCACCTGAGCGGCGCCGCGCTCGATGTGTTCAACACCGAGCCGCTGCCGGCGGATCATCCCTACTGGACGCATCCCAAGGTGCATGTGACGCCGCACATTGCCGGCGCCACCAACCCGCGCACCGCCTCATCGAGCGTGATCGAGAACATCAAGCGCCTGCGCGCCGGCCAGCCGCTGATCAACCGGGTGGACCCGAAGACGGGATATTGATCGCCTCCCCCGGCGAGAGCTGGGGAAGCGTCCGCGAAGCGGACGGAGGAGTCATGGGCCACAGCTCACGCGACCCATGATCCGTCCGGCAAAGCACGTGCGAACACGTGCGACTCGAGCCACCTCCCCGCACCGCGCGCAGGAGGAATCTAAGCCGCCACCTTCGAGGCCGCCTTGATGTTGGAGCGCTTGATGCGGTCGAGGTTGGCGCCCTCGATGCGCACCAGCTTGGTGAGCGTATCGCGTTTGGGCGAATGCACCACGCCAACGTCGTAGAAGTGAGCGTCGCCCGGCCTCAGGACATAGCTCTTCACCGGCTCGACCAGACTTGGGCTCACGCCATCGCCCTTCTTGACGATGCGCCAGTCGGTCATCTCGGTATCGCCGACCGCGAGACCATAGATCGCCCAGCTCGAGCCGTGGTCATGCGGCTCGCCATGCGCCGGCTTCTCGTAGACATGGCCGCAGATGCAGAAGCCCAGCTCGGGATCCTCATAGAGCACCTTGCGCGGCTTGCACTGCTCGGCGGTGAGATGCTTGTCGACGAAGTCCTTGTCGAGCAGGACCTTGGAGACGAGCTTGCACACGGCCTCCTTGCCGCCGTGGCCGGGATCCGATTTCAGCGCTGCGCGGACGTCATTGCTGAGTTGTTCGAGCGTGTCGGTCATCCGATCCTCCAATCAGTTGCTGGCGATCCGTTTCTCGATAGCGGCAAAGATGGCACGGGCGGCCTGCGCTTCGCCACCCTCGGGACGGCCGGGCCGGCTCGCATTGTTCCAGGCCATCATGTCGAAATGCGCCCACGGCACGTCGTCGGGCACGAATTCCTGCAGGTAGAGCGCGGCCGTGATCGCGCCGCCGAAGGCCACACCCGGCGCGTTGTTGATGTCGGCCACCTTGCTGTCGAGCATCCGCCGATAGCCCTTGAACAGCGGCATGCGCCACATCGGGTCGGCGACGTCCTTTCCGGCGGCGATCAGCTGCTCGGCCAACGTGTCGTCGTTGCAGAACAGCGCCGGAAGATCGGTGCCGAGAGCCACGCGTGCAGCGCCGGTCAGGGTTGCGCAATCGACCATGACCGTGGGCTTCTCCGACGCGCCCTCGTGCAGTGCGTCGCACAGGATCAGCCGGCCCTCGGCGTCGGTGTTGCCGATCTCGACGGTGATGCCCTTGCGCGTCGGCACCACGTCGAGCGGGCGGAAGGCATTGCCCGACACGCTGTTCTCGACCGCCGGCACTAGGAGCCGCAGCCGCACCGGGAGCTTGGTCGCCATGATCATGGCCGCGACGGCCATCATGGTGGCCGCGCCGCCCATGTCCTTCTTCATGTTGAGCATGCCGCCCGCCGGCTTGAGGTCGAGGCCGCCCGAGTCGAAGCACACGCCCTTGCCGACCAAGGTCACCTTGGGATCGTCCTCGCGGCCCCAGGTGAGGTCGATCAGCCGTGGCGCGCGGGCGCTGGCGCGACCGACCGCATGCACCATGGGATAGTTCTTCTTCAGAAGGTCGCTGCCGATGATGACGCTGATCTCGGCGTCATGCCTCCTGGCCAGCGCTTCCACCGCCGCAGCCAGCTCGGCCGGCCCGAGATCGGACGAAGGTGTGGTGATGAGATCGCGCGCCATCGAGACCGCCTCGACGATGGCGGTGGCGCGCGCCTTGTCGGCGCCCTGGGGCCACACGATCTTCGGGCCTGATCTGGCCTTCTTCGAACGATAGCGCTCGAAGCGCCAGGCGCCGAGCCCGATCGCGACGGCTGCATCGGTCGGCAACACCGGCGCCGTGTCGGTGAGCGCCCAGGTACCGGCCGGCAGCTTGGTGGCGAGCGCACCGAAGTCCCACAGCGTCGGTTCGGCCGGGAGCACCAGCACGGCACCCGTCGCCTTGCCGTCGCGGCCGGGCAGCAGGGCGAAGTCCCCGGCGGTCCCTGCAAGACCGAGGGACTCGAGCCAGCTGCGACGCATCGCGTTCTGTTCCTTGAGCCAGCTCCGCCATTTCGGTGCGGCGACGAAATGCACAGGCAGCGCGGACGAGGCGCGATCGACAAACGGCAGCGACATGGACAGGCTCGCGAGAATTTCAGTAAGGACCGAGATTGCCGGTCAAACCGACGCGCTGGCAAGCGACGTGACAGGGAGAAGACATGGCTGGGTTCACCTTGGTGATCGGCAACCGGAACTATTCGTCCTGGTCCCTGCGCGGCTGGCTGATGGCCAGGATCGCCGGCATCGCCTTCGACGAGATCGTGGTGCCGCTCGATCGGCCGGAGACCCAGGCCGCGATCCGCCAGCACTCGCCCTCCGGCCGCGTGCCGGTGCTGCTGCACGATGGGCTCGCCATCTGGGAGTCGCTGGCCATCGCCGAATATCTCCACGAGCTGCGCCCCAACGCCGGCCTGTGGCCCGCCTCCATCGCAGCGCGCGCCCATGCGCGGGCCGTCGCAGCGGAGATGCATGCGGGCTTCGTCGAGCTGCGCAGCCACATGCCAATGGACATTCGCGGCTCCCATCCGGGGAAGGGCATAACGCCTGACGTGCGCGCCGATATCGAGCGCATCACCGGCCTGTGGCGCGACTGCCGCCAACGCTTCGCCAACGCGACATCGAGGGATGATGGCTTCCTGTTCGGCACGATCTCCGCCGCCGATGCGATGTACGCGCCGGTCGCGACACGCTTTCGCACCTATGACGTGAAGCTCGACGCGGACGCCGATGCCTATTGCACGACCCTTCTCACCCATCCTGCGATGGCGGAGTGGGTCGATGGAGCCAGGCGCGAGCCGTGGACGATCGTGCTGTAGGGCCGCTGGCGCGGTATCGCGTTATTGTGCCCGTCCCTTCTTTTGCATGACCCAAGAGCGACCTTCGAGGGCGCGCGGATCGCCGGGCTTCAATTGGAGCGCCTTGTCGTAGTCCTGGAGAGCAGCGTCGTATTGGCCTTTTAAGCGGTAGGCGTTGGCGCGGTCGGTGTAGGCGCCGGCAAAGTCGGGCTTCAGACCGATGGCTCGGTTGAAGTCCTGAAGTGCCAGATCGACCTCACCCTTTTTGGCGTAAGCGACGCCGCGGACATCGTACGTTTGCGCCGAGCCCGGCTCGAGGCGAATGACCTGGGTGTAATCCTGGATTGCGAGATCGAGCTCGCCCTTGTTTCCGTAGGCACTGCCGCGATTGAAGTGGGCTGGCGCATCGTTCGGCCGCAGGCGGATGACCTGCGTGTAGTCCTGGATGGCAGGGTCATACTGGTCCCTGTAGAGATAGATATTGCCGCGCCTGTAGTAAGCCTCCGCATCGTTCGGCTTGAGGCGGAGCGCCTGGGTAAAGTCCCGGACCGCGAGATCGAGTTGCCTGGTCCTGCTATAGACGACGCCGCGATTCACGAGGGTCCCGGCATCATCGGGCCTGAGGCGAAGGGCCTGCGTATAATCGTGGATCGCCCGATCATGCTGGCCTTCGCCAGCATAGAGGTTACCGCGATTGTTGTAGGCCGTCACGTAGTCCGGCTTGAGGCGGAGAGCCTCGGTGTAGTCTTGGATGGCGAGGTCGATCTGGCCCTTCTCCTCGTAGAGCCCAGCACGATCGCTCAAGGCCTGTACATAGCCTGGCCTGAGGCGAAGGGCTTCGTTGTAGTCCCGGAGAGCCAGATCGTACTGGCGTCTCTCTGCATGGACGAAGGCACGCTTCCTGTGTGCGATGGCAAGATCGTCCTGCGACTCCTTGCCGGCCGCGATCACGGCGTCACACCCTCGGAGCATCTGCTCCTGGGTAGAGGCGTTGCTGTAGCACCAGCTCTTCTGCTGATCGTAGGCTTGCGCATGCGCGTCCGGCGGGATTGCCATCGACGCGACAAGGAGAACACCCACGACAAGGCTCATCCGTCGCACCACACATTTCATCATTCTTTCCGGCGTCCGCATCTCATGGTAGGAGAAATATATAGTGATGCTACCATACGCCGAAGAAGATGCCGTGCTTCTTGTGGGTGGCGGTGCGGGCTTCGACGTAGGCATCGTCCACCGTGACGCGGGTCTTGCGGGCCTTCAGCCACGTGGCGAGGCGGTTCTCCATCTCGCGGCGGATGTGGGCGTAGGAATCGGTGGCGCCGAGGTCGTGCAATTCGTGCGGATCGTGGGCGAGGTCGAATAGCATCGGCCGGAAGTCCTGCCACCAGACATATTTCCAGCGGTCGGTGCGCACCATCATGGCGCGGCAGTCCTGCGGCTGGCGCTTCAGCAGATGCCGCGCCTCGCGGAAGGAATAATCGAGTTCGGAGAAGACCGCGTCGCGCCAGGCCTGTGTCGTCCCGCCGTCGCGCAGCAGCGGCAGGAGCGAGCGGCCTTCGATCAGATGATCGTTTGGCGGCAGGTCGAGGGCGTCAAGGATGGTGGGCACGACATCGATCGCCTCGACGAACCGGTTGTCGACGGTCCCGCGCGTTGCATCGGCCGACGACTCCGGATCATGGACGATGAAGGGCACGCGCAGCGCCTCTTCGTAGAACATCTCCTTCTCGCCCAGCCAATGGTCGCCCAGGAAGTCGCCGTGGTCCGAGGTGAAGAAGATCAGCGTGTCGTCGAAGCGGCCTTGCTTCTCGAGCTGGGCGAACAGCCGGCCGAGCCAGTCGTCGATCTGCCTGATCAGGCCCATGTAGGTCGGCCGCACCGTGTCGGGCGCCTCGGGCCGGCTGAACGAGAGGGACTCCTCGTGCCGGCGATAGGCCGCGAGCACCGGATGCTGGTCGACGAGCTCGGCCTCGGAGCGGTTCAGCGGCAGGCAATCCTTCGGCCCATAGAGCGCGTGATAGGGCGCGGGCGCCATATAGGGCCAGTGCGGCTTCACGTAGCTCAAATGCAGGCACCAGGGCTGCTCGCCCATCTCCTCGATGAAGCGCATGGCCTCGCGCGTCATGTAGGCCGTCTCGGAGTGCTCCTCGGCGACGCGCGCCGGCAGGCGAGCATTGCGCATGTGCCAGCCGGAGAGCTTCTCACCGTCGGGGCCGTCGGCCGCGATCACATAGTCGCTCCACGGATCGTCGGAATTGTAGCCCTGCGCGCGCAGGTAGGCCGCGTAGCCGCTTTCGTTTCCCGGCGGCGAATGGCCGTCATAGCGGTCGAGCTCCTCGAAACGGCCGGCGCGCATCAGGGCGGCGACGGCCGAGCCACCCTCGATGCCGTAGCGCTCCAGGCCGTCAGTGTCGGGCAGCACGTGCGTCTTGCCGGCGAGCGCCACACGCAGACCGGCCGGACGCAGATAATCGCCGATCGTCTTCTCGCGCAGCGACAGCGGCACCCGGTTCCAGGTGGCACCGTGGCTCACCATGTACCGGCCGGTATAGTAGGACATGCGCGAAGGCCCGCACACGCCCGACTGCACATAGGCGCGCGGAAACAGCACGCCTCTCTTCGCCAGCCCGTCGATCGCCGGTGTGGCAAGGTGCGGATGGCCGGCGCAGGACAGGTGATCGGCACGCAGCTGATCGCACATGATGAACAGGACGTTGCGGACTTTGCCCACGACATGTCTCCCCGACTCTGGGCGCACGGTCGCTCATACCAACAAGATTGTCATCCCGAACGAAGTGAGGGACCTTTGCGGCACTCACCAAAGATCCCCCACTTCGTTCGGGATGACACTCATTTGAAGGCACTAATGACCGACACTTCGTCCATCCGCGACATCCTCGATTTCTGGTTCCTGCCGCTGGGCGACCCGGGCCATGGCAAATCGCGCGAGATGTGGTGGAAGAGCACGCCCGAGCTCGATGCGGAGATCAGGACCCGCTTCACCTCCCTGTTCGATCGCGCGATCGCCGGCGCGCTCGACGGTTGGACGAATTCGCCCGATGGCGCGCTGGCGCTCACCCTCCTTTGCGATCAGTTCCCGCGCAACATGTACCGCCGTTCGGCGCGCGCCTTCTCGGGCGACGCCAAGGCGATCGCAACCGCGCGCATCTCTTTGGCGCGCTTCTATCCAGCGGCCTATCCGCGCGACATGCGGCTCTTCTTCTACATGCCCTTCCAGCACAGCGAGGTGCTGGCCGACCAGGAGCTGTGCTGTGCGCTGTTCGCGGCCCTGGGTGGCGAGGACAGCGTCAAATACGCCAACGATCATCGCGACATCATCGCCCGCTTCGGCCGTTTCCCGCATCGCAACGAGGTGTTGGGCCGCGACTGCACGGCCGAAGAACTCGACTATCTCAAGACGGCCGAACGCTTCGGGCAATGACCGTGCGATAAAGATCGGCCGTCGCGGTATCGAAGCAGCAGAAGATCACTCGCGCGTCGCCGGCGTGGGCGTTCACTTCGCGCACGGCGATTTCCGTCGCCTGGTCCTTGGGGAAGCGATAGATGCCGGTCGAGATCGCCGGAAAAGCGATGCTCTTCAGCCCGTGCTGCCGGGCGAGCGCAAGGCTGTTGCGGTAGCAGCTTGCCAGCAGCTCGGGCTCGCTCCTCGTGCCGCCGTTCCAGACCGGACCGACGGTATGGATGACGTGCCGCGCCATCAGCCGATAGCCCCTGGTGATTTTCGCTTCGCCTGTGGGGCAGCCGCCGAGCGTCCGGCACTCGATGAGAAGCTCCGGTCCGGCAGCACGGTGGATGGCGCCATCGACCCCACCACCGCCCCGCAATGTTTCGTTGGCGGCATTGACGATGGCATCGACATCGAGTCGCGTGATGTCGCCCTCGATGACCTCAAGGCGCGCCATGTCGCTACCAGTAGCGGACGGGGCCGGTGTCGAGATGGACGAAGCCGGAGCGCGGATAGAAGCCCACCCCGCCCATCTGCAGAGACCGCGCCGCCTGCCGAATCTTGAGGACCGGCACACCCGGGAAGCGGATATCCATCGCATTGCCGTTCATGTGCTGGCTGTCGCGCGCAACGCCGGCGCTGACACTGGCAAGCCAGGCATTGGTCTCGGGCGAGCGGTAGCCCGACAGCACCTCGACCGTGCCGTGGAAGCCGGTGATCTGGATGGTGTGCCACAGCACGTCGAACAGCAGCGGATCCATTTCCGTCTGCTCGCCTGTCTTCACGTCGCGCAGGAAGTGGTTGAGCTTGTCGAGCGCGTCGCGGTGATAGGTCCCGTCGGACCAGTAGGTGACCGAAATGCTCTCGCCCGAATTGACGTTGGTCATGGTGAGCGAGCGCGGGCTGGTGGTGTCGAGCACCGGAGGCTCGACCGGCGCCGAGGGAGCGAAGCCGCCATAGCGCGAGCCGCGCAGGCTCTGCGGCGTCACGTGATGGACCGTCGACTTGCCCATGGACCGGACCGACGTCACCTTCTGGACGGTCGCTGCCTTTTGCACCGTGCCCGCCTTCTGGACGGCGGCCACCTTTTGCACCGTAGCCGCCTTCTGGATGGCGGCTGTCTTTTGCACCGTGGCTGCCTTCTGGACTGCGGCCGGCTTGCGGATCGCAGACTTGGCGGAAATGATCTTGGGAACCGGCTTATGAACCGCCCGTTTGGCCTTCGAAGTCCCTCGAAGGATCGTGGTTTCGGATACGCCCGTCGCGGTGGTTTGGGCGAAACTGGCGCCGGCAAACGCCAGGAGGATCGCCATACTCAACACTAAACTCCGCATCCCTGCCCCGGGGTTGTTGCATTTTTGCCACACGGGACATATCAGAGATTTGTTGGGACTCAAAGCGAAATTGTCCGTTTTGACCAAGGGTTAAGCTCAAACGGCACCTCTCTCCTCCCGAGAGTATCCCATTTCCGATTTACACGCTTTACGTGTCTTTCGACAAGATCGTGCCGACCGGGGATCCACCGCCCTTGAGGCAGACGACCGTCTTACCCGAGCGCGCCAGGCCAGCGAGCCGCCGATCGATCTCGGCCTCCGCCAGGCGGGGAATGCCGAGTCGCTGGACGATGAAGAGGCGTTCGGCGTCGCGACGCGCGGCGGCCAGGATTCGTGCCGACACGCCCTCGTCGTAGGCAATGACGTCGGCCTGTTGCAGCAGACGATGCACCTTGAGCGTCAGCAGATCGGGATCACCGGCTCCGGCATCCACGAGGTGCACCTTGCCGACGGCTGCCGCTTCGTTGCGTGTGCCATCGAGCAGCCGGATCAACTCTCGGCGTGCGCCGATCTCGTCGCCCGCCAGAGCAAGCGCGGCGACAGGCCCCTCGAACACGCGATCCCAGAAACGTCGCCGCATCTGAGGTTCCCTCAGCGAGCGGCGCACCTGGTCCCGGAAAAGATCGGCGAAGCTGGCCACGCGCCCCAATGCGGCAGGCACCAGACGTTCGATCTCGGCGCGCACCTTGCGGGCAAGCGCCGGCGCTGCACCGCCGGTCGAGATTGCGATCGTCACCGGATCGCGATCGACGATTGCGGGCATGAGGAAGCTCGAAAGCGTCGGCCGATCCACGACGTTCACCGGCAGGCAGCGGGCCTGGGCCGCGCGCGACACGCTGTCCTGCAACGCCGCGTCATCGGTCGCCACGACGACCAGGCTCATGCCGGCCAGTTGGCCGTCGGAAAAATCGGGGCCGGCCCATCGCACGCGATGCTCGGCGATGAGCTGCGCCACATCGCCGGCGACCGTCCGAGCGACCACCGAGACCTTCGCTCCTGAAGACAGCAGCAGTTCGATCTTGCGTGCGGCCGGGTTGGCGCCGCCGACGACCAGCGCCTGTCGGTTCTTCAGGCAAAGAAACAGCGGGAACGCCTGCATGGCGAACGACGAGCGAAAATCATGCCAGATACGGCAGGCGCCGCCCGATCTCAGTGCGCCGCGTCGGTCCGCTTGCCGTTGTCCCAACGGCTGGGCTGGCCCTTGCCGTCGGCGCCGAACAGCAGGCCATAGCCCTGGCGCTTGCCGGCACGGAATTGGCCTTCATAGCGGCCGCCGCCCGAGACCGTTTCGACGCCGACGCCGTCCAGGAGGTCGCCGTGGAACTCGCCCGATTGCACGACGCCCGGTGATGTCATCTGCCGGCGCACGCCCAGCCCTTCCAGCCGGCCATCGACGAAATTGCCCTCGGCCCGCTCGACGCCGGGCTTCTCGCGTACGCCGAGGCCGGTCGACCGGCCATCGCGCCACTGGCCTTCGTAGCGCGTGCCATCGGGGAAGCGCACCGTACCCATGCCATCGAGACGATCGGCCTTCCATTCGCCGGCCTGATGTTCGCCGGTATCAAGGTCGGCGACGCCGAGGCCCTGGCGCTGACCGGCTTCGGTCTGGCCGATATAGCTCGCGCCGTTGGGATAGGAGTGGCGCTCGGCATTCTCAAGGCCCGGCCGGGATGCGCGGGCAGCGGCGATGCGCGCTTCACCGGCGGCGCTGCGCCCGGCGTCAGCCGCCTCCTTCGCTTTGTCGGCCACGGCGCGCGCCTGCGCGGCGGCATGCTCGGCCTGGCTGGCCAGCGCTTTTTGCGCCGCCTCGTTCGGCGCGGGTGTCGCCGCCGTCTCGTTGGGTGTCGGCTTGATGGGAGTCGGTTGCGCCTGGTTGGCCGCATCCGGTGGCGATGATGGCGCCGTCGGCGGCGTGACGGCCGTCGAGCCCGGTGTCGAATCCGGGGGCGCGGTCTGTTGGGATGTCTCCGCAGCGGCGGTCTTGTCCGCCGCCAATGGCGGCGAGATCGCGTCGTGGATCGACGGTTCAAGCCACCACGCCGCCACCCCGCCGGCGAGCAGGACCAAGATCAGGGCGCCCAGCAGGCCGACTTTCGACCGCGATGCGGCGGGCGGAAGTGCGGCCTCGGGCCAATCGCGGTTGACGCCGCCGAGGCGCGGTGCGGCGGGCGCTGCCATGCGCTGCGTCGGCGCATCGTGCGCCGAGGGCAGCGAGGCGCCGAACAGGCTGCGCCATTCGGCGACCGACTGCGGCCGCTCATTGGCGACGAAGGCGAGCCCGCGATCGATCGCGGCGAGGAATTCCGGAGCAAAGCGCCCGGCCTCGCTCTCGGCCAGCGGACGATAGCGATCGGTGCCCACGCGCGACGCCGCTTCCGGCGGCGGGCGGCCGGTAATGGCGTGATGCAGTACCGCCGCGGCCGAGTAGATATCGCTCCACGGCCCCTGCTTGCCGTCGAGCGCGTACTGCTCGATCGGCGCATATTGCGGCGTGAGCACGCCGGTGAGCGTGCGCGTGCGGCCGCCCATTGCCTGGCGCGCGGCGCCGAAATCGATCAGGATCGGTACGCTGTCGCGGCGGATGATGATGTTCGAGGGCTTGATGTCGCGATGCAGGAACCCCTGGGCATGAACGGCGGCGAGCCCGCTCAGAAGGCCGTCGGCCAGGCGGCGCACGTCGTCGGCCGGCAGGCCATGGCCCGGCTCGCGCAGGAGTTCGGCGAGGCTGCGCCCGTCCTCGAATTCCATGACGGTGTAAGCGGTTCCGTTCTGTTCGAAATAGCGCAGGACCGGCACGATGTGCGGGTGGCGGAATCGCGCCAGCGCCCGCGCCTCGTCGAGGAAGCGCTCGCGGCCCCAGGTGAAGTCGTCGGCGAAGCGCGAGCCGCGCGATACGACATCGGTTGCGCCCTTGCGGACGGCGAATTCGACCGGGAGATATTCCTTGATGGCGACGATCTTCGCGAGTTGCGTATCGAACGCGCGATAGGTGATGCCGAAGCTGCCGTGCCCGATCATCGCGTCGAGCCGGAAGTCGCCGAGCTGCGTGCCGTTCGGCAGGGCCTGGACGTTGTCGGGATTCATTGGGGGCGTGCTTGCGTCAGCCCCATAAATGCGCGTTCGCGGCCGGGTGCACAAGTATTGTTGCGCCCCCCGACAGGCCGCCGGCAGCTGCTAGCGGACGCTGCTTACCATCGTGCCCGGTGCCGCCTGCGCATGGGTGTTCTGGAATTGCGGCACAAGCTGCATCACCACGATCAGGACGCAAAGGCCGATCGCTGTCAGCATGGTCGCCGGCCGTGTATGCAAATGCGGCGTAGACTCACGCCTTCTGCGCGGCTCCGACATGGCGGATGCTCCCTGAATAAAGACGTCATCAAAATGTCGACCGGTACCCGAAATATGGAATGGGCCGGTCATTGATACATATACAGGGGCGCTCGAAGCGCTTCAAGGAAAATCTTGCAACGCCAATGCGGTAAGGCAGTTTTCGAATATTTTGCTGCAGATCACGGGAAGTCGCGGCGCAAAGATCGCCGACATACTATCTATCCATGTATGCCGTGAGCTGCGGGATGGCCGCAGGTTCGGCATGCGGGGTATGGTGTCGCCATGAATGCTCCTCTCCACGATAACACGCGCACCCTGGTGCTGACAGGCGCCAGCCGCGGCATCGGCCATGCGACGGTGAAGAAGTTCGGCGCCAGCGGCTGGCGCATCGTCACCATCTCGCGCCAGCCCTTCAGCGTGCTCTGCCCGTGGCCGGGCGGCAGCGAGAACCACGTGCAGCTCGACCTCGCCGATCCGTTGGAGCTCGGCCGCGGCATCGAGGCGATCCGGAAGCGCCTGGGCGGCAGGCTCGATGCGCTGGTGAACAACGCAGCGATCTCGCCCAAGGGCAAGGATGGCACGCGGCTTGGCGCCCTCGACACGCCGTTCGATCTCTGGCGGCAGGTATTCAACGTGAACTTCTTCGCGCCGGTGGCACTGGCGCGCGGGCTGGTCGAGGAACTCTCGGCCGCACAGGGCGCCGTGGTCAACGTGACCTCGATCGCAGGCAGCCGCGTCCACCCCTTTGCCGGTTCCGCCTATGCGACGTCGAAGGCCGCGCTCGCCGCGCTCACGCGCGAGATGGCGCATGACTTCGGCCCGCTCGGCATTCGCGTGAACGCCATCGCTCCGGGCGAGATCAACACCTCGATCCTGTCGCCGGGTACGGAGAAGATCGTCGAGAACCAGATCCCGATGCGCCGCCTCGGCACACCGGACGAAGTGGCTGATGTGATCCACTTCCTGTGTGAGAAGGGTGCGAGCTACGTTTCCGGAGCCGAGATCCAGATCAACGGCGGCCAGCACGTGTAGGCCAAAGCGTTCAGGAGAGTTTCATGGACACCACCATCACCACCTTCAAGGGCGAAACCGGCCGCGACGCGCGGCGGCGCATCCGTGCCGGCGGCCATCGCCTGCCAACCACGGGCCTGGCGCCGGGCTATGTGCAGGGCAACCTCGCCATCCTGCCGAAGGCGCTGGCGCCGGACTTCACGCGCTTCTGCCAGCTCAATCCCAAGCCCTGCCCACTGCTCGGCCAATCCGAGCCGGGCGACTGGCGCCTGCCGACGCTGGGCGAGGATCTCGACATCCGCACCGACATCCCGCGCTATCGCATCTGGAAGAAGGGCGAGCTCATCGAAGAGGTCAACGACCTCAAGGCGGTGTGGCGTGACGATCTGGTGTCGTTCGTGCTCGGCTGCTCCTTCTCCTTCGAGGAGGCGCTGGTCGAGAACGGGCTCGAGCTTCGCCACCAGACCTGCAACAGCAACGTGCCGATGTACCGCACCAACATCGAGTGCACACCGGCCGGTCCGTTCCATGGGCCGATGGTCGTCTCCATGCGGCCGTTCAAGCCGGCCGATGCGATCCGCGCAGTTCAAGTCACGACCCGCTTCCCCTCGGTGCACGGCGCGCCGGTGCATCTCGGCAAGCCCGAGCTCCTGGGCATCAAGGACATCGCCAAGCCCGACTATGGCGACGCAGTGCCGGTGCAAGACGACGAGCTGCCGGTGTTCTGGGCCTGCGGGGTCACGCCGCAATCGGTCGTGGCGACGGTGAAGCCCGAGTTCTGCATCACCCACGCGCCCGGCTACATGCTGGTGACCGATCTGCTGAACGCACGACTCGCCGTGCTCTGACCGTGGCGTGGCCTCATGGCCCGTTTGGCGTTCAACTGGAGCGACGTCGACATCGATGAGCTGGTGATCGCCGGCTGGACGGCCCGCGACGTGTCGGCTCTCGAGCACCACATCGAGGAGCTGAAGGCGATCGGTGTGCAGCCGCCGTCGAAGGTGCCGCTCTATTATCATTTGGCCGCCTGCCTCCTGACGCAGGCCGAGAGCATCCAGGTGCTGGGCGACGACACGTCGGGCGAAGTCGAGCCGGTGCTGGTGGGCACGCCGGACCGGCTCTGGGTCACGGTCGGTGCCGACCATACCGACCGCAAGGTCGAGAGCTACGGCGTCGCCGTCGCCAAGCAGCTTTGCCCCAAAATCGTCGCCCGCGCGGCCTGGCGCTTCGAGGAAGTGGAGCCGCACTGGGACCAACTGGTGCTGCGCAGCTTCATCGAGGAAGGCAACCGCAAGACCCTCTACCAGGAAGGCACGCTCGACCGGCTGCGTGCACCGCGCGAGCTGATCGCCGGCTGGCGCGGCGATGCGCGGCTGCCCTCGCGCGTCGCGATGTTCCTCGGCACCATGCCGGCCATCGGTGCGATCCGTTCTTCGCCGCGCTTCGCGATGGAGCTCGAGGATCCAGTGCTTGGCCGCAAGCTCACTCACGCCTACGAAATCCGCGCCCTGCCGCTCGTGTCGTGATCTTGCGGGCTCCCATGAGTGCAGACCGACTCACACTGCACAATGGAATTCTGCCAAGTGCATCGAGGTCGTATCGGATCGCGACATATCCAGATAGAGTCTTCCACAACACCCGGCTCACGGGGGGAGGGAAAGCCAATGACGACTGGATCGTCGACGATCGCCGCCCGGCTCGATCGCCTGCCCAAGTCCCGCTTCATCCGCCGTCTCATCGTCCTGATCTCGCTCGGCGGCTGTTTCGAGATCTACGATCTCTTCTTCACCGCCTACATCGCACTCGGCCTGTTCAAGAGCGGCATCTTCACGCCGACCACCAAGACGCTGTTCGGCATGGAAGGCTTCGCAAGCTTCGTCGCGGCGCTGTTCTCCGGCCTGTTCCTCGGCACCATCATCTTCAGCCGCCTGTCCGACCGCTTCGGCCGGCGCTCGATCTTCACCTTCTCGCTGCTGTGGTACTCGGTCTGCACGCTGATCATGGCGTTCCAGACCACGGCGATGTCGATCGACATCTGGCGCTTCATCGCCTCGATCGGCATCGGCGTCGAGCTGGTCAACATCGACACCTATGTCTCGGAGCTGGTGCCGAAGGAGAGCCGCGGCCGCGCCTTCGCCTTCAACCAGACGATCGAGTTCATGGCGGTGCCGGTCGTGGCCCTGATCGCGACGCTGCTCGTGCCCACCACCATCCTGGGCCATGACGGCTGGCGTTGGGTCGTGGCCATCGGCTCGGTGGGCGCGATCTTCATCTGGATCATCCGGCTTGGCCTGCCCGAGTCGCCGCGCTGGCTCGCCCAGCGCGGGCGGCTTGCCGAGGCCGACGCCATCATGACCGACATCGAGAACAAAGTGCGCGCCGAGATCGGCCGCGAGCTTCCGCCGCCGCGCGTCATCGCCGGCGAGAGCGAGGAGCGCCAGGGCGCGTGGATCGAGATGTGGCAAGGTCCCTATTTCGGCCGCACCGTCATGATGAGCATCTACAATTTCCTGCAGACGATCGGCTACTACGGCTTCGCCACCTGGGTGCCGACGCTGCTGATCAGCCAGGGCATCACCGTCACCAAGTCGCTCGAATACACGTTCATCATCGCCATCGCCAATCCGTTCGGTCCGATGCTGGGCTACCTCTTCGCCGACAAGATCGAGCGCAAATGGCAGGTCGCGGGCGCGTCCATCGCCATCGCCGTCCTGGGCGTGATCTTCTCCCAGCAGACGACGGCGGTCGGCATCGTCCTGCTGGGCATCCTGATCACGCTCGCCAACAACATCCTGTCCTACTCGTTCCACGCCTACCAGGCCGAACTCTACCCGACGCGTATCCGCGCCCAGGCGGTGGGCTTCGTCTATTCGTGGAGCCGGTTCAGCGCCATCTTCACCGGCTTCATCATTGCCTGGGTGCTGGCGAACTATCACGTGACCGGCGTGTTCATCTTCATCGCCGCGGCCATGATCCTGGTGTTCCTGATCATCGCCATCTTCGGCCCGCGCACCAACCAGCGCCGGCTGGAGGAAATCGCGGCGTAGCGCTCCCTCCTCGGCTCTCCCTCTCGCCGGAACACGAAGCGCATGGTGCGTGCTGCATGGCGCCCTTGCGCAGACAGGCTTGATCGCGGCGCCGAGGTAAACGTACGTTCACGTCCGGGAGGAAAACGCAGCATGACCAAGGGCGCCTTCGACGGAGTGACCGTTCTCGACTTCACGCAGGGCGTCGCTGGGCCGCATGCCTCGATGCTGCTGGCGCTGCATGGCGCCGACGTGATCAAGATCGAGCCGCCGGAAGGCGACTGGGGCCGGGCGCTGGGTGAATTGAAGGCCGGCCACTGCCCCCATTCGATCGCCTACAACCGCGGCAAGCGCTCGATCGCGCTCGACCTCAAGTCGGCCGACGGCATCGCCGTGGTGAAGAAGATCGCCGCCAAGGCCGACGTGGTGATGGAGAGCTTCCGGCCCGGCGTCATCCAGCGGCTGGGCTTCGGCTACGAAGATCTGAAGAAGGTCAATCCCAAGGTTGTCTACTGCTCGGTGTCGGGCTTCGGCCAGACCGGCCCCTTCGCCAAGCGTCCGACCGTCGACGGGCTGATCCAGGCCTTCTCCGGCATGATGGTGATGAACCGCATGCCCGACGGCACGCCCTACCGGCAGGGCATGATCGCGGTCGACGTCACCACCGGCCTCTACACCTTCCAGGCGCTGGCGCCCGCCATCATGCGCCAGTTCCGCTTCGGCGAGGGCAGCTACATCGATTCGAGCCTGATGCGCTCGGCTGCCGCCTACCAGGGCGCCAAGCTGATGGAATGGGTCCATGCCGGCAACCGGCCGGCGCCGCCGCTCTACATGCCGGCCGGCAGCTACAAGACCAGGAACGGCTACATCATGGTCTCGGCCATGCGGCCGCATCACTTCCGTCTCCTGTTCGAGCTGATCGGCCGCGATGATGTCGCCAACGATCCCGACCTGCAGAGCCACGAGAACCGCATCAAGAACGCAGCCCGGATCGTGAAGGCGCTGAACGAGACCATGCCGCAGAAGACCACCGAGGAGTGGATCGCGATCCTGCAGCCCAAGGAAGTGTTCTGCGAACGGGTGAACGACTACACCGACTATCTCGAGCATCCGCACGTGAAGGAGTCGGCCGCGGTCGACTGGATCGAGCAACAGGGCTTCGGCCGCCTGCCGGTCGCCAACATCCCCGGCCTGCCGCGCGCCTCGGAGCATCCGGCACAACAGCACGCCCCGCATATCGGCGAGCACGGTCCGGATATTCTCGGCGAACTGGGCTACAGCGCTGCCGAGATCGACGCGATCTTCGCCCGTGGCGGCGTCCGGGCGCCCGCACCGAGAGCCGCGGCAGCGGAGTAGCCACCGGCAAGGTACTTTTGTCGATCAGGCGCCCCCGCAACGGCCGATGAACAACGCTGCGGTGCCATCAGTGCCGACGCGTTGCCACGTCAACGCCGGCCGCACTCATGATGGCGGATCCAACATAAGCGCCTCGAAGACGTGCCCATGTTGCACCTCCGGCAAGTATTACGCGCGATCCAGCGCAGGAGAGGCTGCCATTTTTTCGCCCGCAGTGCGCCCTGCGCGAATCCAGCCCATGCCCTTCCGACACATTTGCACCGCCATCGCGTCCAAGCGTGAAGGACCTCAAGGAACGCGGCCGCACCACTGTCCAATGCCCTTGTGCCAGCGCCACCACGCCATCGGCACGACAGAAAAAGGCCCGCCGGGGGAACCCGGCGGGCCAGTGGTCGCTCATCACGACCAAACGAGGGAGATACAAAAAACTCAGCGCAGCGGTCTGTACATCCGAGATCACCACGCTGGACCTAGCATCTCACTGCCGCCCTGCATTCGCCAGTGACCGGTCCGTGTCCTTTCGGGCTAGCTCGCTTTACGTCGCCTGCAAGCCGTGAGCGAAGGGGTCGCGGTCATCCACAAAGATCGTGTTGATCCCATGCCGGCGCGCCCGGCCCGAGATCGAGGGCGCGATGGCCCGGAGTTGCCTTCGCTGCACCTTCCCGGGGTGGCCCGACTGTAGCGCCAGGCTTCGGCCGGGCGTAGGGTGCCGCCTCGATTTTCGAGGAGAGCGTCGATGTCGCAAGTCCTGTTCAAGAATGCGAGCCTTCTCGATCCGCGCTGGGATGAGGCGCGCGGCGGCTACGAGGTGCTGGTCGAAGGCGATCGCATCAAGGAAGTCTCCGACAAGCCGATCAAGGCGGCCAACGCCCGTGCCGTCGATTGCGGCATGCGCACCCTGATGCCGGGCCTGATCGACTGTCACGTGCACGTGTTCCTGAGCGAAGTGAACATCCGCAATCTCGAGAACGTGCCGCTCACGCTCATGACCGCGCGCGCCGCCGACCTGATGAAGGGCATGATCGATCGCGGCTTCACCACGGTGCGCGACACCGGCGGCGCCGACTGGGGCATCAAGGCCGCGGTCGAGTCGGGGCTGATCGTGGGACCACGCCTCTTCATCTCCGGCCGCGCCATCGGTCCCACCGGTGGCCACAGCGATTCGCGCCGCCGTACCGATACCGGCGCGCCCTGCGGCTGCTGCAATGCCATGGTCTACTGCATGGCCGTGGCCGATGGCGCCGACGAGGTGCGCCGCACGGTGCGCGAGCAGATGCGGCAAGGCGCCGACCAGGTGAAGATCATGTGCTCGGGCGGCGTCGCCTCGCCCTACGACCCGCTCGATTCGCTGCAGTTTTCCGAGGCCGAGATCGCGGCGGCGACCGACGAGGCCAGGAACTTCGGCCGCTACGTGCTGGCCCATGCCTATACGCCCGAGGCGATCACGCGGGCGGTGTCGAACGGCGTGCGCACCATAGAGCACGGCAACCTGATCGACGAGAAGGCCGCCAAGCTGCTCAAGTCCAGGGGCGGCTACATGGTCGCCAACCTCGTCACCTACTTCGTGATGAAGGAGCGCGCCGCACAGTTCGGCATGACCGCCGACATGCTGGCCAAGAACGACATCGTGCTCGAAGGCGCGTTGAAGTCGCTGGAGATCTGTAAGAAGGCCGGCGTGAAGGTGGGTTACGGCAGCGATCTTCTGGGCCAGCTGCAGGTCGAGCAGAGCCGCGAGTTCCTGTTCCGCGCCGAGGTGCTGAAGCCCTTGGAGATCATCCGGCAGGCCACCATCGTCGGCGCCGAGGTGCTGCGCCACGAGGGCAAGCTCGGCATCGTCGCGCCGGGCGCCTTCGCCGACCTGATCGTGGTCGATGGCGATCCGGTGAAGGACCTGAAGCTCTTCCTCGACCAGGGCGCTCACCTGCCGGCGATCATGAAGGCCGGCCAGTTCCACAAGAATGCGCTCAAATGAGCTTGGTCGGGATGACACCGAACGTCGGAGCAAGACCCCCGCGTCATCCCGAGCGTAGCGAGGGATCTTTCGGGATCAGCAAAGATCCCTCGGCCCTGGGCCTCGGGACGACACGGTGTGTGCTGCTGCGAGGGTGTTTGTAATCATGTCTTTTCTGTTCAAGAACCTCCGCCTGCTCGATCCACATTGGGACGAAGCGCGCGAGAGCTACGAGGTACTGGTCGAGGGCGACACCATCAAGGAGGTGTCGGACAAGGCCATCAAGTCGAGCGCCGCTACCGCGGTCGATTGCGGCAAGCGCACGCTGATGCCGGGCCTGATCGACTGTCATGTGCACACGCACCACAGCGAGGTCTACATCAACCGCATGGAGGCGGTGCCGCTCACGCTGATGATGGCGCGTTCGGCCGGCCGCCTGAAACGCATGCTCGATCGCGGCTTCACCACCGTGCGCGATGCCGGCGGCGCCGACTGGGGCACCAAGACCGCGATCGAATCGGGCCTGATCCCCGGCCCGCGGCTCTTCATTTCCTGCCGCTCGATCGGCCCCACCGGCGGCCACAACGACCGCAACCGCCGCACCGACATCGGGCCGCCCTGCCTCTGCTGCAACGGCATGGTGTTCATCCGCTGCATCGCCGACGGGCCCGACGGCGTGCGCAAGGCGGCGCGCGAGCAGATGCGCCAGGGGGCAGACCAGGTGAAGCTGATGGTCTCGGGCGGCGTCGCCTCGCCCTACGATCCGCTTGAATCGCTGCAGTTCACGGTCGAGGAGATCAGCGCCGCCGTCGAGGAGGCGCATGCCTTCGGCCGCTATGTGCTGACCCACGCCTATACGCCGGAAGCGATCACCCGCGCCGTGACGTGTGGCGTGCGCACGATCGAGCACGGCAACCTGGTCGATGCGCCCACGGCGAAGCTGATGGCCGGGAAGGGCGTCTACATGGTGCCCAATCTCGTCACCTACGAGGCGATGAAGCGGCGCGCCCGCGAGTTCGGCATGCCCGACGAGATGCTGGCCAAGAACGATGAGGTGCTGAAGTACGGCTATGCCGAACTGGAACATTGCCGTATGGCGGGCGTGAAGATGGCCTACGGCACCGACCTCCTGGGCGCGCTGGAGGATGAACAGACCGGCGAGTTCAGGATCCGCGGCGAGGTGATGCCCGCAATCGACGTCATTCGCTCGGCGACGCTCATTGGCGCCGAGGTGGTGCGCCAGGAAGGCAAGCTCGGCACGATCCGGCCCGGCGCTCATGCCGACCTCTTGGTGGTCGACGGCGATCCACTCAAGGACCTCGGCCTGTTCAAGGATGGCGGCGTGCACCTGCCTGCCATCATGAAGGCCGGCAAGTTCCACAAGAATACGCTGTGACGACAAAGGACCTCTTTGCCGGGATCGCGCCACTCCAGTGGCGCGATCCCGATCGATATCAACAAATGCGCGCGCGTGGGCTCGCGCGCTCCCAGCCATGACAAGTCTCGCCCTGGTGCGAAGGCGCGCCGGGCGTTGGGCGCTGAACGGCGTCGCGACGGTGGCGCTGGCTTATATCCTTCTGCCGCTGATCTTCGTCGTCTGGCTCGCCTTCTTCCGGCAGGAGATCCCCTCCTTCCCGCCCGAGGGCTACAGCCTGCGCTGGTTCGCCGCGATCTTCGACCAGCGCAAGTTCGTCGACGGCTTCACCATCTCCTTCGAGGTCGGGGTGCTCGCGACCGCCATCGGCCTGGTGCTGGGCGTACCGGCGGCGCTCTGCCTCGCCCGTCGTACGTTCACCGGCCGCGGGCCGATCGGCAGCCTGCTGCTGATGCCGTTGATCGTGCCGGGCGTGGTGCTGGGCACGGCGATGTATGTCTTCCATGTCGCGCTCGAGAACGCGCTCGACGTCGACGTGATCGGCACCTTCTACGCCCTGGTCGCGGGCCATGTCGTGATCGTGATCCCGTGGATCGTGCGACTGGTGACGGCCAGTCTCGCCGGCGTCGACCGGACCACCGAGGAGGCGGCGCAGAATCTCGGGGCCAATCGATGGACGACCTTCTGGCGCATCACCCTGCCCGCCATCCGACCCGGCATCGTGGCCGGCGGCCTGTTCGGCTTCGTGACCTCGTTCGGCAACCTGGAACTCAGCCTGTTCCTGGTCGGGCCGGGCCGCACGACCTTGCCGATCGTCATCCTCCAGTACCTCGAATGGAAGATCGATCCCACCATTGCGGCAGTATCGGTGGTGCAAATCGTCCTGATCGCGGCGGTAATGCTGATCACCGACCGCTACGTGAAGCTCGCTCGAGTGGTGTGAGACAGGTGGTGTAGATGGCGCGACTGGACATCGATCGGCTTGCCAAGCGCTATGGCGATTTCTACGCCGTGCGCGACGTCTCCCTGCAGGTGGCCGACGGCGAATTCCTGGTGCTGCTCGGGCCCTCGGGCTGCGGCAAGACCACGACCCTGCGCATCGTGGCGGGCTTCATCGAGCCCACCGCCGGCAGCGTGACGATCGGCGACCGCGACGTGACGATGCTGCCGCCATGGAAGCGCAATTCCGGCATGGTGTTCCAGAGCTACGCCCTCTTCCCGCACCTCACCGTGGCGCAGAACGTCGCCTTTGGCCTGGAGATGCGCAAGCTCGGAAAGGCCGAGATCGGCAAGCGCGTCGCGGAGGCGTTGGCGCTGGTGCGGCTCGCGGGCTTCGACGATCGCCTGCCGCGCCAGCTCTCGGGCGGCCAGCAGCAGCGCGTGGCGCTCGCCCGCGCCCTCGCCATCCGTCCCGACGTGCTGCTGCTCGACGAGCCGCTCTCCAACCTCGACGCCAAGCTGCGCCAGGAGGTGCGGGTCGAGATCCGCGAGCTGCAGCAAAAGCTCGGCCTTACCACGGTGATGGTGACGCACGACCAGGAAGAAGCGCTCACCATGGCCGACCGGCTGGTGGTGATGAGCGAAGGCTCGGTGCGCCAGATCGGCAGCCAGCGCGACCTCTACGAACGGCCGGCCGACCGCTTTGTCGCCGACTTCGTGGGCCGCAGCACCTTCTTCGAGGGCGTCGTGGAAGCGCCCGGCCGGTTCCGCACCGACGGCGGGCTTTCGCTCGCCTGCGACGACGGCACGCCCGGTCGCGGCGCCCTGTCGGTGCGGCCCGAACGGGTGGGAATCGCCGACACGCCCTGGACCGGACTGGACAACAGCCTGCCCGGCACAGTGGAATTCGTCTCCTATCTCGGCGCGCTGATCGATATCCATGTGCGCCTCTCGCCCCGCGACCGGCTGATCGTGCATGTCGCCAACCGCGAGGGCGGCTTCACGCCGGAGGTCGGCCAGCCGGTTCATGTCGGCTGGCCCGCGACGGCAGGCAGGGTATTCAACGAGTAAGACAAGACACGACAGGAGGTTTTCATGTCCGATCGCTTCACGCTTCGCCGCCGCAGTCTGCTGGCCGGCGCCACCGCGCTCGCGTCGGGCGCGGCGCTGCCGGCCCGCGCCGAGAACAAACGCATCGTCGTCGGCACCTGGGGCGGCGACTATTCGCGCCTCCTGGCCAAGAACATCGAGACGCCGTTGCTCGCGCCCAAGGGCTGGGACGTGATCAAGGACGAGGCCAACGATCCGCCACGCCGCGCCAAGATGCTGGCCGAGAAGTCGTTGCGCCGCGGCAGCACCGACGTCCAGGGCCTGTCGGCCGCCAACATGTACGACGTGAACCAGCAGGGGCTGGTGGAGCAGCTCGACTACACCAAGATCCCCAATTCCAAGAACCTCATCCCGGCGATGAAATATCCCTACGGTGTGGGCCACATCTATTCGGGCAAGGTGATCCTGTTCAATCCCAAGCTCATCAAGACCCCGCCCACGAGCTTCGCCGAGGCACTCGATCCGGCGATGGGCAACAAGCTCGGCATCATCGACATCCAGTACCAGTACACGCTGGTCGCGGCCGGCATGGCCTCGGGCGGCTCGCCCAGCAACATCGAGCCGGGCAAGGAGCGGCTGCTCGCCTGCAAGAAGGCAGGCGCGCGCATCTATCCCAGCAACGAGGCCTTCGCCCAGGCGATGAAAACCGAGGAGATCGCGGTCGGCATCATGTGGAAGGCGCGCGCGGTGCAGTGGCAGAACGCCGGCATCAACATCGAGACGGTCGCCGCCAAGGAAGGCGTGCCGATGTACATCTCGGGCTTCGCCATGCCCAAGAACGCACCCGACAAGGAAGGTGCCTACGCCTATCTCGACGCCATGCTCGATCCCACGGCGCAGGCCGCCTTCGCGGTCGACATGGGCTACAACCCGACCGTCACCAACGCGAAGGTGCCGCCCGAGGTGCAGAAGCGCATCGGCTTCACGCCCGAAGAGCAGAAGCGGCTGGTCGATCTCGACTATGGCTATCTCGCCAAGAACGACGTCGCCTTTCAGGAGTGGTGGAACAAGCCGTTCAAGGCATGAGCGAGACGGCCGCAATCAGAGGGTCCGCCGTTGCCTCGCCGCAGAAGCGCGGCGAGGGCCTGACGGCAACGGCGCTGATCGGGCCGGCGACGATCTTCGTCGCCGTGAGCCTGTTCGCGCCGCTCGCCATCCTGTTGCGCTACAGCCTGAACGACTTCGACAAGGCCACGAAGACGATGATTGCCGCCGTGACGCCGGCGAACTACGTGCGTTTCTTCACCGACGCCTACTACACCTCGACTCTGGCGACCACGGTCGAGGTGGCCCTGCTCTCGACCGTGGTCTGCCTCGTGCTGGGCTTTCCGCTCGCCTACGTCGTGGCGCGCACGCAAAGCCGCTTCAAACATCTCCTGATCATGGCGATCGTGCTGCCGCTGTTCGTCGGCAACGCCGTGCGCGCCGCCGGCTGGATGGTGATCTTCGGCAACAAGGGTTTCGTCAATACCGGCCTGACCTGGCTCGGCCTGATCCAGAAGCCGCTCGAGATCATGTTCACCGAGAAGGCGGTCATCATCGGCATCATCGCCGTCACGCTGCCCTTCATGGTGCTGTCGCTGCAAAGCGTGATCGAAGGCGTCGACCGCGCGGTCGAGGAGGCCGCCTTCAGCCTGGGCGCGCCGCCGCTCACGATGTTCCGCCGCGTGCTGTGGCCGCTCGCGCTGCCCGGCGTGCTGGCCGGCACGATCCTCACCTTCATCCTCGCCATGAACGCTTACGCCACGCCCTACCTGCTGGGCGGCCCGGTGTTCAAGATGATGGCGCCGCTCGTCTACAACACCTTCACCCAGCAATCGAACTGGCCGTTCGGCGGCGCCATCGCCTTCATTCTGATGGCGGTGACTCTCACCCTGACGATGGCCGCCAACCTTTTGATCCAGCGTCGCGGGCGGGCCGCAATTTCGTCCTGAAGAGGCCGCGCGGAGGCCGGCCCAAAGGACGGCATGGCCGTGGTCCTCGCGCGCACCCTCGAAACGCGGCCGCTCTCGGGGTGAAGGGGCGTGGGGCGACATGATACAATCGGGCAGGGGACACGCATGCATATCGGACTGATCGGCGGCATCGGGCCGGCTGCGACCGACTTCTATCATCGCGGCCTGATCGAGCGGCACCGCGCGGCCGACATCCCGCTCGATCTCACCATCGCCTATGCCGACGTACGCGAGATGTCGCGCAACATGATCAACAAGGATCCGGTGCGCCAGGCCGAGACCTTCGCGCGACTGATCGGGCGATTGAAGGCGGCCGGCGCCGAGGCAGCGGCGGTCACCTCCATGGGCGGGCATTTCTGCGTGCGCGAGCTCGAGGCGATCTCACCGCTGCCGATCGTGAACGCCATCCCCGAGGTGAGGGCCGCCCTCGTCCGCCGCAAGCACAAGCGCCTCGGCATCATCGGCACGCGCACCGTAATGGAGAGCAAGCTCTATGGCGGCGTCCCCGCGATCGAGATCGTGGCGCCCGAGGGCGAGGCGCTGGAGGAAGTCCACAGCGCCTACGTCGAGATGGCCAATGCCGGCCGCGTGACCGACCGGCATCGCCAGATCTTCTTCCGCGCCGGGCGAGCCCTCTGCCGCGAACGTGGCGCCGAGGCTGTGCTGCTGGGCGGCACCGACCTCTTCCTCGCCTTTGTCGCAGAGACGCCGGGCTTCGCCGTAATCGACTGCGCCGACCTCCATCTCGATGCGATTTTCGCGAAATCGTCGGCCGCGTGACTTTCAGCGCAACCGCCTACTGCGACATTTGGCCTTCAAATCAGGCCAAAAGCCCGCTTAAAGTGCAACGTCCCACAATTGGCAACTACCAGTCGCACATCAAGAACCAATAAGTGGCCACTACAGGAGGAACGTTCAATGCCCCGCCACTTCTCGCGCCGCGTCTTCTTTGGCGCCGCCACCGCCACGCTCGTCTCGCCGGCCATCCTGCGGGCCGCCGAGCCGATGAAGATCCGCTGCTCGCTGGACACCGCGCCAAGCCATCCGCGCAACCAGGCGATCGTCGACTATTTCGAGAAACTCACCAAGGCGTCAAACGGCGCGATCGTGGGCGAGGTGTTCCATTCCGGCCAGCTCTTCGCCGACCTCAACGTCTCCAAGGCGCTGCTACAGGGCCAGGTCGAGATGGCGGCCCCAGGGGCCTGGGTGCTGACCGGCCTGGTGCCGGATTGCGATATGGTGCAGCTGCCTTATTTCTATGGCCAGTCGGCCGAGGCCACCCACAAGGCGACTGACGGCAAACCAGGCAACCATGTCGGCCAGCAGGTCGCCGCCAAACTCAAGACGCACATCCTGGGTCCGTGGATCGATCTCGGCTATCAGAACTGGTACAGCACCAAGACCCCGCTCAACCACTTCACCGATCTCAAGGGCCTCAAGATCCGCAGCCCCGGTGGCGCCGGCATATCCTGGCGCATCAAGTTCGCGGGCGGCATCGCCAATACCACGGCGTGGCCCAATGTGCCGCTGGCGCTGAGCCAGGGCACCTTCGACGCCTTCGTCAGCACCGACGAGAGCTGCAACTCGGCCAAGCTGTGGGAAGCGGGCGTCAAGTACTCCTACGCCGACCATCAGTTCATGGGCCAGTATATCCCGCAGATTGGTAACGCGACCTGGGCCAAGCTTGCCCCGGCGCAGCAAAAGCTGATGACCGACCTGTGGGCCGAGCATATCGGCGGCTACCGCAAGAACGCTGCCGCCTCGCAGCTCAATGGCCGCAAGATTATGGAGCAGAACGGCGTCAAGTTCACCGATCCGGCGGCCGATGAGCTCGCGGCGACACGCAAGGCGATGATGGGCGACGTCGATGCGCTCATCAAGGACGCCAAGCTCTCGCCGGAGATCGTGAAGCTGGTCAAGGAAGCCCTCGGCTAGACCGCCTTCGCAAAGGCAGCTTGTGAACCGCAACGATACGTTCTGGGACCGCATCGAGCGGACCCTTGTGGGCCTGCTTGGCGCGGTCGCCATGATCGTGGGCGTCGTCCAAGTGGTCGGGCGCTACTTCTTTCCCGAGTACGCCATCAGCTGGGCCGAGGAGGTGATCGTCTACCTCGTGGTCTGGGGCGTGATGATCATCTCGAGCCAGCTCGTGCGCACCGACGGACACGTGCGGCCGGACCTCGTGCTGCGACTGGCCGGCCCCAACGGCCAGCGCTGGATGGAGGCCTTCAACTGCCTGGTCGCGCTTGTCTTCTGCATCGGCATGGTGTGGTACGGCTATCTTATCACCGAGTCGTCATGGATGCTGGACGAACACAGCTCGACCGACTTCTCCTTCCCGATGTGGATCTATTATGCCGCACTGCCGACCGGCGGTTTGCTGATGACCGTCCGCTACGCGATCCGGCTCTACCGCTACCTCTTCCGGTTCGATCCCGCGACCATGACTGTCGGCCATACCGCCGAACACGACCTGATGGCTCCGGCTGGCGGCGACGCCAAGTCGGCGACGACGAACTGACCGATGTGGTCCGTCCTCTTCTTCGTGATGTTCTTCGGCCTGCTCGCCTCGGGCATGCCGATCTTCCTCGTGCTGGGCGCCTGCGCCGCCGTCCTCTACGTCTTCTCCGACCAGCCGCTGATCGGCGCGGCCCAGGTCGTGATCGATTCGCTCAATTCCTCGACCTTGATGTCGCTGCCGCTGTTCGTGATGGCGGCGGCCTTCATGCGCCAGGGCGGTGTCGCCAAGGCGCTGGTCGATGTCTGCACCGCCTGGATCGGCGGTGTGCGCGGCTCGCTGGGGCTGGTGACGGTGGTCTCCTGCACCCTGTTTGCCGCGATCTGCGGCTCCTCGGTCGCGACCGCGCTCGCTATGGGCACGATCCTGCTGCCGGCCATGCTGGAGAAGGGCTATCCGCGCTCATTCGCGCTCGGCGTCATCGGCGCGTCGGGCACGATCGGCATTGTGATCCCGCCCAGCCTCGCCCTGATCCTCTACGGCATCGTCGCCGAGCAGTCGGTGCCGCGCCTGTTCCTGGCCGGCATCCTGCCAGGTCTGCTGCAGGCCGCCGCTTTCTTCGGCTGGGTCTGGTACACCGCGCGGCGCAACAACTTCCCGGTCGAGCCGCCGATGCCGATGGCCGAGCGCTGGAAAGTGACCTGGCGGGCGGTGCCGGCGCTCGCGGTGCCGGCCATCGTGCTGTTCGGCATCTATGGCGGTATCGTCACGGTCACCGAGGCGGCAGCCATCGCCGCGGCCGTGTCGATGCTCATCAGCCTGGTCTTCTACCGCGGCTTCCACTGGACGCAGTCGCTGTCGGTGATCGCCGACGCGCTGAAGAGCGCGGGCACGATCATGCTGATCGTGGCAACGGCCATCGTTTTCGGCCACTGGATGACCGACTCGGGTGTCCCGGCGCAGCTCGTGAAATGGGTGGTAGAGCACCAGTTCACGACCTGGGAGTTCTTGCTGGCGATCAACGTGCTGCTGCTGGTCCTGGGCTGCTTCCTCGAGGTGGTGGCGACGCTCTTGCTCGTGCTGCCGGTGCTGGCGCCGGCGCTGATCCCGCTCGGCGTCGATCCGGTGCACTTCTCCATCATCTTCACCCACAACATGGAGATCGCGCTGGTCCACCCGCCGGTCGGCCTCAATCTCTATGTGCTGGCAACGATCTCCACAGCACCGGTCGGCGAGGTGATCCGCGGCATCCTGCCGTTCCTGATCCTGCTCTTGATCGTGCTGATGATCATCACTTACTGGCCGCCGCTCACCATGTGGCTGCCGCAGCTCGTCTACGGGCACTGAGTCATTTCCTCCTCCCCTTCACAAGGGAAGGTGTCGGCGTCATACGCCAACGGAGGGGTCAGAAGCCCGAACGTGAACTCATGACCCCATCGTCGCCTCAGCCGCTTTCGCCGCGCGGCGCGGCGAAACGGCGACACTTCCCCTTGGCGGAATCCGCCAAGGGGAAGAAAATCAATCGTAGAGCTCGTCCATGTTGGCGTAGAGCCGGCGCAGGGCGGCCCGCAGGACCTGAGCCTCGACCGGGGCAAAGCCCTTGAGCGCCACCTTCTCATAGCGCTCGGCGATCGGCACGATACGCCGGGTCAGTCGCTTGCCGTCCGCGGTCACATGGAGCAGCACCACTCGCGCATCCGCCGGATCGTCCCGTCGGTCGACCAGGCCCTTCTTCTCCATCTGGTCGACGAGTCGCGTCAACGTCGAGACCTCGATCGACGTCGTGAATGAAAGATCGCCCATGCGCCGCCCGTCGCGCTCGCGGAGCGCTGCCAGCACCCGCCACATCTGCAGGCTGGCGCCCAGCGGCCGCACCTCCTCGCCGAAAGCGGTGGCGATGCGCGCGCCAGCGCGGTTCAGGAGGTATGGCAGATAGGAGTCGAGCGGGCCCATGACCTACGCTAACGGCTGCGGCGACTCCTCGCCATGACGTCGATCACGCCCTCGCGCGCAGCGGCACGGGCGTATGGAAATGCGGCGCCACCTCGCGCATGAAGCGGTCCATCTGCTCCTTCACCAGCGCATGCGGCATGCGGCCGTAGTTGAAGTAGAGGATCACCTCGGCGATGCCCGCCGCCTCGACCTGCTTCAGCGTGTCGACGATGTGCTGCGGGCTGCCGCACAGGATCGACTTGTCGGTGAGCTTCTCCGGCCGCATGTCGCGCAGGATGTTCACGATCTCGACGAAGTATTTGTAAGTGGGCGGCACCTTCTCGCCCATGGCGGACGGAAAAGCCGCGATCAACGCATCCTGGAAATAGCTCACCAGCGCCTCGCGGCCGTACTGCTCCTCCTGCGGCGTCGAGGCGATGTGCACGAAGTAGGAACACATGGCGCGCCGCATCGGCCGCTTGAAGCCCTGCTCGCAGCTCTCGCGATAGGTGCGCACCGCGTCGGCCAGCGAGCCGTAGACCATCGCCGCCGCGAACGGCGCATAGATCACGTTCCAGTCGTTCTTGGCCGCCAGCTCCATCGACGGCCGCGAGAAGCAGGCCACGTACGGCCGCAACGGCTGCTGTGCGGGCCTGGGCCGGACCTCGATATCCTCGAACTGGTAGAACTTGCCCTTGTGCGACCACTTGCCGGGTTCGGTCCAGGCGCGCCACACGATTTCGAGGCCCTCGGCGAACAGCTCCGCCGAGTCCTCGAACGGGGCCTGGAAGGGCGCGTATTCCTTGCGGTCGTAGCCACGGCCGGCAGCGAAATCGACGCGGCCGCCGGACAGAAGATCGAGCGTCGCCCATTCCTCGGCGACATGGAGCGGATGGTGCACCGGCAGGAGCGATACGGCGGGCGCGAGCCGGATCCGCTTGGTGGCGCCGGCCAGCTGGGCCAGCAGCGTGAGCGGCGAGGCGTTGACGCCCAGAAGATTGAAATGATGCTCGCCGACCCAGGCCGAGTTCATCCCGATCTGCTCGGCGTAGAGCGCCTCGGCGAAGATGTCCCTCAGGAACGCTTCTGGGGTGCGCGGATTGTCCGGGTATCGGTTGTCGCTCAGCGTGAAGTAACCGAAGTCCATGGCGTTTCCTCCCTCGAGGAGCACCATGGTGCGCTTGGATGTATTATTTGTAAATGCAAATAAATGATCAGGACGAGACTTCGACCCCGAGGCCGGCGGCATTCCATTCGGGGAAGCCGGCCCCCGACCGCCACGCGCGATAGCCGTTGGCCCCTCGGATTTCTTGTCGACTCCTGCCCGCCCTCCGGATAGCTCGGCATGTTCCTCGCTGCCGCCTGCTCAGCACTGATCGAGTCGTGCTTCTGCTCTACTTCCAGCAGGTCCGCGGCTGGACGCAGCTTGATGACTCACACCGTTTTCGGGATCGGACTCTACCTGTCAGCCCGGGCCGTGGTGTTCGCCCTTCATGGTTGAGCTGACGGCGATACCGCCTTTCGCGTCAATCTCGGCCAACGGCATCAGCCAGTCGCGGAAGGCCTTGATCTTGCGCCGGCGGATCGCCTCGGGCGGATAGACGACGTAGTAGGCGAACTCGGTCGCCATCTTGAACTCGAACGGCACGACCAGTCGGCCGGCCTTGAGGTCGGGCGTGACCAGCGGATTGCGCCCGAGCGCGACGCCGAGGCCGTCCATCGCCGCCTGGTATGCGGCCAACGGCAGGTCGAAAGTGACGCCGCGCGAGGCGTCGATGCCCTTGACGCCCGCCGCCGTCAGCCAGACCTGCCAGTCATCGGGAAAGGAGCCTGTGTGCAGGAGCGTGAAGCGCTTCAGGTCGGCGGGCTTCCGCAGCGCGTTGGGGCCCTTGAGCAGCGACGGCGCGCAGACCGGCATCACGTCCTCGCCGACCAGGCGCTCGGCCACCAGATTGGGCCACTGGCCGCGCCCGTAGCGAATGCCGATGTCGACGTCCTCGCGTGAGAAGTCGACCAAGCCGGTGTTCGTGCTGATGCGCACATCGATTTCGGGATTGGCGCGCTGGAAACCGGCGAGCCGCGGCACCAGCCACTTGGTGGCGAAGGAAGCGGTGGTGGTGACGGTGAGGTGCCCACCGCGATCCTTCTGCAGGAGTTTCTCCGTCGCCTCGTTCAACTGGTCGAACGCCGCCCGCACCGACGGCAGATAGGCCTGGCCCGCCTCCGAGAGCAGGAGCGAGCGGTTTCTGCGCACGAACAATTTTAATCCGAGCCGTTGCTCCAGCCCGCGTACCTGATGACTGATCGCGGCCTGGGTGACGCTCAGCTCGTCGGCGGCATCCGTAAAGCTCATATGGCGTGCGGCGGCCTCGAATGCCCGCAACCCATTGAGCGAAGGCAGGGTCCTCTTCATGGCAAATCCCTTCGGAAAGCAGTGTTTTTCGCATGAGTTAAATTAATCAAAACAGGACAAACGGTTGTTTGTAAAGACCCGGTGCGAAGCGCACATCCGCCTCGATAGTTGTTTTGGGCGTTCCAGCCCGGGGAGACCTTCCATGGTCGATATTTCGCTTCATTTCAGTTCGCACGCTCCGTTGGCCGGTACCTACGCCGCGTTCAAGGACATCTTCTCGACGTGGCGGCGGCGCAGCCGGGAGCGTCGTGAGCTTCTGACCCTCGATCCGCGCTCGATCCGCGACCTCGGCACCACGCCGCAGGCCATCGCGTTCGAAGCCAGCAAGCCGTTCTGGCGCGCCTGATCCTCCCGCTGATCCGGAGCCGGAAACCCACTGACCCTGCCGGGTTTCCATCCCTCTCCGGACACTGGCCGGCGGTCGACTCCTCAGCCTCCCTGTCGACCGCCGGCTTTTTCTTTGCCCACCTTTCCTTCACTCGCCGGCTTTACTCGTATAGCGCTTGCTTGGTAGACGCCGCGCGTGCCGCTGTCCGACTCCCAGGTCCAGGCTCTGGCGCGCGATGCGATCCAGCGCGCTGCTGCGGGCGATTTTGCCGCCGCCGAACCCTTGTTGGCGCAGGTCGCCGAGGCACGGCCCAATTCCGGCCAGGCGCATCACCTGCTTGGCCAGGCGCGATTGAAGCTCGGCCGTTTCGTCGAGGCCCGCGAGCCGCTGCAGCGCGCGGCGGCCTTCCTGCCGCGCGAGGTGGCCGCCCAGGTCAATCTCGCGGGCTGTCTCACAGTGCTGGGCGAGCATGAAGCGGCCCTTGCCGCGCTAGACCGAGCCACGCGCCTGAAGCCCGGCGACGCGGCGATCGCGCATAATCGAGGCCGCACCCTGGAAGCGCTCGACCGCGCCGACGAGGCGCGGCAGGCCTATGACGAAGCGCTCTCGATCGATCATCGGCTGATGCCCTCGCTGGTGGCGCGTGCCAACCTTCTGGCGGCGCACGGCGACTGGATAGGCGCGCTGGCCGATCTCGACATGGCGCTCACCAACCGGCCCGATGACGCGGCGTTGAAGCTCAAGCGCGGCGAGTTGCTGCTGCAGCAGGGCGACTGGCTGCGCGGCCTGCCCGACTACGAGGCGCGGCTCGAGGGTCCGGGCAAGCAATATGTGCCCGACCTGCCGCGCTGGCAGGGCGAGCCGCTGTCAGGTCGATTGCTGATCTATCCTGAACAGGCCGACATCGAGAGCGACGCCGCCCTGCGCGACACGTTGATGCTGGCGCGCGGCGTCGATGCGGTCGTGCAGTGCGGGGCAACGCTTGCTGCATGGCTGGACGCTCCCGCCGCGCATCGCGGCGATCCGCTCGACGGCTTCGCTGCCGCCGCGCCCCTGCGCAGCCTGCCCTATCTCCTGGACTGGACTCCGATGGCATTGCCGCCGCCGCCATCGCTGCGCGCCACGCGCGAGCGCAATGCAGAGGCCATCGGCTGGTTCACCGCGGCCCCGCCGCCCGCCGATCTCGCGCTCGAACGCGACCCGGCAAGGATCGCGCACTGCAGGCTGGTCGTGGGCGACGATCTTTGGCCCACCCATCTTGCCGCCGCGCTCGGCGTGTCGACGATCATGATCGTGGGCCGGTCGGCCGATTGGCTCTGGGGACCGCGCACCGCGAGATCGACTTGGTATCCTGACCTGGAGCTGATCGGCGCGGAGGAAACCGAGAGGCTGGCGGCGCGGCTCGTCCGGTGATGATATCCGCGTTGGCGCCCACAGAAGCGCGGGACGACGCGGAGACAGTTTGAGACCACTTCACATTGCCGCCGCCCTGCTGATCGCCGCCATCTGGGGCCTCAACTTCACGGTGATCCGCTTCGGGCTCGATGAGTTCACGCCGCTCGCCTTTGCCGGATGGCGCTTCCTGTTCGGTGCGCTGCCGGTCCTGATCCTGCCTCGCCCGAAAATTTCCTGGAAGGCGTTGGCCGGTATCAGCCTGTTCCTGTTCACCGGCCAGTTCGTCTTCCTGTTCTTCGCCATGCAGGCGGGGCTGCCACCCGGCCTCTCCTCTGTCCTGGTGCAGCTCCAGGGGCCGTTGACACTGGTCCTCGCCGCCCTCTTCCTGCGCGAGCGCGCCACTGTCGGCCAATGGCTTGGCCTTGGCGTGGCGATGGTGGGCGTGTTGGTGATCGCCCGCTCGGTGGAAGGTACGACGACGCTGCTCGCCGTGGGCATCGCGCTCCTGTCTGCTTTGAGCTGGGCAACGGGCAATCTCTTCCTGCGCGAGGCGCGCGGAACGTCTGTGATCGCTGTCACTGCCTGGGCGAGCCTGTTGCCGCCCCTGCCGCTGTTGCTGGCCGGAGCGTTGACCGACGGAATCTCTCCAACGCTCGCGCCGTTGCTGGCGCCGACATGGCGTGGCTGGCTGGTGCTCTTCTACACGGTCGTGCCGGCGATGTGGCTCTGCTACTGGATCTGGGGAACGCTGCTCAGGACCTATCCGGCCGCGAAGGTTGGACCGGTCTCGTTGCTGGTGCCGTGCTGTGCCCTCACCTTCGCAGCATCGTTGGTGGGTGAGCCCGTGAGTGGCCTGCGACTGACCGGCGTGATCATCGTGCTGGGCGGCGTAGCGCTCGGCATCCTTGCCTCGGGCCGCCGCTCATCTGTGACAAAGCTGTGATCCCAAAAGAAGGAAAGCGGAGGCATTGCCCCCGCTTTCACCTCCCCAATAGGCATCCCGTAGCGGCCAAGCCGGCACACGGAATGCAGTCCCAATGCGAACCAATGTATCTCGGCCAACCGTCCTGGTCAATCCGCATCGATAGAGCGGAAACTTTGTTATAATTTCGTTCAGTCCTTTGAAAGTCCACACCATTCCGCAATGAACAAGGCCGTCGCCTGGGTGATTTTCCGAACCGATTCGAGGTTCACCCGCTCGTCGAAGCCATGGATATCGTCGGATTGGGGGCCATAGACCAGCGCCGGAATGCCGGCATAGAGGCCGAAGAAGCGGTTGTCGGCCGTGCCGGTCGAGGTCCGGTCGTCGAGCGCCGATCCGAACACTGTCTTGTGGGCATCGGCCAGCACAGTGCGAACCTGCTCATGGTTCCGGAGCACGAACGGCTCGGCCTGGAAGCCTTCCCAAGTTACCGCCGGAGGATTGTTGCCAAGGAAGGGATCGTTGGCGGCCGCCTGACGGATGACGTCCTCGACCTCTTGCCGGCACTCCTTGAGCGTCTGCGACGGCAGTACGCCAATCCGCATGTCGAAGGTGCACCACGACGGGACCGAACTCGCCCAGTCGCCGCCCGCGATCTTGCCGACATTGAAGTTTACCGGATGGTGGTGATCGCAGAAGTGCTTGTCGTGCGCCTTCTTGGCATTCCACTTCTTCTCGAGTTCGCGAAGTTGTTGGATCAGGCGATAGGCCGATTCGATCGCGTTCGATCCGGCATCGGCCTTGTAGACATGGACCGGGTGGCCGGTGACCCTGACCTGGAACCACATCACGCCGACCTGTGCAATGGTGAGCGTACCGGCCGACGGCTCGGGAATGAGGGCGGCATCGGCGCGGTAGCCGCGCTGCAGGCAGGCGAGCGCACCGTTGCCCGTGCATTCCTCCTCGACGACCGACTGCTGGTAGACGTCGGCCGCCGGCTGCCAGCCGAGTGCCCTCAGCGCACGCAGCGCGAAGACATTGAGGATCAGGCCCGCCTTCATGTCGCCGGCGCCTCGGCCGTACATCCAGCCGTCCTTGATCGCAGGCTCGAAGGGATTGCGCGACCACATCTCGTGCGGCCCCTCGGGCACCACATCGATGTGGCCGTTGAGGATCAGCGAACGCCCTTTGGGATTGGCGGACCGCCACGCGCCGACCACATTCCAGGCATCGTCATAGTCCTGGCTGTGCGGCGAGTAGCCGGGCAGATGTTTGAGATCGTCGATCTTGATCTGCCAGCGATCGATGCCGAGCTTATCTTCCTTGAACAGCCGCGCCATCATGTCCTGTGCGGGTGCTTCGCGAAATCGCGTCGACGGAATCTTCACCAGATCCGCCAGCACCTTGGTCTGATCGTCGAAGCGGCGGTCGACCTCGTCCATGATTCGGCTTTTCACATCGGCATCGAGCATCGGGTACTCCTGAGACGGCCTGGAATGGGGAGGGGCGACCTTAGCGCCAATCAGCACAGGAACCAGTCGAGAATCGCGGCGTTCTCGTCGCGCGGGTAGGTATGCGAGAGATCGGCGATCTCGCGATAGACGACGGCGGCGCCGGCCTGCGCGAGGGTGCGTTCGGCGTCTTGTGCGATCTCGGGTGGAAACATCCAGTCCTGGGTGCCGTGCACGATGTGGATCGGCAGGCCACGCACCCGATCCGCATCGGCGAAGGTCATCAGCATCGGATGGAAGGCGGCGGCGATCGGCGCGAGGTGCGTGAAGTGACAGCCCGCCTTGAGCCCCAGCACGTAGGTGAAGGTGCCGCCATCGCTCATGCCGGTGAGGAGCTGCTTCGAGCGATCGATATTCCAGTCGGCGGCCACCCGCTCGACCATGCTGTCGATGTTCGGACCGTCGATCTCCGGTTCCATCAACGACCAGGTCGACCCACGGGCCGTAGGCGCGATGACGATCAGGCCGCGCGTGCGGGCCTCACGCACCCAGCTCCAGAGAAAGGCGCCGCCATTGCCGCTGCCGCCATGCATGGCCACCACCAGCGGCCAGGCACGATCCGGAGCGTAATATTCCGGCACGTAGAGCGAGAAGGCGCCGCGCGCGCCGGCGGGCCCATCGACATGCATGAAGCCGACTCCCTCGCGCGTCGGATCAGAACCGGAAAGACGCTCGGCGAGCGCCGCATCGTCGCGCGAAGCCGCTTCGAGGAAGAACTGGCTGACCGGCCGAAGATGGGCGGCCAGCGGATACAGCGCCTCGGCGGCCCGTGCGTAGCCGCGCAGCGCGCGGTAGGCCGCGATCATGGGCTGCGGCGCGTCAAGCGCGACGATGAAGGCGGCGATTCCCTCCTTCACCGCCTCCGCCGATCGTTCAAGGCAGTCGCGCACCGGACCCAGCCGCTCGGGCCAGGCGAAGGTTCGGGACGCCGCAAGTGCAGGCGCGAGATCGCCGCTGCGCTGCCCGATCGCTCCGATCAATTCCTTGAGCGTCGCGGGCGCCAAGTGCCGACCTGCGAACTCGAGAGCATGGAGGCCGCGCAGCGTGGCCGGCACCAGCGCTGCCATGATGTCAGTCGTCTGCTCGTCGCCGATCGTCACATCAAGCCGTCCTTTCACGGGATCCAGGCTAGCGCGGCTGTGTCGAAATTTCGCCTGCCGTTCCTCCCCACGCACGCCGCCTTGCCAAGTGCGTCCCAGAATCGGACTCTTGGCCAAACGAAGCCAGAGGAAGCCAATGCCCGACGCCTCGCACACCGTGCCGCGCCAACTCGATGTCGCCATCGTGGGTGGCGGACTTGCCGGTCTCTACGCCATCCATCGCCTGCGAGGCATGGGCCTGAAAGTGCGGGCCTACGAAGCCGGTTCCGGGATCGGCGGCACCTGGTTCTGGAACCGTTATCCGGGCGCTCGATGCGACGTGGAGAGCCTCGAATATTCCTACAGTTTCTCCAACGAGCTGCAGCAGGACTGGACGTGGCCGGAACGCTACGGCACCCAGCCCGAGATCCTGAAATACATCAACCATGTCGCCGACCGCTTCGACCTCAGGCGCGACGTGCAGCTCAACACGCGCATCGTCTCCGCCCACTTCAACAGCAAAGCCAACCAGTGGATCCTGCGCACCGACCAGGGCGAGGAGATCCACGCGCGCTACTGCGTGATGGCGGCCGGCAATCTTTCGACGCCGCGCTTGCCCGATTTCAAGGGCATCAAGAACTTCAGGGGCAAATGGTACCACTCGGGTCTCTGGCCGCATGAGGGTGTGGACTTCAGCGGCCTGCGCGTCGGCGTGATCGGCACCGGCTCGTCGGGCGTGCAGATGATCCCGATCATCGCCCAGCAGGCCAAGCACCTGCATGTCTTCCAGCGTACGGCGAATTTCAGCCTGCCGGCGCGCAACGGGCCGATGGAGCCCGAGCGCGAGCAGCGCCACAAGGCGGAGTATCCGGCGCGACGTGCGGCGGCCGCCGAGACGCCGTTCGCCATCGGCGGCCATCCCAAGCCGACCAAGTCGGCGCTCGACGTCTCGGCCGAAGAGCGCAACAAGGCCTACGAGGCCAAGTGGCAGGAAGGCGGCAGCATCAGCTACCTCTATGCCTACACCGATCTCCTCGTGAACAAGGAGTCGAACGACACCGCGTCGGAGTTCGTTCGCAACAAGATCCGCGGCATCGTGAAGGATCCCAAGACCGCGGAGCTGCTGGCGCCGAAGGATCATCCGATCGGCACCAAGCGGCTCTGTCTCGATACCAACTACTACGAAACCTACAATCGGCCGAACGTCACGCTGGTCGACGTGCGCAGCGATCCCATCCAGGAGATCACCGAGACCGGCCTGCGTACGGGCCAGCAGCAATTCGAGCTCGACGCCATCGTGTTCGCGACCGGCTTCGACGCCATGACCGGCGCGTTGCGCGAGATCGATGTGCGCACCAGCGAGGGCGCGGCACTGCGCGACCATTGGGAAGGCGGCCCGCTCACCTATCTCGGCCTGATGGTGTCGGGCTTTCCCAACATGTTCGTCGTCACCGGACCGGGCAGCCCGGGGGTGAAAACGCAAATGATCGCCTCGATCGAGCAGCACGTCGACTGGATCGCCGATGCGCTCGATCATCTCGGCAAGCACCAGCTGGATCGTATCGAGCCGACGCCCAAGGCCGAGATGGACTGGGTCCACCACGTCAATGCCGTGGCAGACAGCACGCTCTATCCGCTGGCCAACTCCTGGTACATGGGCGCCAACATCCCGGGCAAGCCGCGGGTCTTCATGCCCTATGTCGGCGGCTTCGATCGCTACAAGAAGCGCTGCGACGAAGTCGCAGCGAAGGGTTACGAAGGCTTCACGTTGTCACGGCACGACAGCGCGGCAACGCCCGCCTGATAGGCCGGGATCATCTGCCACGCAGCGAGCGCGGCCAGTGCAGAGGCGATGGCGGCAGCGACAAGCGCCAACATGGGCGAAGTGCCGATCAGCATCCCGCCCAATGCCGAACCCACGGGCAGGCCGGATATATTGAGACTCATGGAAACCGCCATCACGCGGCCGAGTTGGCCGGGATCGGTGCGTCGTTGCCTGAGGGACAGGACCGCGATGTCGACGGGGCCGGCGAACAGGCCGACCAGAACAAGGCCGATCGCAAGCCCAGCCATGTTCGGCATGAGCGCCACGGCGGCAATGGCAAGCGCCGTGGCGAGTATGCCGCCGATCAAGAACCGCCGTTCCCGACCGTCCGTTCGCGCATGTCCGGCATAGAGCGCACCCAGGCCGCCCGCCACGCCCGCCGCTGCCCAGAGAAGCCCCACCGCCGATTCGCTCGCCGAACCGGCGCCCAGAAGATCGATCATCACGACCGGGACGGCCACCGCCAGGACACCCCAACTCACTTGATACAACGAGTAGGAAACCGCGAGCCCGCGCAAGGATGGATTCTTCATGACGTAGGCGAGGCCCACGGCCGCCTGACGAAGCAACGATGGTGCCGGTGTCGAGCGATCGGTTGACCCGTGCCGCATCAGCGGGATGAGGCTGAGGCTCGCCGCCAGCGATAGCAGAGCAATGGTCAGCATCGTGATATGCGGCCCGGCAAAAGCCATCAGGAGCCCCGCCAGCGCGGGCCCCGCGACGTCCATCAAGGCGAAGCTCGCCGTGTCGAGGGCATTGGCGCGATCGAGTTCCGCCGCCGGAACGAGTTGCGGGATCAGGACCCGGATGCCGGCAGCGCTGAGCGGGCTGGTCAACGACTGGAGTGCCACGATCGCAAGCAGCGCCGGCATGGAGATCAGATTCGCCCAGCCGCCGAGCGCGAGGGCCAGCAGAAGCACGCCATTGACGGCCATATCGACGACGATGGCCCGCGCGGCACCGACGCGATCCAGAATGGCGCCCGCAAGCGGGCTGATCGCAAGGCCCGGTGCGAGCGCCGCGAAGGACACCCAGCCGGCGATGGCAGGCGACTGAAAGCGGGCCAAAGCGTAAAGCACGATCGCCAGCGCGAACATCCGCGCCGCCAGCCGCGACAGGCAGGCCGCCCAGAAGAGCTGCGGAACATGGTCCAGGCGCAAAAGCATGCGATAGACATGCAAGGCTGCGATCATGCCGCAGCCTACCATGAGGAAGGCGGCGCTTCGCGGAAAGGACTCGTCAAACGAAAGCCGACGGCCTATCTCACCGCCGCCATGCAAACACTGCGCACATTAAAGGCCCTGGAGCGCGAAGGCCTCGTCACGGCCGACCCGCGTCTGGCCGAGGCTGCGCGATCCATGGCCATTGCGCTTACGCCCGAACTCGCAGAGCTGATCGACCGCAAGGATCTCGCACGCGATCCCATCGCGCGGCAATTCGTGCCCGACATCCGCGAGACCGAGGTCGCGCCCGAGGAACGGGACGATCCCATCGGCGACGAGGTGCGCTCGCCGGTGAAAGGGATCGTGCACCGCTATCCCGATCGCGTCCTCTTGAAGCCGTTGCATGTCTGCCCGGTCTATTGCCGCTTCTGCTTTCGTCGCGAGAAAGTTGGGCCGGGCGGCGACGCGCTGAGCGCAACGGAGCTTGCGGCCGCGCTCGCCTATATCCGCGATCACGCCGAGATCTGGGAGGTGATTCTGACGGGCGGCGATCCGCTGATGATGGCGCCGCGTCGTCTCGGCCAGCTGATCGATGCCCTGGACGGTATTCCGCATGTCACTGTGATCCGAGTGCACACTCGTGTCCCCATCGCCGATGCCGGACGCGTCACGGACGAACTCGTGACGGCGCTGAAACCCAAGCGGGCCGGACTCTGGGTCGGCATCCATTGCAATCACGCCCGGGAACTCTCGCCGCCGGCACGCGCGGCGCTGGCGCGTCTCGCCGATGCCGGTTTTCCGCTCCTCAGCCAGACCGTGTTGCTGGCCGGCATCAACGACGACGTCGAGACGCTTTGCGCACTGATGCGGGCACTCGTGAGCGCGCGGGTGAAGCCCTATTATTTGCATCATCCCGACCTGGTGCGCGGTACCGGCCACTTTCGGGTGCCGATTGCACGCGGCCAGGCACTCATGAAAGCGCTGCGTGGCCGCCTGTCAGGGCTCGCACAGCCGACCTATGTGCTCGATGTGCCGGGCGGCCATGGCAAGGTCCCGGTTGGTCCTGCCTATCTCGGCGACGATCCTGATGCACTCGTGTCCGATGCCCGGATCGTCGAGGATGCATTCGGCGGACGTCATCGCTACCCGGCCTGAAACTGGTCGGTCTCAGGTGGCCATGCCCAGGGTGTCCCTGTTAATGGCACCTTCCGCTTCGACGACGAGCTCGACCTCACATGTCCCGGCCTTGGCGAAGGTCAGCGTGACCGGGACCTTCTGGCCGCGAACCAGCGGTTGTTTGAGGCCCTGGAAGAACAGGTGATAGCCGCGCGGCTTCAACTCGACGGCCATGCCTACTTCCAGGAACACGCCCTTCTCCAGGGGCAGCATGCGCAACTCGGCGCCCACGACCTTAATGCCCCAGATTTCGGTCTTCGCCGCCAGGGCGCACGTTGCCGCGACCAACCGGTCCGGCTCGGACCCGCGATTGGTCAGAGTGACGAAGCCCGCGGCCTCGCCTGATTCTACCGTCTGCAGGCGAGCCCAAGGCCGGTGGATCTCGATGCTCATCGCCCCACTCCAAGATTAGGTTTTTTAGTGCATGCAGGCAGGATGCCCGACGGCCGGCAATCGGCGGATGCCGCCGTCATCCGCGCCGCCCGCCGGCGGCAAGCACCGTTCGGGTTGCCCGCGTCGGCGGGGCGCTGAGTTCCTCGACAAGCCAATCCTCGAAGGCCCTCGTCTTGGGACGATTGGCCGAGGCCGGAGGGCAGACGAACCACCACGCCTTTCCCGAATCGACGATCTGCGGGAATGGCTGATAGAGACGGCCCTCCGCCAGTTCTTCCCGGAAGAGCTGCGGCGGGCCGACCGCCACGCCTGCTCCTTCCATCGCCGCCTCTACGGCGATCATGGTCGAGTCGAAAGTGAGCACGCGCTTGGGCTTGAAGTCGCCCATGCCCACGGCCCTGAGCCAGATCGCCCACTCCGGATCGTAGGTCATGTCGATGAAGGGCACGCGCTTCAGGTCATCGAGCGTCTTCAGCTTGTCCTTGTAGCGCTTGCCGCAAAGCGGTGTGAGCACGTCGCTGAACAGCCGTGTGGCATGCAAATCGGGCTCGGGCTGGACGACGAAACGGATCGCGCAGTCGAAATCCTCGCGCGCGAAATCGACCCGGCGCAGCGCCGTCGTCATGCGCACCTCGATCTCGGGATGCTGGGCCTGGAAGCGATGGAGCCGCGGCGCCAGCCAGCCCAATGCGAAGGTCGTCACCAGGCTGACGTTCAGAGTGCCCGAATTGGCCTTGCGTCCGACCCGCTCCAGAGCGCTCGTCATGCGGTCGAAGGCATCGCGCAGATCGGGAAGCAGCGCCTGGCCTTCGCCCGTGATCTCCAGCCCGCGCGGCCGGCGCACGAACAGCGCGACGCCCAGCCGCTCTTCGAGCGCCTTCACCTGGTGGCTGACAGCGGCCTGGGTGACGTGAAGTTCTTCGGCGGCATGCGTGAAGCTTGCATGGCGCGCTGCGGCCTCGAAGGCGCGCAGCGCATTGAGAGGGAGCTGAGATCGGCTCATCTCGATCCAAGGTTCATAGTTTTTCTATGCCTCCCCCAAGCAATCATCCTTTGCGGAATGTCCTACCATACAGCAAATTGGGCACAGAAACGAGGTGTACGAAAGCCGTAGTGGTCTTTCTGCCTCAAACGGAGCTAAGTCATGTCGACCCTGTCCAGCGTGCGGGCCATCGCTCGTACGGAAGTCCCGTCCTTCTCGTTCGGCCGCGCCATCGCGTTGCTGGCCGGTACGGTTGTGGCCGGTGTCGAGGCTGTGATGGACCGCTCCGAGCTCAACCGTTCGCGACGCCAACTGGCCGAACTCGATGACCGCCTGTTGCGCGACATCGGAATCGATCGGGCGCAGGCCCGTTTCGAGGCCGGCAAAGGCTTCTGGATCTAGGTTCCTCCCGGCCGGGAATTGCCGGCGGGCACCGGATAGAGCAGGGTGTTGGCGGCGCCTATATGGGCGTCATGACCCAACACTTCTCCATCCTCCCGCCCCCCACAGTGGCGCCCGCCAGCTTCTCGATCCCCGACCCGGAGTCCTGCTGGCACGCGGTCCGCCAGCGTGACCGCGCATTCAACGGCAGGTTCTGGTTCTCAGTGAAGACGACCGGGGTCTACTGCCTGCCGTCCTGCGCGGCCCGCCCGCCGCTGCGCAAGAACGTGGCCTTCCACGCCTCCCCGGAGGCCGCCGAGACCGCGGGGTTCCGTCCCTGCAAGCGCTGCAAGCCGCGCGATTGGCAGACCGAAGCCGGCCTCAGCCGGCCGGTTGCCCGCGCCTGCACACTGTTCGATGCCGCCGAAGGCGACGCCCCGCCCTCGCTGACCGAGGTCGCCCGAAAGGTCGGCCTGTCGGCGAGTGCGCTCAGCAAACGCTTCCTGGCCGAACTGGGCGTCAGCCCGCGCGATTGGCTGGTCGCGAAAAAACGCGAGCGTTTCCGCAGGGCCTTGCGCGACGGTGAAAAGGTGAGCGAGGCGCTCTACGGGGCAGGCTTCGGTTCGCCGAGCCGCGTCTATGAATCGAGCAACAAGGCGCTGGGCATGACGCCCGCCACCTATGCCAAGGGTGGTGCGGGGGCCCATATCGACTTCACCACCGTCGGCTCGGACTACGGCCGGGTTCTCGTAGCGGCGACGCGGAAGGGCATTGCGGCCGTGTTTCTGGGCGATGACGATCGGAGCCTGGAACGCGACCTCAAGCGCGACTTTCCGGCGGCCGAGCTTCAACGCAACGACGAGGCCCTTGGCGCATGGGTAAGGGGCGTGTTGGCACGGCTCTATGGTCGCAAGCCCTCGGCGCTGGATGCCGCCGATGTCCCGCTCGACATCGTGGGGACCGCCTTCCAATGGAAAGTTTGGAAGGCCTTGACCGAGATTCCCCTTGGCGAGACCCGCACCTACGGCGAGATCGCCGCCCGTATCGGTGAGCCAAGCGCCGCCCGCGCGGTCGGTCGCGCCTGTGCCACCAACCAGGCCGCCGGCGTCATCCCCTGCCATCGCGCCGTGGGTGCTGACGGCCGACTGAATGGCTACCGCTGGGGCTTGGCGCGCAAGGAGCGGCTCCTGGCCGCCGAACGCCGTCGCAGCACCGCTTGAACGGCAGCGCTCAATTGCTGTTCTCGATATGGGTGATGACGTAGTGCCCGGCCCGGCGTTCAAGATCGAAGCGAATCTTGTCGCCGGGCGTGAGGCCCACCAGCAAGGTCCGGTCCTCGACCGGGAAGATCCGGGTCATCCTCTCCATGTAAAAGCGGGGAATGGCTGCATGGGCGACCGTGATCTTGCCGTCCTTCGGATCGACTGCAACGACGCGACCGGCAGCCAACGGAAACACCTCGGCGGGCGGAAGACCGCCGACATCGCGCGACCTGCCGGCGTCGTGGATCGACTGGTTCCGGATGACGGCGGCGCAAACACCTGTACCCAGCGCCGCCAACACGAGAACCAACCAAGACACCAAGGCAACGCGACGCATTTCGGCACCTCCAAACAGGTGCCGGGGAGATCGAAACGCACCTGCCGCACTGCAAGGTGTGCAGGTGCCCAATTCGCTGCAAGAATGAGTGAGCAGTCACCCTGAAGGTCCTCGGCGGGGCGATCGCCGACGCAACAGCACGTAAAAGGCGCCGTCACCGCCGTGCCGGGGGTGGGCTGGTTTCAGGCCGCGCACCCGCATGCCATTCTCCGGACGCCGCAACCAACCCGGAAACTCCCCCCGGATGCGGCCCCCAAACAGGCGGTCGCCCTCCCGTCGTAGACCCTTGCCTGTCACGACCAGAACAATTCGCAGGTCGAGTGCCTCGGCTTCTTCGAGAAACCGCGCCACGGCCCGCTCGGCGGCCGCCAAGGTCATGCCGTGGAGGTCGAGCTTGGCCTGTGGCGTGCGGCGGCCGCGCGACAGGGCGCGGTCGATATCTCGGTCGAAGGAGAAACCCTCGCCGGGCGGGATCGATACCCGGCCCTTGCCTCGTGGCGTGGCCGCCGCGGAGACAGGTTCTTCCGATCGGCGTTCCAGTGGCCGTTCCGCCTTCGACTTGGGCGAACCATCGCGCAGGCGCCGCCGGCCCTTCAGCGGGACCACGTCGGCCACCGCCGCCCGGAACAGATCGAGATCCTTGACCATGGCGTTTCGTCTAGCCTTGGCCGTGGGGTTGGGTCTACACACAGCGCGCCATGGCTACTGTGCCCCCTCCTGCGACCGCGACACCAGCCCAAGGCCAGCCCGATCCGGAACTGCAAACGGCAGTCCAATATCTGCGTGCCGGCTGGTTCGACCGCGCCGAACCGCTGGTCCGCTCGGCCCACGGCCGTTTGGGCGACCGGCCCGACGTTTTGCACTATCTCGCCGTCTGCTTGGCGCAACGCGGAGAACTGGCGGACGCCGAAGCGCTGTGGCGCAAGGCCCTGTCCAAGGACCCCAACGAGCCGATGCTGTCCTATAACCTGGGCCTGATGGCCCGCCGAATGGGACGGTTGGACGAGGCTGCCAAGCGCTTCCGCGACACGATCCGCCGGGCCCCCACTCATGTCGAAGCCCGACTGGCCCTGGCCTCGCTCCATTTGGATCAGGGGCGCTTCGCCGCCGCCGAACGGGAACTGGCCGAGTTCACGCATAACCTTGACCGGGCCATCCTGCAGCCGGGCGGCGAGGTGCTGAAGCCCCTGCAGGCCCGGGGCCGCAACATGCTGGGACACGCGCTTTATCGCCTCGGCCACTATGCGCCGGCGATTGAGGTGCTGGACATGGCGTTGCAGGACGCAGGCGACGATGCGGCCCGACGCGGTCAGATCTTGGGCGACCGAGCCCTGGCCCTGGGCGGCCTCAACCATCACGACGAGGCGATCGCCGAGGCCGAACGCGCCCTCGCCCTGGCGCCGCAAAGCCCCAGCCTCAATCACGTGCTGGGCTTTATCCTTTATTTCGCCGGTCGACCTTCCGACGCCATTGCGCCGATCCAGAAGGCGCTGGAACTCGATCCGACCTTTGCGCCGGCCTTGAAGACCCTGGCGTTGGCCCAGACGGCATCGGGCCAGACCGAGGCCGCCGTCGAGATGCTGCACCGTGCCCTGCGCAACAATCCGGCGGACCGCGATGCGATCCTTCAGCTCTCTTTCCTGCAGATCGAGCAGGGCCGGTTTGCCGAAGCGCTCGAGACGCTGGCGCCGCACCTGGCAGGGTCGCCCAACGACGTGCGCAGCCTGAACAATCAAGGCCTCGCCTTGCGCGGACTGAAGCGCCACGAGGATGCGCGGCGGACGCTGAAACGCGCTTCGCGGCTTGCCCCGGACGACCCGCTGGTGCTCACCAACCTCGGCACCGTCCTGGTCGATCTCGGCCGGGCGGCCGAAGCCCGCGCCTTGCACGAGCATGCGCTACGCGGCCTGCCCGGCGATCCCCGTCTTCTCGCCAACTATGGCATCTGTCTTGCGGCCCTGGGCGAGACCGACCGGGCACGTGAGACGCTCGACGCCGCCTTGGCCAGCGATCCCGGCAACAAAGATGCGCTGGCGGCCCGCGCCGCACTCGACGCATGAGACCTGGAACGGGTGCAGAGCAATGAGTGAGGGCGCCAGGCATCTCGGCGAGGTGAAAGGCAGGATCGAGCAGGCCGCCCGCGCGGCCCGTCGCGATCCCTCGGACGTGACGCTGGTCGCTGTGTCCAAGATGCACCCCGCCGATCGCGTGCGCGAGTTGCTCGTGGCCGGCCATCGCGTGTTCGGCGAGAACCGAGTACAGGAGGCCCAGGAAAAATTCCCCGCCCTCAAAGTGGAATATCGGGATCTGCAGCTCCATCTCATCGGCCCGTTGCAGACCAACAAGGCGCGCGAGGCCGTGACTCTGTTCGACGTGATCCAGTCGGTCGACCGCGAAAAGCTTGCAGCAACGCTGGCCAAGGAGATGGCGCGGGCCGACAGGCGCCCCGATTGCTTCATTCAGGTCAACACAGGCGAGGAGCCGCAGAAGGCAGGCATCCTGCCCAACGACCTCGATTCCTTCGTCGCCGCCTGCCGAGACACGCACAAGCTGCCGGTGGTCGGCTTGATGTGCATTCCGCCGGTGGACGAAGAGCCAGCCCTCCATTTCGCACTCCTGGCCAAGATGGCAGCGCGTCACGGGCTGGCGAAGGTCAGCATGGGCATGAGCGCCGACTATGAAACCGCGGTACGGCTGGGCGCGACACATGTCCGCGTCGGCAGCGCTCTTTTTGGGCAACGCCACTAGCCGGGCATGCCTGAGCTACCGGAAGTCGAAACGGTTCGCCGCGGCCTGCTTCCGCGCCTGGTGGATCGGAAAATAGTCCGCCTGCAGCAGCGGCGTCGCGACCTGCGTGTGCCCCTGCCCCAGCGCTTCGCCAGTCGCGTCGAGGGCCGCACCGTGCTGGGGATCGACCGGCGCGCCAAATATCTCCTGATCCGCCTCGATGACGGCCAAACCCTGATCGTTCACCTCGGCATGTCCGGGCGCATGACCCTGCACGATGCCAGGAGTGCGGCCCAACATCCCCTCGAACGGCACGATCACGTCGTATTCGAGATCGAGGACGGCTGGCAGGTCCGGTTCAACGACGCGCGGCGCTTTGGCCTGATGCTGCTGGCGCGCAGCGAAACTGTCGCCGACCACAAGCTTTTTAAGGATTTGGGGCCTGAGCCGCTCGATCCGGCATTCGACGGACCGGCCCTGGCCGGTCGCCTGGAAGGCCGGCGCACCTCGATCAAGGCGGCGCTCCTCGACCAGAGGACCCTGGTGGGGATCGGCAATATCTATGCCTGCGAGGCCCTGTTCCTGGCCGGCATCTCACCCCGGCGGTCCGCGCACACCGTGCAGGGCGAACGCGCCGACCGGCTGATTGCAGCGCTGAAGCAAGTCCTGTTGCGCTCGATCGACGACGGCGGCTCGACCCTGCGCGATCATGTCCAGCCAGGTGGCGAACTCGGCTATTTCCAGACGCGCTTCAATGTCTACGACCGCGCCGGCGCGGTCTGTCCGACCCGCGGTTGCGGACATGCGGTCAAACGCCTGGTGCAAAGTGGCCGCTCGACCTTCTATTGCACCCGTTGCCAGCGCTAGCTTAAGAGCGGCAACCCAAGTCGCGAGGGATGCATGACTGCATATGAAAATATCCAGACCGAAACCAAGGGCCGGGTCGGCATCATCCAGCTCAATCGCCCCAAGGCGCTGAACGCACTTTGCGCCGATCTGGTGCGCGAACTCGGTCGCGCGCTCGACAGTTTCGAAACCAACCCCAATGTCGGTTGCATGGTGCTCACCGGCAGCGACAAGGCCTTCGCTGCCGGCGCAGACATCAAGGAGATGAAGGAGAAGTCCTATCAAGACGTCTTCCTCCAGGATTTCATCACCGTCGGCTGGGAGAAGGTGAGCCAGGTCCGCAAGCCGATCATCGCCGCGGTCGCAGGCTACGCACTGGGCGGCGGCTGCGAGATGGCCATGATGTGCGACTTCATCATCGCCGCCGACAATGCGAAGTTTGGCCAACCTGAAATTACGCTTGGCACCATACCGGGCGCTGGCGGCACGCAGCGCCTGCCCCGCTTCATCGGCAAGTCGAAGGCGATGGACCTCGTTCTGACGGGTCGCATGATGGATGCGGCCGAAGCCGAACGCTGCGGACTGGTGAGCCGGGTCGTGCCGCTCAACCGACTGATGGACGAAGCGCTCGCGACCGCCGAGAAGATCGCCGGAATGTCACTGCCCGCCACGATGGTGGCCAAGGAAGCGGTCAACCGCGCCTTCGAGACCACCTTGGCCGAAGGCATCCGCTTCGAGCGCCGCACGTTCCATGCGACCTTCGCCTTCGATGATCGCGCGGAGGGCATGAACGCTTTCGCGGACAAGCGCAAGGCAGCCTGGAAACATCGTTGATTCAGGCATTTGGGGCGGCTTGACCGAGTGCGCCGCGGCTCGTATAAGCGCGCCCTTCCGAGGAACGAGGATCAGATGGCGAATCACAAGTCGGCCGAGAAGCGCGCGCGCCAGACCAAGCGCCGCACCGCCGTGAACTCCGCGCGCCGCGGTCGCGTGCGCGGCTCGATCAGGAAGGTCGAGGAGGCAATCAAGGCCGGAGACAAGAAGGCGGCAGCCGAAGCGCTGCGCGCCGCTCAGCCGGAGATCCAGCGAGGCGCGACATCGCGCGTCGTTGCCAAGAATGCCGCTGCGCGTCGCATCTCGCGCCTCAATGCGCGCATCAAGGCAATGAGCTGATCGATCACTCGACATCTTCGAGAGTAAATTGAAGCGCCGCTCCAACGAGCGGCGTTTTCTTTTTGCGACTCGTTTTGAAATTTTTTTTAACCATTTTGGCGATGATCATTTGGTCGTCGATTAGGCGAACGGCATACGATTCGCCTTTATCGTTCCGCACGCGTGCGCAGGCGCTAGATATTGAGCGGCATCATTCGTCGCACGCGACGGAGAATCGAATCGAAAGCAATGTCAATCGAGTCCGACTGGGAAGAGGTTGAATAGCGTGTGGCGTTGCTTGCGCGAATCGTTTGCGCGCTCGGCACGGTCTGCTAAGAGTCGATGCATCGCGACGGGGCGTGGGGCGCTCATACGCGAGCTGCGGCGAGGACGGGGGGCTTCCTCTTCGCCGAAACGACGAACGAGGGAGAGCTGCACAGCGCATCGGCATCGCGACATTCCCGACAACGGCAACGCCCCCTTCAACGGCGTTCGATTCGGAACTCTCGTCGCTCTTGCTTCGCTGTGTATCTTTGTTGGTCGAAGCTCGTGAGTGCCCTGCTCTTGTCAAATGAAGAGCGGGGGCTATGACGAAAGACAACAAGATCGTCGGCACGTATCAGGTGTTCCCCGCAACCGGCTATGCCGGTGATGTGACGCCACAGTCGGCATGGAAGATTCTGAGCGAGAATGGCGGTGCAGTGCTGGTCGATGTGCGCACCCGTGCCGAATGGAGCTACGTCGGACTTCCCGACCTCTCATCCGCCGGCAAGAAGCCGGCGCTGCTGGAGTGGCAAGTCTTCCCCAGCATGCAACCGAATCCGGAGTTCGTGACGGCTCTCTCCGGCGCCGTCGCGGACAAGGATACGCCGCTCCTGTTTCTGTGCCGGAGTGGCGCCCGCTCGGCCGCGGCGGCGAAAGCGATGACCGCGGCCGGCTACAGTATGTGTCTGAACGTGGTGGACGGCTTCGAAGGACCGCTGGATGCGCAAGCCAAGCGCGGTACGGCGGGAGGCTGGAAAGCGGCAGGACTTCCGTGGAGACAGACTTGACCCGATTTCAATCACCGATTGCCGATAACGATGCGGCGTACAATCAAAAGACCGTAGCGGGGACCGATATGGACGACGGCGGCCGGAAGGAGCTCGCGACGCAATGGACGCGGGTCCGTGACCGTCTGCGCAAGGAGATCGGCGACAAGGCATTCAAAACCTGGTTCGGCGAGGTCGAACTGGGCGAATTGAAGGCCGGCAAGCTCCGCCTGTACGCTCCCACGCGCTTCGTGCGCGACTGGGTGAGCCGCCACTACGGCGACCGCGTGCTGGCCTATTGGCAGGCCGTCACGCCAGACGTGGCGAATGTCGAGGTGAATCTGGTGCCGCCCCCAACGCCGCGCCGCGCCAACGAGATCATTGCCATGCCGCCGGTGCCGGCGCCGCAGTCGAGCTTCCAGCAGCCCATGCCGCGACTGGGACCGTCGATCGGCCGCGGGGTCGACGACGCCTTCCAGGGTCCGGAAGCACGCCACACCTTCGCGAACTTCGTGGTCGGCAAGCCCAACGAATTCGCCTATGCCGCAGCGCGCAACATCGCCGAGCAGGACAAACCGCAGCCCGAGCGCAACCCTCTCTATATCTTCGGCGGCGTGGGGCTGGGCAAGACGCACCTGATGCATGCCATCTGGCATGTCATCCGCGAGCGCGATCCCAAGCAGCGCGTGCTTTATCTCACCGCCGAGAGCTTCGTGAACCGCTTCATCCACGCGTTGCGCACGAAGAACACCAACCAGTTCAAGGAACTGTTTCGCAACGTCGATGTGCTGATGGTCGACGATGTGCAGTTCATCTGCGGCAAGGAAGCGAGTCAGGAGGAATTCTTCTTCACCTTCAATTCGCTGGTGGAACAGAACAAGCAGATCGTGCTTTCGTCGGAAAAGCCGCCGTCGGAGCTGCAGGATATCGAGGAGCGCATGCGCTCGCGGCTGGGCAGCGGTCTGGTGGCCGACATCCACTCCTCGACCTACGAGCTCAGGCTGTCGATTCTGCAGACCAAGGCCGAATCGGCGCGCGTTCCGGTACCGACCGCGGTGCTGGAGTTCCTGGCCCAAAAGATCAGCACCAACATCCGCGAGCTTGAGGGTGCCCTGAACCGGGTGGTCGCGCACGGCCAGCTCATCGGCCGCGAGATCACCGTCGAGATGGCGCAGGACGTGCTGCACGACCTCCTGCGCCAGGCTGACCGCAAGGTGACGGTCGACGAGATCCAGCAGCGGGTTGCCGCGCACTACAATATCAAGCTCGCCGAGATGAGCTCGCCACGCCGCGCCCGCTCGGTGGCCCGCCCACGGCAGGTGGCGATGTATCTCGCCAAGCAGCTCACGACCTTGAGCCTGCCGCAGATCGGCAAGCGTTTCGGCAACCGCGACCACACCACGGTCATGCATGCCGTCCGCAAGATCGAGGAACTCAAGGTCTCCGATCTGTCGATTGCGGAAGACGTCGAGATGCTCAAGCGTCAGTTGCAAGGTTGACCATTTCCAGCCGACACCTTGAAGACGGGGCCGGGGCGGCCCCGTCTCTTGTTGTACGGCAGGTGGCTAAACGCCTCATATTGCGGGCGAAATTGCTTTCAGCCGGCAGGCTCCGTGGTATACTCCTCAACCATCCTGCCGGCGCTATTCTGCTGCCGGTGCGGTGGGCCCAAGAACACCATCAATCGGCCCCGATTACAGCGACCCAACCATGAAACTGACGATCGAGCGGGCGGCCCTTCTCAAGGCCTTGGCCCATGTCCAGAGTGTCGTCGAGCGTCGGACCACGATCCCCATCCTGTCGAATGTGCTGATCACCGCCCAGAAGGGCCGGTTGAGCCTTGCCGCGACCGACATGGATCTCGCGATCACGGAGACGGTAGAGGCGAACGCCACCAAGACCGGTTCGACCACCGCCCCTGCGCATACGCTCTACGAGATCGTCCGCAAGCTGCCCGACGGGGCCCAAGTCGAGTTGGAGACGGCGAGCGATGGCAACAGCCTGGTGATCCGCGCCGGCCGCTCGCGCTTTACCCTGCAGTGCCTGCCGCCCGCCGACTTCCCGGCCATGAACGAAGGCGATCTGCCGCATCGTTTCCAGCTTCCGGCGACCGATCTCAAGGGCATCATCGATCGCACGCGCTTTGCCATCTCCAACGAAGAGACGCGCTACTACCTGAATGGCATCTATTTCCATGCCGCCAAGGCGGCGGGCACCGACGTGCTGCGCGGCGTGGCGACCGACGGCCATCGCCTGGCGAGGGTCGAGGTGCCGCTGCCGAAGGGGGCCGGCGACATTCCGGGCGTGATCGTGCCGCGCAAGACCGTAGGTGAGGTCCGCAAGCTTCTCGACGAGAGCGACGGCTCGGTCGATATCGAGTTGTCCGACACCCGGGTCCGGTTCGCCAGCGGCAATGTCACCCTGGTCAGCAAGCTGATCGACGGCACCTTCCCCGACTACGAGCGCGTCATCCCGACCGGTAACGACAAGGTGCTGAACGTTCCTTGCAAGGAGTTCGCCAACGCCGTCGACCGTGTCTCGACGATCTCGACCGAGAAGTCGCGGGCCATCAAGCTCGCCGTCGGCAAGGGAGTCGTCACCCTCTCGGCCACCAGCCCCGATGCCGGCAGTGCCACCGAGGAGATCGAGGTCGACTACGCCGACACCGTTCTCGAGATCGGCTTCAATTCGCGCTACCTGCTCGACATTACCGAGCAGATCGCCGGATCGGAGGCGCGCTTCCTGATGGCCGATGCGGGGTCGCCCACCTTGGTGCGCGACGGCGCCGACGAAAGCGCGCTCTATGTGCTCATGCCGATGCGGGTATGACACCGCCGGCCGTCAGCGCGCTCGCCTATCCCTCCGACGCCGTATCCGGCGCAGCGCCGGCCGTCCTGGCCGTGCGCCAGGTACGGTTGACCGATTTCCGCAACTACCGCCAGCTGCGACTGGAGTGCGGGCCTGCTCCCGTGGTCCTGGTCGGCGCTAACGGCGCGGGTAAGACCAACCTCCTGGAAGCGCTCTCCTTCCTCGTGCCCGGGCGCGGCCTGCGCCGGGCACGGCTCGACGAGGTCGCGCGCCGGTCACGCGCCGAGGAGCCGACCGACCCAAGCTGGGCAGTCGCGGCCACGCTCGACACGCCCGAAGGCCGGATCGCGGTCGGCACCGGCCTCGAGCCGCCGCGCAACGAGGGCGCCCTGCCGCGGCGGGTGGTGCGGATCGACGGCCGTCCGGCTGCGAGCCAGACCGCGCTCGGCCAGCATGTGGCGGCAGTCTGGCTGACGCCGCAACAGGATCGCCTGTTCCTGGACGGGCCGGGTGAACGGCGGCGGTTTCTCGACCGGCTGGTGACGGCGCTGCATCCCGAACATGCCGGCGACGTGGCCGCTTATGAGAATGCCCTGCGCCAGCGCGGTCGCTTGCTGGGCGAAGGCAACCGCGATCCGCACTGGTTCACCGCGCTCGAGGACACGATGGCGCGGCACGGCGTGGCACTGGCCGCCGCCCGCGCCGATACCGTCCACAGGCTCGATGCGGCGGCACGGCTGGGAGTCGGTCCCTTTCCGCGCGTTTCGCTGGCCATGACCGGCGAAGTCGATGGCTGGATCGCCTCGATGGCGGCGATCGACGCCGAGGATCGGTTGCGTGCCGCCCTGGCCGCCAGCCGCTTGCGCGATGCCGAGGTCGGCACCACATCCTCTGGACCGCATCGCAGCGATCTCAGCGTCCGTCATCTCGATCTCGATTTGCCGGCCGCCGAGGGCTCCACTGGCCAGCAGAAGGCCCTGCTGGTGTCGATTGCGTTGGCCCATGCGCGGCTGGTGGCGTTGTCACGTGGACAGCCGCCGCTCTTGCTGTTGGACGAGATCGCGGCACACCTCGACGCCGAACGCCGCGCCGCGCTCTTCGACGAAATCGTGGCGCTGGGCGCACAGAGCTGGATGACCGGCACCGATGCCGGCCTTTTCGAGCCGCTGGCCGGCCGCGCGCAGCTTTTGCGCGTGGCCGATGGAACCATCGCGGCAGGTTGAATTTCAGGATCGAGACGATGAGCGAAAACGGACAGACTCCGAACGGCAACGGAAATGGCGAAGACTACGACGCCAGTTCGATCAAGGTGCTGCGTGGCCTCGAGGCCGTTCGCAAGCGCCCGGGCATGTATATCGGCGACACCGATGACGGCACCGGCCTGCACCATATGGTCTACGAGATCGTCGACAACGCGATCGACGAGGCGCTGGCCGGCTACTGCGACCAGGTCGACGTGGTGCTGCATGGCGACGGCTCCGTCACGGTCCACGACAATGGCCGCGGCGTACCGGTCGACATCCACAAGGAAGAAGGCATCTCGGCCGCGCAGGTGATCTTCACCCAGCTCCATGCCGGCGGAAAGTTCGACAAGAATTCCTACAAGGTCGCAGGCGGCCTGCACGGCGTGGGCGCGGCCGTGGTCAATGCCCTGTCCGAGCATCTCGACCTGCGCATCTGGCGCAACGGCCTGGAACACTTCATGCGCTTCCACAGCGGCAACGCCGAGAAGGACCTCGAGGTGATGGGCGAAGCCCCCGACGGCAAGCGCGGCACCGAGGTGACCTTCCTGCCCTCGCCCGAGATCTTCACCAAGACCGAATTCGATTTCGCCACCCTGGAGCATCGACTGCGCGAACTGGCCTTCCTGAATTCGGGTGTGCGCATCGTCATCACCGACGAGCGCGGTGCGGAAACGAAGGTCTCCGAGCTGTTCTACGAAGGCGGCGTCGAGGCCTTTGCCAAGTATCTCGATCGCAACAAGCAGGTGCTGCATAGCCCGCCGGTCTCGATCCAGGGCGAGAAGGATGGCATCTCGGTCGAGGTCGCCATGCAATGGAACGACAGCTATCACGAGACGATGCTGTGCTTCACCAACAACATCCCCCAACGCGACGGCGGCACGCATCTCGCCGGCTTCCGCGGCGCGCTGACGCGCACGCTGAACAAATATGCCGACGAATCGGGCCTGTCGAAGAAGGAGAAGGTCAACCTTTCCGGTGACGACATGCGCGAGGGTTTGACCTGCGTTCTGTCGGTCAAGGTGCCCGATCCGAAATTTTCCTCGCAGACCAAGGACAAGCTGGTCTCGTCGGAAGTACGGCCAGTGGTCGAAGGCGTGGTGAGCGACAAGCTCAGCCAGTGGTTCGAGGAGCATCCGTCGGAGGCGCGCAAGATCGTCACCAAGGTGGTCGAAGCCGCGGCAGCACGTGAAGCGGCCCGCAAGGCGCGCGAACTGACGCGCCGCAAGGGGGCACTCGACGTCAGCTCACTGCCCGGCAAGCTCGCCGACTGCCAGGAGCGCGATCCGGCGCTCTCGGAACTGTTCATCGTCGAGGGCGATTCGGCCGGCGGCTCGGCCAAGCAGGGCCGCAACCGCGCCAACCAGGCGATCCTGCCGCTGCGCGGCAAGATCCTGAACGTCGAACGCGCCCGCTTCGACAAGATGCTGTCCTCGGCCGAAATCGGCACGCTGATTACGGCGCTCGGCACCGGCATCGGCGTCGACGATTTCAACCTCGAGAAGCTGCGCTACCACAAGATCATCATCATGACGGACGCCGACGTGGACGGCAGCCACATCCGCACGCTGCTGATGACGTTCTTCTATCGCCAGATGCGCGAGCTGATCGATCGCGGCTACCTCTATATCGCCCAGCCACCACTGTTCAAAGCAGCCAAGGGCAAGTCGGCGATCTATCTCAAGGACGAGCGCGCCCTCGACGATCATCTGATCCAGACCGGGCTCGAAGGCGCCACGCTGCGGCTGGGCGACGGCAGCGTGCAGGCGGGCGAGGATCTGCGCCACACGGTCGACATCGCACGCTCGGTCGCCAATCTTGTGAAACCGCTCGCACTGTCGCGCCGGGTCACCAACCAGGCGGTGATCGAGCAGGCCGCTATTGCGGGAGCCTTCAAGCCAGACGTGCTGGCGGCCCCCGAGCTTGCCCGGCAGACGGCCGACTACATCGCCCGTCGTCTCAATGCGGTGAGCCCGCTGCTGGAACGCGGCTGGACCGGTGAACCGACCGCCGACGGCGGCCTCGCCTTCAGCCGACGCCTGCGCGGCGTGCAGGAGCGCCATGTGATCGACGGGCCGCTGATCAAGAGCGCCGAGGCGCGCCGACTGGATGCGCTGGCAAGCGATCTGCAGGCGGTCTACCTGCAGCCGGGCGTGTTCGTCGCCAAGGACAAGGAAACGCCGGTCGCCTCGCCCACCGAGCTGTTCGCAGCCGTGCTCGAAACCGGGCGCAAAGGCATGACCATCCAGCGCTACAAGGGGCTGGGCGAGATGAACCCCGATCAGCTCTGGGAGACGACGCTCGATCCCGAGGCGCGCACGCTCCTGCAGGTCAAGATCAACCATGCCGACGAGGCGGACGAGATCTTCTCGACCTTGATGGGCGATGTGGTCGAGCCGCGCCGTGACTTCATCCAGGACAATGCCCTCAAGGTGGCGAACCTGGACGTCTGACCGCCGCCAGCGGCAATCTCGCATCCGGGCACGCAAACCGGCATTCGAGCCGTTGCGATAAACGCTGAGATGGTTACGCTGGGGGGAATGAAGTTCCCTCGATTGCTCGTTCCCGGACGCCTTCGACATGCTGCGTGGCTGATGGCGATCGTCGCTGCAGCAGCCTTTGCCGGTTCCGCGGAAGCCCAGACGGCCGGCAGCCCCGCGCCCACCGTACATCCCGGAACCAAGCTCAGCTTTCCGCCCAGCCTGGGCGGCGCCACCTTGGAAGAGAGCCTGAACCAGGGGGGATCGGTGGCCTATCTGTACGGCATCAACAAGATGCGGATTTACGTCCGTATCGCCGACCTCGGCCGCCACGTGCCACCGGGCAGCGACACACCGGCCCTCATGAACCAGTTCACCACCGAACTGAACGACATCGCGGCGGAATTCAAATCAAAGGGTTACGGCCAAATCGAGCGGCCCGCGGTCCCCTCGTCCTGCGCCTATGGCAGCGTCACCTTCCGCTGTATTGTCTACAGCGTGAGTTCGACCGGCGGTCGGCTCTTCAGCAAGCTTCTGATGACCGGCTATCACGACTATTTCCTGAAGATCCGCATCGACTGGGCGTCCAGCAGCGATACGCAAGCCGATGCCGATAGGGCGCTGCAATCCTTTGTCTCGGCGCTGATTCACTGAGTGATCGCGCGCTAAAGCACCATCTGCGTCTGGGTGACGACAGCCACCAGCTTGCCCTCGGTGGTGGTGATGCGTGTGGTCCAGACCTGGGTGCGTCGCCCGCGATGGACCGGGACCGTCTCGCCGATCACGGTCATGCCGACCGGCGCGGGCCCGACGAAATTGGTCTTGCTCTCGATCGTGGTGGTGCCCTTGCCTTCCGGCAGGTTCAGGACGGTGGCGGCCGCCCCCAGCGTGTCGGCAAAGGCCATGATCGCGCCGCCATGGAGCACGTCAGGCCGCGTGCAGAGTTCCGGCCGGACGACCATCTCCGCCTTCACCCCCGTCTCGTCTGCCGCCACGAACTTGAGCCCCAGCACCTTGGCGAACGGGAGCTGGCGGTCGTTGAGGAATTGAACCTTGTCCATTGTCGTCTCCATTTGCCCGGCCGTTCGTCCCATGATGAATGGGGGTCCGGCAATTATGCCCGAGGTAATCGGCGGAGCGTCGGAGCAATGCTAGCCTCAAGGCCATGACAAGCAATCCCATGCCCGCATCGCCATCTGCTCCGGCGACCGTGATCGCCAATCAGCCGGACATGTTCGGCCCCATGCTGCGCGCCTGGCGCCGCCGCCGTGGCGCCAGCCAGCTTGCGCTTGCCTTGCAATCGGGCGTCTCGCAGCGTCACGTGAGCTTTCTCGAATCGGGCCGCGCCCGCCCCAGCCGCGAGATGGTGGTGCAGCTCTCCTCGGCCCTCGACGTCCCCCTGCGCCAGCGTAATGCCATGCTGCTGGCGGCGGGCTTCGCGCCGGTCTACCGCGAGAGCAACCTTGCCGCGCCCGAGCTGGCGCCAGTGCGCCAGGCGATCGACCGCATGCTGAAGCAGCAGGAGCCATATCCTGCCATCGTGGTCGACCGGCTGTGGAACTTCATCCAGGGCAACGACGCGGCCACCGCCTTCACCATTTTCCTGTTCGAAGGTCCACCGCCGCCGTCACCGGCCGGCAAGGCTCCGAACATTCTGCGCTGGTTGCTCGATCCCAAGGCGCTGCGGCCCAAGCTCGCCAACTGGGAAGAGGTGGCACGCCATCTCGTGTCGACGACCTATGCCGAGATCCTGGCCGACGGCGGCGAGCCCAAGGCCCTTGCCTTCATCGAGGAGGTCATGGCCTATCCCGACGTGCCGGCCTCGTTCCGCAAGTTGCGCTTCGAGGAGCGGCCGCAGCCGGTGCTGACGCTGGATTACATCGTGGGTGGCAAGTCGCTTTCGGTCTTCACCACCATTGCCACGCTCGGCACGCCGCAGGACGTTACCTTGCAGGAAGTCCGCATCGAGAGCTTCTTCCCGGCCGACGAGCGCAGCGACGCACTGTTCAGGAGCCTGGCGGCCAGGAGCTGAGCGCGGTTATCCGGCTTTCTCGATCAGCGCCAGGAGGCCTTTCACGATCTCCAGGGGCGCCGGTGGGCAGCCGCCGATATGCAAATCCACGGGAAGAACGCTGGCAATCGGCCCGACGATGGCGTCCGATCCGGCGAAAATCCCGCAATTGGCGGCGCAATCACCCACGCCAACGACCCATTTGGGCTCGGGTGCGGCATTGTAGGCGCGCAACAACGCCTCCCGCATGTTCCACGTCACCGGTCCCGTCACCAGGAAAACGTCGGCATGGCGCGGGGAGGCCACAAACTTCAGGCCAAATCGTTCGATGTCATAGACCGGGTTGTTGAGCGCATTGATCTCGAGCTCGCAGCCGTTGCAGGAACCGGCATCGACCTCGCGAATGGCGAGCGACCGGCCCAGCCGCTGCCTCGCCCGCTCGGCCAGCGCCTTCGCCAGTTCCTCGAGCGCTGCGGGTCCCGGCGCAGGTGGCCTGACCGTTGCCGTTCCCCTCCGCAACGCATCGAGCAGAAACGATCTCATGGCGCGTGCCTCATAGATCGTGCCCCGAATAGGCGCAGTTGAACGATTTATTGCAGATCGGGAAGTCAGCGATGATGTTGCCCTCGATCGCTGCCTCAAGGATCGGCCACTGGAACCAGCTTGCATCCCGCAAATGGACGCGCCCCAGACGCCCTGCACCATCGAGGGTCACACTCATGAAGGCGTCGCCCCGGAAGGCCTCAATCAATGCCGCCCCTTCGCCGGCCACGAACGCCGGCGACTTGCTTCGGATCTCGCCGGGTTCAAGCCGATCGAGAAGCTGGCGAACCATTCCGAGACTCTCGACGATCTCGTCCATGCGTACCTGCAGGCGCGCATCGACGTCGCCGCCCATGCGCGTCTTTAGCTCGAAATCGAGCCGGTCATAGGGCGCATACGGGAAGGACTTGCGCGCATCGAAAGCGCGTCCGGAGGCGCGGCCGACAAAGCCGCCTGTCGCATACTGGCGCACGAGTTCGAGTCTCGCGATCCCGGTTGTGATCGTACGATCCTGGAGCGACGGCAGCCCATCGTAGACGCGCAGCACCTTGGCCCGCGTCTCCTCCAGGCGCGCGAGAAGGCCGCGGATCCGGCTGATGCCGTCCTGCGACAGGTCGGTCGCGACGCCGCCCGGTACGATGCAGTCCATCATCAGCCGATGGCCGAAGCACGCGGCAGCAACCGTCAGCACGTCCTCGCGCTGCAACGTGCAGCGCGCATTGATGGTGAGCACGCTCGCATCGTTGCAGATCCCGCCTACGTCGTTGATGTGATGGGAAAGCCGTTCGAGCTCGGCGAGGATGCCGCGCAGCAGTACGGCACGTGGTGGTATGCTCCAGCCCAGGGCAGCCTCGATCGCACGGGCAAAGGCCCAGGCATAGGCAACCGTGCTGTCACCCGAGATTCGTCCGACGATACGTGCGCCCCGCGCGACGTCGGCCCCCTCCAGCAGCCGTTCGACGCCTTTATGGGCGTAGCCAAAGCGCTGCTCGAGCCGCACCACCGTCTCTCCGCTCGCGGCGAAACGGAAGTGACCGGGCTCGATGATGCCGGCATGGATCGGTCCGACGGCGACCTGGTGCAGATCGTCACCCTCGACGCGGAGAAAATCGTATGGAGCCGCGCTTTCCCGCCCCGGCCATCGTCCATGGTCGAGCCAGGGTCGCGCGTCGGGCAGGCCGATCGGCCGCACACCGTGAAGGTCCCGCATCGCACGCTCCAGCCGCATCGCCGGCGCGTGATGAGCGGACACGGAAGGATAGGCGCCGTCCTCGGTCCTGAGCGACAGGATCGCGCGGCAGCCCTCGCCATTCAGCGCCATGCGGACCCTGCTTTGGTCTGCCCACAGCGCGCTAAGGTCGTGACGGCCGGCGGCGCAACCCTCGGCCATCGCGGTCCATATATCGGACGTAACGTCCAGGCGCACATAACCATCAGGCCCGGCGCCACGCCCAGCAATAAGGTCGGCGAGCACGGCACCGGTCATCCCAGAAGCTCCGCGGCGCGCTGGAACCAGGCGACAAGCATTGCCGGCAGAAAGACGCCGGCCGCCAGCACCAACGCGAGATGCAGGACAATGGGTACAAACGATGCATCCACGCGGTGCGTCGGTCCCGTCGGCACCCCTAAAATAGTGCCCTGCAACCGCATCAGCAGCGCGCCGAACCCCACCAGCAGACCGAAGGCCGGCAGCAGGGCGAGCCACGGTTCGCGCGCGAAGGTGGTCGTCAGGATCAGGAATTCGCTGGTGAAGACGCCGAACGGCGGCATGCCGGAGATCGCCAGCACGGCAAGCGCGAAGGCGATGGCCAGCCGGGGGTGCGTGTCGCTGAGCCCGGTGATCTCGGCGATGCGCTGGGTGCCCTTGGCCTGGGCGATGTGGCCGACGGAGAAGAAGATGCCGGACTTCGTCAGGCTGTGCATGGCCATGTGCAGAAGGCCGGCGAAGTTGGCGAGCGGACCGCCCATGCCAAACGCGAAGACCATCAGACCCATGTGCTCGATCGACGAATAGGCGAACAGCCGTTTGATATCGCGCCGCTGGTAGAGCATGAAGGCCGCAAAGATCAGCGACACCAGCCCCATCACGATCATCACCGGGCCGGGATTGAGCGCCGCCGGCTGGCCGGCAATCAGCATCTTGAAGCGCAGCAAGGCGTAGAGCGCCACGTTCAGCAAGAGTCCCGACAGGACTGCCGATATCGGCGTCGGCCCCTCGGCATGGGCGTCCGGCAGCCAGGCATGCAATGGCGCCAGCCCGATCTTCGTGCCGTAGCCGATCAGGAGAAAGATGAAGGCGAGATCGAGGATCGCCGGATCCATCTTCGCCGCCACGCCCTGGAGAAGGCTCCAGGTCATCGCCGGCACGCCCTCGCCCAGCGCCGGCTGGCCGGCCAGATAGATCAGGATGGTGCCAAAGAAGGCGAGCGAGATCCCCACGCTCGCCAGGATGAAATACTTCCAGGCCGCCTCGATCGCCTGAGGGGTCCGATAGAGGCCGACCATCACCACCGTGATCAGCGTCGCCAATTCCAGCCCGACCCAGATGAGGCCGATATTGTTGGCGACCAGGGCGACGTTCATCGACCCCATCATCGCCTGGAACATGGCGTGATAGAATCGCACGAAGCCAGGCGACAGCCGGCCGGTCTTGATCTCGTGGCCGATGTACGAGGCGCTGAAGATCGAGGTGGTGAAGCCCACCAGGGTGTTGATGACGATGAAGACGATGTTGAATTCATCGACAATCGCGTAGGGACCGACCGTCCTCCCGCCGTCGATCAGCCACAGGCCAGCAGCAAAGGTGACCGCCGAGGCAAGCACATTGACAATCGCCCCGACGCGATAACCCGGAATGGCCACCAGCACGAGGGCCGCCACATAGGGCACGAGGACCACGATCTGATAGGTATGCATCAGCGCGCGTCTCCGCGCATGCGGTCGAGCGCTTCGATATCGATCGTGTCGAAGCGTTCGCGGATACGGAACACGAAGACCGCGAACACGAAGAGGGCGATCAGCACCGAAAAGGCGACGCTGACCTCGACGACCAGCGGCATGCCGCGCGCGCCCGTGGCGGCGAGGATCAATCCGTTCTCCATCGACATGAAGCCGACCACCTGGGTCACTGCATTGCGGCGCAAGATCATCATCAGGAAGCCGAGAAGGACGATGGCGAGCGCCAGCGCCAGATCCTCGCGGGCATGGCCTGCCGTGCCTTGCACGACCTTCAGAAGCAGCGCCTGCGCAAGACCGGTGAGCGCCAGACCGACCATCAGGGCAATGCCTACGCCAACCACCTTTTCGACTTCGCGATGGATGCCGAGACGCACGACCATCCGATAGAGTGCCACCGGGATGACGATACCCTTGAGGCAAAGGGCGATCAGTGCGGTGATGAAGAGTTCCGACCGGTCCTGCGTATACGCTGCCCAGGCCACGGCGAGGGCCAGTGCGACCGACTGTGCCGCGAAGGTCTTGAGCACCGCAGCGATGCGCTCCTGGTAAAGGAGCGCAAAGCTCGTCACCAGCATGACGCCGGCCAACAGATGAGAGATCTCATACCCCCGGATCACTGAACCGCCCCTCGCGTGAGGAAGGCCATCAGGATGGCCAGGAACCCGAAGATGAAGGCGATGCCGAGGAAATCGGGCAGGCGAAATACGCGCATCTTGGCGATGCTCACCTCCCACACGCCCAGCAGCGCGGCGCCCGCCAGCAGCTTCGCGGTCCAGGCCAGCAGCCCGACGATCCAGCCACCGATCCCCGCGGCAGCGGGCGCCATGCCGAAGGGTGCGAACAGGCAGATCAGCAGCGAGAGATAGAGAACCAGCTTCAGGTAGCTCGCCGCTTCGACCAGGGCGAGATGACGCCCCGAGTATTCGAGGATCATCGCCTCATGGACCATGGTGAGCTCGAGGTGGGTGACCGGATTGTCGACCGGGATACGCGCATTCTCGGCGAGCGCCACGATGACCAGCGCAACCAGCGACAATGCCAGCGATACCCGCACCGCAAGCGGCTCGGCGATGAAGAAGTCGGCCACGCCCGAGAGCCTGGTCGTGCCCGCGGCGATGGCGAGTGTAAGGACGATCAGCATCATCGCCGGCTCGGCGAGCGTCGCGATCATCATCTCGCGCGACGAGCCGATGCCGCCGAAGCCCGTTCCGACATCCATGCCCGCCAGCGCAAGAAGCATACGGGCGGCGCCGAGCAGCGCGACCAGCGCCACCACATCGGCCGCCCAGTTGAACATCAGCCCGGAAGCGAAGCTCGGAACCAGCGCCGCAGCCACCCACGTGAGCGCGAAGATCAGGGAGGGCGCTGCGCGGAACAGCCAGGAAGCGTTCTCCGCCACCACCGATTCCTTGCGCAGGAGCTTGGCGAGGTCGCGATAGCCCTGCAGCAATGGCGTCCCTTGCCGGCGCATCAGACGGGCCTTGACCCGGCGCACCACGCCGACCGTTAGTGGCGCGATGAGCAGCACCAGGAACATCTGTGCGCCCTGCGCCAGGAACTGCATCGCGGGACTGGTGCTCATATCGTCACCGCCGCGATCGAAAGCAGGATGACGAGGGCCACGAACATCAGCACCAGATAGCGCCGGATGGTAAGGAACTGCAGCGCATTGAGATACTCCGACAGCCTGAGCAGGGCGCGCCACGGCGCGACGTAGAGGGTGGTCCATATGTAATCGATCAGGACGACCGAAAAGCGTGCCGGACGGAGATCGCCCGGCGGCGGCATGACCACCGTCTCGCGCGCAGAAAAGACCACGGCGCCATAGACGCGCCGCAAAGGCTGGGAAAAGCTCGAAGCAGTGTATTGGATGGCCGACGACGGGTCGGGAAAGCCGCAATCCCAGGCCGGCCCCCGTCGCGTGCGACGGGCCGACAGGCGGTGAACAACCAGGAGCGTGAAACCCGACGCGATGGCAACGAAGAGAGCGATGACGACCGCATCGTAATTGCTGCGGGTTGCATCGAAGGCAATCAGCGAGAAAGGAGTCGGCCCGGTGCCGGCATTGGGCAACCCACTGCCGACAAGTCCTTTCAGCACCGGCGCGAGGGCTTCCGTTAGAAGCGCCCCGAGCAGCCCTCCCAGAATGCAAAGAAGCGCGAGCCCCCCCATCGCGATCTGCTGCATCAACGGGGCCTCGTGCGCACGCGCCGCCTCGACGCTGCGTGGCCGGCTGAGGAAGGCGACGCCATAGACGCGCACGAAGCAGGCGGCGGCCAATGCCGCCGCCAAAGCCAGCATCGCACCGATGGTGGGAGCAGCGAAGTTCAGCGCCGACTGCGGCAAGGCGGGTGCGGCGATGACCGACTGGAACAGCAGCCACTCGGACACGAAGCCATTGAGCGGCGGCAGGGCCGAGATGGACAGCGCGCCTACGAGAAAGAACGCCGCCGTTCGCGGCATACGGTGGATCAGCCCGCCCATCGCCTCGAGATCGCGCCGGCCCGTCGCATGCAGGACGGCGCCCGCGCCCAGAAAGAGCAAGGATTTGAACCAGGAATGGTTCAGGACGTGCAGGAGCGCCGCCGCCATCGCCACCGCGGCGGCTGCAGGCTGTCCGTTGGCACGAAAGGCGAGCGCGAGGCCGAGCGCCACGAAGATCACGCCGACATTCTCGACCGTCGAATAGGCCAGCACGCGCTTGAGGTCGCGATCGAAGACGGCATGGAGCAGGCCCAGCACGGCGGTGACCGCGCCCAGCACGATCGGCGGCAGCGACCACCACCATGCCGGCGGTCCAAGCAGGTCGAAGGCAATGCGCACGAAGCCGTAGATCGCGACCTTGGTCATGACGCCGCTCATCAAGGCCGAGACATGACTGGGCGCTGCGGGGTGGGCGAGCGGCAGCCAGGCATGCAAGGGAATGAGGCCGGCTTTGGAGCCGCAGCCCACGAGCGCGGTCGCCAATACCAGCGCCGCGATCATTGGCGTCGGCGCCTGGGTGCGAATGGTGTCGAACGCGTACCCGCCCGCAGGGCCTGCGAGGCCGCCAAAGGCAAACAGAAGCGCCGTCGTGCCGATCACCGCCATGACGAGGTAGAGTTGCCCGGCCCGCCGATTCTCCGCGTTCGTATGGTGCGCCACCACCAGCGCCCACGACGCGAGCGACATCAGTTCCCACGAAAACAGGAAGGCATAGGCATCGTCGGCGATCAGCACGAGGTTCATGGCCGCCGCGAACAGCGGGAACAGCGGCTCCACGCGCGGCGTGAGTTCCTTCGCACGGTCCAGCCCCATTCCGTAGAGGCTGGAGGCCAGCACACCGCCATTGATCACCACGCCGAAGAACGCCGACAACGGGTCAAGGCGCAGATGAAGCCCGATCGTCGGGAGGCCGATCGGCAGCACGACCGCAAACCCGGCGTTGCCCAGCCACGCCGCCAGATCGACGACGCCGAGCGCAATCGCCGCCACAGCAGTGACGGGATAGACGATCGCCAGCAGAAGACTGCGCCCGGATATCGCGGCCAGGGCCGCCACAACAGCCAGCGCTCCGAGTGCGACCCCTTGGACATACATGACCGGCACGGCTGGCTTGGCTCTTTCCTATTTTACTGATTTTTTGTGTCTAATACTCTTCAGTCTAGCAAACGAACACCGTCACATTGAAGCTAAAGAACGCACGGTTGGGCGGATTCAGGACGAATCGTGCTCAAGCTGCGAAAACCTGGAGTCGGAGCGGTGAGCGTCCATGCCTCAGGGCAGCGCCTTCACGCGCTCCGCAGCGTCCGAGAAGTCGGGCGGCGTGTCGGTCCGGCAAGACGGTGGATGATGCGGATTGGGCGAATCGATGAATTGGTCGCGCAGACGGGCAGCGCACGGATCCTGCGCCGACACCCCATGGCCCTGGGCACGGAAGATGACGTGACGGGACAGCGACAGATGCCGCGCCGCCTCTTGCCCCCAGGCCGGCGGCGTCAGCCAGTCGTAGCCGCCGCTCAGCAGCAGGGTCGGGATGGCGGACTGGACCGGCTGGCGCTCCGATGCAGGCGCCCCCGGCACCCGCCACACCGGGCAGAAGATGCCAAGCTTGCCGAGGCGTGCGCTCAGACTATAGATGCCGCCGGCCTGGATCGCCGTCTCGCGCGCTGCCTGATCGACAGCAGACCAGCTTTCTCGGCATTCGATGGTGTTGAACAGGCCGCCGAACTGCTGGGCATTGCCTTCGGTCAACGTCCCCTCGTCCTCTTCAAAAGACTCGGCGAACTGCGTGATCAGCCGGCGATCGCCACGCGAGAGGGCGGTGACGGTCTCGGGAACCATCGCCGCATCGCCCTCGCGCATCATGTGCAGCAGCACCAGCAGGAGCTTGGTGCTGTCGAGCTTGATCGTCCGTGGCCTATTGTCGATGTCGAGGGTGATCTCGATCGGCACGGCGTCGGCACCGGCGATCATGGCGCGGGTGACCGTCGCGAGATCGGGGTTGCGTTCGCGGCAGAGCTTGTCCGAAGCGCAGTCGGCAAAGAGCTGCTCGAACACGCCACGCACGATGTCCGGTTCGTCCTGCTCGCCGTTGATCTCGGGCGGATAGACGCCGTCCAGGACCACCGAACGGATGAACCCGGGATGGCGGCGCATCGTGTACAGCGCCCAGCGTGTGCCGTAGGAGATGCCGTAGAGGTTGACCTTGTCGAGCTTCATCGCCTTGACGAGATCGGCGACATCGTCAGCCAGCGCCGGCGTCGCGTACATGGCAAGGTCGACCTTGCGCCGCTCGAGCTTTTCCCGGCATTTGAGCAGGATATCGCGCTCCTGCGCCTCGGTGATGGCGCGGCGACGTGCCCGCGCCGCTTCGGAACTGCGGGCCTCGAAGCAGTCGAGATTGGGCGTCGAGCCACCGGCGCCGCGCTCGCTCAGGATGATGACGTCGCGCTTGCGGCGGATGGCCGATGTGTCGCGCCACCAGTCGCCTTCCGCCAGCGGATCGGCGCCGGCATTGGTGGCGACCAGCGGCGAATCGCCTGGGCCACCGGCCAGGTAGATCACCGGATCGCGCGCAAGCTGCCGCCGCGCCTTCAGCACCACCACCTTGAGGCGAACCTGCCTTCCATCCGGCCGGGCGCGGTTCTCCGGCACCACCAACGTATGGCATTCGAGCCTGTCGCCCCGCGGCGCCTTGAAAGCGCAACGCTCGCGCTCAAGGCGCGGCGCCGCCAACGCCGTGCCAGCTGCCAGCGCCACAAGCGCCGCCAGCACTGCCCCGATCGACCGTAAGATCATACCCCTGCTTTGAGCCACATCGCCGCTTGTGGCGTCATGAAGTATTCTAGCGCACCGGGCAATGCCACAGCTTGAAAAACTGCACGATCCGGCCACAAGGTGGGGACCATGAGTAATCGTTCCTACTGGACCGCCGTGTGGTGTGGTTTCGTTGTCCTCGCCATCGGTCTGGGCGTTCGCCAGAGCTTCGGCATCTTCCTGAAGCCGGTCTCTGCCGAGCTGCACGTCGGCCGCGAATTATTCTCCTTCGGCACCGCGGTCTCGATGTTGCTGATGGGGGTCTTCGCCCCTTTTTCTGGGCGTCTGGCCGATCGCTTCGGCTCCGCGCCCACCATTGCCGGCGGCGGTCTGGTCTATGTGTTGGGCATGGTCGTGACCTCCACCATGCACAGCGGCTTCATGCTGGTGACGGGCAATATTCTCGTCGGCATCGGCCTCTCGGCCGCGACCTTTGGGCCGGTGCTGGGCGTGATCCTGCGCGTGGCGCCGCCCGCCAAGCAGGCCTTGGCGATCGGTATCTGCTCCGCCGGCGGATCGTTCGGCCAGTTCTTCATCGTGCCGCTTGCCTCGGTGTTGCAGAATTATTTCGGCGACTGGCGTCCCACCATGTGGGCCCTGACGGCGATTGCCGTGCTGATGGTCCTGCTGCCGATCGGATTGAACGACAGCAAGCAGATCGCCGCGGCGAAGAAGTCGACAGCCGGGGCGCAGACCTCGCGCGCAGCGCTTGCCGAAGCGTTCGGCCACAGGAGCTACGTGCTGTTGATGATCGGCTACTTCGTTTGCGGCTTCCATGTCGCCTTCGTCGGCGGTCACCTGCCGGCCTACATCTCCGACAAGGGGATCGGCCTTGCCCTGTTCGGCTTCAGGCTCTCGCCCGCCGAGCTCGGTGGCTGGAGTATCGGCATGGTCGGCCTGTTCAACATCGTGGGCTCGATCGTGTGGAGCACCCTCGGCGCCCGCTTCCAGCGCAAGAACCTGCTGGCTGTCCTCTATCTCCTGCGCTCGGTCGTGTTCCTCACCTTCGTGCTGGCGCCGCTCTCGGCGGCCTCGGTCCTGACATTCGCCGGTGCGCTCGGCTTCCTGTGGCTGGGCACCGTGCCGCTCACGACCTCCCTGGTCGGCTACATGTTCGGGCCGGTGCATGTCACGATGCTGAACGGTTTCGTGTTCCTGGGCCACCAGATCGGCAGTTTCGTGGGCGGTTGGGGTGGTGGCGTCCTCTTCGACCTCACAGGCAACTACGACGCCATGTGGTGGATTTCGATCGCGCTCGGCGTGGTGTCGGCGCTGCTGCACTGGCCGATCGTCGAAAAGCCGGTGGCACGCCCCGTCACGCTCGCGGTTCAGGCGCAACCCGCATGACGGGCCGTTCATGATGGCGAGCTGGCGCTCCTTGATCCTGTGGAGCGTCGCCGCGCTCGTCGTGGCCGCGACCGCCGTATCGTTCGTGCTCTGGGGCACGCACGGCGCGGCCTACCTCATCGACATGGTCGAGACCTACTGCCTTTAGCCTGGTCGGCGGCTTACTTGCCCAGACCACTTAGGAAATGAGCATCTCACCGCGGAGCTGCTTGCCAAACGCAAGGTCGTCGACGAGGCACCATTGCTCGGCGACGCGGCCGTTCGAGATTCGGAAGAGCGACAACTCGTCGACCGAAATCCGTCGCCCCGTCGGCGGACGACCGCCGAACATGCCGGTGTTCGTGCCGGTCGAATGGTAACGCACCGCGACCTTGTCACCGTCGATGACGATGTCCTGGATATGCTCGTGCCAGTCCGGGAAAGCGACCCGCAGGCGCTCGATGGCGGTCCGAATCCCGGCATGGCCATCGCGCGAGTCCGTCTCGTTCCACCCCTTCGGAAAGTGAGCCACGAAGTCGCTGGCGTACACGTCCGGAATCCACTCGAGGCGGCCACTGTTCCAGATCGCATGAAGCCGCTCGATCAGCGCCTTCTTCTCGTCGCGCGTCATGGCCTCCCCCTTGGTGTCTTATCCCGTCAGAGCACGTACTTGCTGAGATCGGTGTCCTTGGCGAGCGAGCCTACGCGCTCACGCACATAGGCGGCGTCGATCTCGATCCGTTGACCCGGCTTGTCGGAGGCGGTGAAGCTGATCTCCTCCAGAAGCTTCTCCATCACCGTGTGCAGGCGGCGCGCCCCGATATTCTCGACCGTCTCATTGATCTCGGCCGAGAGCCGCGCCAGCTCGTCGATCGCATCGGGCTTGAAATCGATATCGACCTTCTCCGTGGCCAGCAGCGCCTTGTACTGCTTCACCAGGCTCGCTTCCGGCTCGGTCAGGATGCGGCGGAAATCCTCCTGGCTGAGCGACGCCAGGCTGACCCGGATGGGCAGCCGCCCCTGCAGTTCGGGCAGCATGTCCGACGGCTTGGCGAGGTGGAACGCGCCCGAGCAGATGAACAGCACATGATCGGTCTTCACCGGGCCGTGCTTGGTGTTCACCGTCGTGCCCTCGATCAGCGGCAGGAGGTCGCGTTGGACGCCCTCGCGGCTCACGTCGCCGCCGCCGCGAAACTCGCTGCGCCCCGTGATCTTGTCGATTTCGTCGATGAAGACGATGCCGTTCTGCTCGACCGCCTCGCGCGCCTCGCGCGCGACGCGGTCCTGGTCGAGGAGCTTGTCGCTCTCCTCGCGCATCAGCGTCTCGTAGGATTCGGCCACCGTCAGCTTGCGCTTCTTGGTACGCCCGCCGAACGCCTTGCCCAGCATGTCGCTGATATTGATCATGCCGATCGAGGCCCCGGGCTGGCCCGGTACCTCGAACTGCATCGGGCCACCCTGATCGGCGACCTCGATCTCGACCTCGCGTTCGTTGAGTTCGCCCGCACGCAACTTCTGGCGAAAGCGCAGCCGCGTCTCCTCGCTGGCATTCGATCCGCACAGCGCATCGAGCACGCGATCCTCGGCTGCGAGCTCCGCCTTGGCACGCACGTCCTTTCGCAAGCGTTCGCGCGTCATGTCGAGAGCGGCTTCCATCAAATCGCGCGCGATCTGCTCGACATCGCGGCCGACATAACCCACTTCGGTGAACTTGGTCGCTTCGACCTTGAGGAACGGTGCGTTGGCAAGCTTGGCCAGCCGCCGCGCGATCTCGGTCTTGCCGCAGCCGGTGGGGCCGATCATCAGGATGTTCTTTGGCAGCACTTCTTCGCGCAACGCTTCGGGCAGTTGCAGACGGCGCCAGCGGTTGCGCAGCGCAATGGCGACGGCGCGCTTGGCGTCCTGCTGGCCGACGATGTGCTTGTCGAGTTCGGAGACGATCTCGCGGGGGGAAAAGTCGTTGCCCATGGACTACTCAGAGCTTCTCGATGACGAGATTGTGGTTGGTATAGACGCAGATATCGGCGGCGATGCCCATCGCCTTGCGCGCGATCGTCTCGGCATCGAGGCCCTCGACGTCGATCAGCGCCCGGGCTGCCGCCAGGGCATAGTTGCCGCCCGAGCCGATGGCGATGATGCCGCCTTCCGGCTCCAACACGTCGCCGGTGCCGGAGAGCAGAAGCGACACGTCCTTGTCGGCCACCGCCATCATCGCTTCGAGTCGACGCAGATAGCGATCGGTGCGCCAGTCCTTGGCCAGCTCGATGCAGGCGCGCAGGAGCTGGCCGGGATGGCGCTCCAGCTTCGCCTCCAGCCTCTCGAACAGCGTGAACGCGTCGGCGGTCGCGCCGGCGAATCCGGCGACAATCTGGCCGTTGCCGATCCGTCGGACCTTCTTGGCGTTGCCCTTGACGATGGTCTGGCCCATCGAGACCTGGCCGTCGCCCGCCATCACCACCTGGCCGGCCTTGCGCACGGAAAGAATGGTCGTGGCATGCCAGCCGGGGGAGGCTGTGTCGGATTGTGGGGACATGGGACGCTAGATAATCATTCACGGGCACAATGCAATCGCATTGCTGGGCGGACACGGGGCCCGTGCTAACGTGCCCCAATGGACAATTCAGCCACCGTCATCGTGGTCGGCGCCGGAATCGTCGGTACCGCCACCGCCCGCGCCCTGCAACGGGCCGGGCACCGCGTCACCCTGGTCGACAGCGCCGAGCCCGGCCGCGCAACCTCCTATGGCAATGCCGGGTTCATCGCCATAGACCACGTACTGCCGCTCGCCCGGCCATCGACGCTGAAGCGGGTGCCGAAAATGCTGATGGACCGCGACGGGCCGCTGACCGTCCATCGCCCCAGCCTCCCCCAATTGCTGCCCTGGATGGCCCGGTTTGCCCAGGCCGCCTATAGCAAAGCCGAAGTGCGGAAGGGCATCGATTCGTTCGGCCCGTTGATGGCCGAAGCCAACATCGCCTGGAAGGCCGAGATCCAGGCCTCGGGCCTGGGCGATCTGTTCCTGAGCAAGGGCGCGCTCTACGTCTACGAAAGCGAGGCGGCATTCGCCGGCGGCGCCGAGGAACGGGCATTGCAGGCCGCCAAGGGCACCAACTTCGAGATCGTCGACGGCAACCGTGCGCGTGAACTGGCGCCGGGCCTGAGCCCGCGCATTGCACGGGGCGTCTACTATCCGCACGGCATGCATACCATCAATCCCTACCGGCTTGTGGCGACGCTGGCCGAGCGCTTCACCGCCGACGGCGGCACCATCGTGCGCGGCAAGGTGCGCGGCTTCAAACGCGACGGCAACCGCGTCACGGCCGTACAGCTCACCGATTCCGAGCTGCCGGCAAAGGCGCTGGTGATCGCGGCCGGCCGTGCCTCGGGCGAGCTGACGCGGCTCCTGGGCTTCAACGCGCCATTGGTCGCCGAGCGCGGCTATCACGTCATGCTGGCGCCCGACAATGTGCGCTTCGATCTGCCGGTGAGCCCGGCCGAGCGCGGCTTCTTCGTCACGCCGATGGAAGAGGGCTTGCGCGTCGCCGGCACCGTCGAGCTGGCGGCCCCACACCAGCCGCCCTCCTGGCATCGCGCCGATCTCCTGGTGAGACATCTGAAGGACATCTTCCCCGGCGTCGGCGGCGAGGAACGCAGCCGCTGGATCGGCGAACGGCCGAGCCTGCCCGACTTCCGGCCGGCCATTGGCCGCGCACCGCGGCTCGCCAACGTCTATTGCGGCTATGGCCATCAACATGTCGGCCTGACGCTCGCTACCGCGACCGGCCGCCTGATCGCACGCCAGATGGAGGGCGAGGACCTGCCCGAGACGCTCAAGGCCTGCGATCCGGGCCGCTTTGGCTAACGGTTTGCAGCCTCACTGCTGCCGCAGCGCGAATGGTCATCGCGGCGGATTCATTGCGGAACCTTGGCGTCAGGACTACCGTCAACGCCGTTTGACGACGTGTGATCCTGGAGGCGCGCATGAGTTCTCATCGCAGTCCGGCGCAGGTTCGTGCCAGTTTAAGCCACCCCATCATCGATGCCGACGGGCACTGGGTCGAATACAACCCGGTATTTGCTGAACGCATACGCAAGGTCGCGGGCGACGCGGCAGCCGACGGCTTCCTCGCCACGCAGCAGCGCATTCCCGACGCGTTGCGACTTTCGATCGCCGAACGCAAGCGGCGTGGCATCGCCATGGAAGGTTACTGGACGCGCCAGTCGACCAACACCCGCGACCGCGCCACCGCGATGATGCCGCGCCTGCTGTACCATCGTCTGGAGGAACTCGGCATCGATTTCGGCATCGTCTATCCGACCGCTGGCCTCAGCGTCCCACGCATCCAGGACGACGCGACTCGGCGCGCCGTCGTACGCGGCTTCAACATCGTGACGGCGGAGTACTTTGCCAAGCTGTCCGACCGCCTCACGCCCGCAGCCATCATCCCGATGTTCACGCCCGAAGAGGCGATCGAGGAGCTGGAATTCGCAACCAGAGAGCTCGGCGCCAAGGTCGGCATGTTCGGCGGCGCCTTCGCCCGCACCAGACCGATGGCCGCAGGTCTCGATCCGGCTGTCGCGCGCTTTGTCGTGTCCTACGACTGGATCGGCATCGACAGCGAACACGACTATGACCCGGTCTGGCAGAAGTGCCGCGAGCTTGGCATGGCGCCGACCTTCCATGCCGGCGGTCGAGGCTTTGCGCTGCGCAACTCGCCCAGCAACTTCACTTTCAACCACATCGGCCACTTCGCCTCGGCCGGTCACGCGATCGCGAAAGGACTCTTCCTGGGTGGCGTAACGCGGCGCTTCCCCGATCTCAACTTCGCTTTCCTCGAGGGCGGTGTCGGCTGGGGCTGCCAGCTTTTCGCCGACCTGATCGAGCATTGGGAGCGGCGCGGCGCCAAGGGCATCGCCTACATGGATCCCCAAAAGCTCGATCGCGACCTGCTCAGAGAGCTGGTCGCCCAATATGGCGACGACGACATGGCTGCCGAGCTGGTGCGGCGCGACGGCTGGCCGAGTCGCGAGGAGGACGAGCCGACCGGCGGCGTGCCGACGCTGGACGATTTCGCCGCCTGCCAGATCACGCGCAAGGAGGACTGGATCGACCTCTACGCCCGGCCTTACTACTTCGGCTGCGAGGCCGACGACCGCATGAACGTGACCGCGTTCGGCCATGCCAATCCGTTCGGCGCACGCTTCAATGCGATCTTCAGCTCCGACATCGGCCATTTCGACGTGCCCGACATGCTGAGCCCCGTCCCTGAAGCCTATGAGCTGGTCGAGAACGGGTTCATTACACCGGACGACTTCCGCGACTTTGCCTTTGCCAATGCCGTGCGGCTCTGGGGCATGCAGAACCCGCGCTTCTTCGAAGGCACGGCGGTTGCCAAAGACGCCGCGGCCGTCCTGAACGTCGCCCCGACGCGCGCGGCGGCAGAGTGATCAGGCCCCGTACTGCAGCAGCGTCTCGCCATTGGCCTTGAGCCAGGCGCGCGGGCTGGTCATCGGGCCATCGCACAGCCGTTCGGCCAGCGCCCAGAAGCGCGGGCCATGGTTCATATGCACAAGGTGGGCGACCTCGTGCGCCACGAGATAATCCAGCACCTCGGGCGGCGCAAAGACCAGGCGCCAGGAGAAGGAAAGCGCCCCATCGGGCCCGCAGCTCCCCCAACGCGTGCGGCTATCGCGCACGCTGATGCGCTTCACCCGACGCTCCACGCGCGCCGCCTTGGCTTGGGCCAGTGGCGTCACGCGTCGGCGGAATTCCGACGCCAGCCACTCGCGCACCCGGCGCGCCAGATGCTCGATGCGACCGGCGACATGGATCTCGCCCGCCTCGAGCCAGACCGTCCCGCGTGCTTCGGGTCGATGGCGGATGAGATGCGGCACGCCGAACAAGGGCAGCTCCGCGCCATCGGCGAACGGCTGACGCACCGGCAGGCGCTTCAGTCGTGCGGCGATCCAGCCGGCTTGGGCCTCGGCAAACCGTATCGCCATGCCAAGCGGCATGCGCAGCGGCGCGGTGAGCAGGATGCGGCGCCGCGCCGAATCCACGCGCAGCGATACGCGGCGGGCGCGGGCACTGCGCACGTACGTGACGGGCAGAGATTGGCCGGCGTGGTCGATTACGATCTCTTCCGGCGGCGGAACGGCGAGCCTCGCAGGCGGCGAGCGGACGAGCAGTGAACGAACAGCCATCTTCTCGTCGACTACGGTCTACTCCGCCGCGACGCCAAGCCCGATCGGGCAACTCACGCCGGTACCGCCAAGGCCGCAATAGCCGTTGGGGTTCTTGGCGAGATACTGCTGATGATAATCCTCGGCGTAGTAGAACGGCGGCGCGTCGAGGATCTCGGTGGTGATGCGGCCCATGCCGTTCTTGGCCAGCTCCTTCTGGAAGAGATCACGCGAGGCTTCGGCTTTCTGCTTCTGCTCGGTGGAGAAGGTGTAGATGCCGGAGCGATATTGCGTGCCGATGTCGTTACCCTGGCGCATACCCTGCGTCGGGTCGTGACTCTCCCAGAAAAGCCTCAGCAGCGCCTCGTAGGAAGTCTTCTTCGGGTCGTACCACACCTTCACCACTTCGTTGTGGCCGGTGTGGCCGGAGCAGACTTCCTCGTAAGTCGGATTGGGCGTGAAACCTGCAGCATAACCGGCTGCGGTCGCATAGACTCCGGGTGCCTGCCAAAATTTGCGTTCGGCGCCCCAGAAGCAACCCAGGCCGAACATCGCCGTTTCAAGTCCAGCCGGAAATGGCGGCTGGATGCGGTTGTGATTGACGAAATGCTCAGCAGGAATTGCGAAGGCGGGTCGGTCGCGGCCCGGTAAGGCATGGCTGGCATCGGGCATTTCGGCTTTCTTACGCAGGATCTGCCACATGGTTCGGCTCCTTCGCTTTTTCACCTCCCAATATGGCCATACAATCCACGCGAATCGAGAGGAGAGCGCGGCCTGATGACGGTCTTTTTCATGTGCGCGGGGTTGCCCGGGCGGCTGCCGGCCGTGAAGCCGGCCGACGGCGGCCCCCTGTCGTCGCCTCCTGCCGTCCTCTCGGCGCGGCTCTCCTGACGGCGTTCCATCGCGATGCTCGACAAGCTCCGGAAGATCGCCGTCGATTCAGCCACCGGTTTCTTCACCAACCGTCTGTCGACCTCGGCCGCCGCGATGGCCTTCTACACCATGTTCGCGCTCGGCCCGATCATGATCTTTTCCATCGCCATAGCCGAGCCGTTCGTCGGCAAGATGCTCGCCCAGCAGACCATCTTCGATGCGCTGGGCACCGTCGTGGCGCCTGAGCATCTGAAGGGTATCCAGCGCTTCGCTTCGGAGGATCTGTTCCGCGGTCGCGGGATCGCCGCCCTCGGCGGTGCCCTGGTGCTGCTCTACACCGGTAGCCGGGTGTTCGTGGAGCTCGACGACAGTTTCGACGTGATCTGGCGCGGTGACAGCCCACGGCACATCCATGTCGTTATGGCGACCCTGAAGTCACGACTGCTGGCGCTGCTCCTGATGGTGCTGATGGGCGTGCTGTTGATCGCCGTGATCCTGCTCAGCATCCTGCTCTCCGTGTATGCCGGAGCGCTGGAGGCTTTCCCCATCCTCGGTCAATGGATCGGGCCGGCGATCTCGGGGCTCACACATTACGGTGTCCTCGGCCTCTTCTTTACCCTGATCTACAAATGGCTGCCGACCGGCGGCGTGCCGTGGCGCTTCGCCCTGATCAGCGGCGGCGTGAATGCGCTCCTGTTCCTCGCCGGCAACAGGGCGCTCGTCTACTACTTCGAGGTAACGCAGCTCACCTCGGCCTTCGGCGCCACGGCGGGCATCGCCGCCATCATGGTATGGATGTACTGGACGTCGCTCACCATTCTGATCGGCGCACAGGTCGGGCGCGCCACGCGCGATGCCTTCGATACCGATGGGCCGCATGCCGCACGCGAGGTGGTCGAAGGCGACATCAGCGATTGAGACCGGAAGGCCCGGACCGGGCTTCAGAACATGGTCGCCAGCACGCGATCGGGCGGCTTGTGGCCGTCGGCGAAAGTCTTGATGTTGATCAGCACTTTCTCGCCCATCTCGATACGGCCTTCGAGCGTGGCCGAGCCCATGTGCGGCAGCAGCACGACATTGTCGAGCTCGAGCAGCTTGGGATTGATCTGCGGCTCGTGCTCGTAGACATCGAGGCCGGCGGCGCCGAGTTCGCCGGCGCGCAGCATGCGCACCATGGCATTCTCGTCGATTACCTCGCCGCGGGCCGTGTTGACGATGATCGCTGCCGGCTTCATCAGCTTCAGCCGCCGCGCCGACAGCAGATGGTAGGTAGCGGGCGTATGCGGACAGTTGACCGAGACGATGTCCATGCGCGCCAGCATCTGGTCGAGGCTCTCCCAATAAGTTGCCTCGAGATCGCGCTCGATCTCGCCATGGACACGCTTGCGATTGTGGTAGTGGATGGCAAGCCCGAAGCCGCGTGCGCGGTGGGCCAGCGCCTGGCCGATGCGGCCCATGCCGACGATGCCCATACGCTTGCCCATCAGCCGCGAGCCCAGCATGGAGGTCGGGCTCCAGCCGCTCCACTTGCCCTCGCGCACCAGCCGCTCGCCGGCCCCCATGCGACGCGCGGTGGCCAGCACCAACGCCATCGACATGTCGGCGGTGTCGTCGGTTAGCACACCCGGCGTGTTGGTGACGGTGATGCCGCGCTGGCGTGCGGTGTCGAGGTCGATGTGATCGACGCCGGTGCCGAATGAGGCAATCAGCTTCAGCCGAGGTCCGGCCTGCGAGAGCACGCGACTGTCGATGCGGTCGGTGACCGTGGGCACGAGAACGTCGGCCATCTTGACGGCCTCGACCAGAGCGGCCGGGCCGAGCGGCTTGTCGTCGGCATTGAGCTTGGCGTCGAACAGCTCCATCAGCCGCGTCTCGATGGCATCGGGCAGCTTGCGGGTGACGATGACCAGCGGCTTTTTCTTGGAACTTGGCGACATGCCTGCCCCGATTAGCAATTCCCGTCGTCCCTTGTCCAGCATTGGGCCCCGATCTCAGGAATTCAAGAAAATCAGGCGATTTCAAGTGGTTGTCGCTCAATATGAAGATTTCCTGTATAAGGAAACTGATGGGAACTCATTCGTTCTTCCTGCGGGTCGCAGCCGGCGTCGCCATTGTCACCCTGGGAGTCTGTGCCCTCCGACCTCTAATCGGCAATTGGCAGGGACACGGCGCGCGGGCGGAGAGCGGGGCGCCCCTGCCCCATCGCGGTTCGGGTCTGCCCATTCCACGCTTCGCGGCGCTCAAGTCCGACGAGGTCAACGTGCGCACCGGTCCCGGCCCGCGTTACCCCGTAGATTGGGTGTTCACGCGCAAGATGATGCCGGTCGAGATCGTCGCCGAGTATGAGAACTGGCGTAAAATCCGGGACTGGCAGGGCACCGGGGGCTGGGTCTACCAGGGGCTGCTGACGGGCAAGCGTTCCTTCATCGTACCGACCAAGGTGGTCAGCCTGTACCGCACGCCGGCGCGCACGGCCGAAGTGGTCGCCAAGCTCGAACCGGAGGTGACCGGGATGATCGAGTCCTGCTCCGGCGACTGGTGCCGCGTCAAAGTGTCCGGCACGAGCGGCTGGCTCGAGCGCGGCGATCTCTGGGGTGTCTACAAGTCCGAGCCAATCAACTAGCGGCCGCGTGGCCTCCTCCTTAGAACGGGGTCACATGACCCACGTCATCAGCGCCACCTACACCCGCTTCGACCGCATGTCGCCCACGGCGGCAGCGCTCGCTGTGGCGCTGCACGTGGCGACGGCGCTGGCATTGTGGTGGGTCTCGCCGCTCAACCATCGCAGCGCCGACATCGAGGACCAGGCGATCGACGTTACCGTCGAGCAACCCAAGCCCGCCCCTCCGGCGCCAGAAGGGAAGCCCGAGGCCAAACCCGAAGCCAAGCTGCCGCCCTCACCATCGCAGGCCAAACCGCCGCCGCCCAAATCGACGCCTGCCCCCCAAGGCCTTCCGCCACCCAGTCCGACCACCGCCGAGACCTCCAAGCAAATCAAGCCGAAGCCGGAGAGCGGCACGCTTCCGCTCGCCCAGCCGCACCAACCGGAAGAACAACAACAGGCGCTCGCACCGTCTCCGGAACCATCCCCGCCACCCGCGCCGCTGGAACGCTCACTGCCACCGCTCGAGGCGCCTCCCCCACCGCTGACCTCCAAGGACTTCCCAGCGCCGCCGCCACCGCCTCGGCCGGCCCACCCGCAGGCCCACGCTCCGCCGCCGGCTCCCAAGCCGCAGCTTCGGCCTTCGCCGCTGCCGACAACTCCGCCGCCGCGGTCACATGGCGACTCGCAGGCCACGGCCCCGACGACGACCTTCGTCAATCCGGCCGACCAGTACAGCCAGTCGAGGTTGGTCGAGCAATATCTCTGGAGCGTAGCCAGCAAGATCTCGAAGTACCGCTACCAGTCCAATCAGGTGAACGAGCAGGGTACGGTGGTGCTGCGTCTGGTCATCAGCCGCGATGGCCGGCTGGTCGATGCCAGTGTCGCGAAGTCGAGCGGCTTCACAAGCCTCGACCGCGGCCTGATCCAAGCGGCGCGAGCCGCCGCGCCTTACGCGCCCTTGCCGAACGGCCTTCCTGGTTCGCAGATCGCCTTCACTCTGCCCTTCGCGTCAATCTACCGCCCGCGGTAGCGGATCAGTCGAAATCGCGGGCCAGCGCCTTGCGGACCGCCGCCGTCATCACCGCCATATGGCCGTAATTCGGGTGATCGAAGCCGACCACGACATCGCCCGCACCGCTCTTGAAAACTGCAATCTCGGCTGACGTGAAGGGAAAACGGATGAACTGCACGGACGAGGCCTTGCCGTCGTCGCGTGAACGCTCCTGGTCCTCCTCGGCGATGCCGCGGATCGTCTCGCCGCCTACCCGGAGGAAAGCCCGATCCTCGATCCCTCCCAGCGTCGCCAGCACCTGTGTACGGCGCACCGGATCGTCGATCTCGAACATCACCGTGGCGACCAGTTCGCTGCCCTGCGGGATCAGCGGATTGTAGGCCGCGAGTTCATCGGGGAGCTGCTCGTCGCCGCCCTTCTCGATGAAGAGCATCTCGTGCACCTGGTGCAGCATCGTCTCGTAGCATTCGAAATAGAATGTCGCGTAGGGACCGACCTCCATCCGCCGGTCCTTCTTGATCTCGGCAATGCGCTTGCGTCGTTCGCCGCGCTGCTTGCCATACTCGACGAGCGGAACGATCGCCGAGGCGTCGATCTTGCGCAAGCTCATGATTGGGCCTCCTTCAATCCATAGGCCCGAGCCAGGATCTCGATTGGATGCTCGGCACGGGCCGGCTTCGGTTTCTGGTCCTGCTCACCTGCGATCATTTCCATCACCTGCATCAGGTGATCGGCTGCCAGCGGGCATTCGGACGCCATGTGATTGGTGTTGTTCTTGAGCGCCGCTTGCGCGGCCGGCTTGCCGACCTTCACCGCGATATCGAAGTTCTCGGTGCGCGCGCCCCAGATACCGCCATGGCCGCTGCAGCGCTCGATCACCGCGACGCGCGTCTTGGGAATGAGCCGCAGCATCTCGGCCCCCTTGGGTCCCATGTTCTGGGCCCGCGCATGGCAGGCGAGATGCATGCTGACGCCGCCCTCGACCGGCTCGAGGCCATCGGCAAGACCATGTTTCTTGGCGATGTCGACCACGTATTCCGAGAGATCGAACGTGGCTTGCGCCAACCGCTCGACCGCCGGATCCTTGGGACAGATCAGCGGCCATTCGAATTTCAGCATCAGCGCGCAGGACGGCGTGAGGGCCACGATGTCGTAGCCCTTGTCGACCCAGGGCAGGAGCTCGGCGGAGACCTTCTTCGCGGCATCCGCCACGCTTTCGAGATCGCCCAGCTCCAGCTTGGGCATGCCGCAGCAAGCCGGATGGAGCACCTCGGTCTCGATGCCGTTCTTGGCCAACACCGCGCGCGCGGCGGCACCGATGTCGGTCGAATGGAAATTCACGAAGCAGGTCGCGTAGAGGACCGCCTTGCGCTTGCCGAATGCGGGGGCGGCCTCGTTGAGCGCGACACCCTCGCGACGGGCGCGCTGCTCGAAGGTCTCGCCCGCCTGCTTGGGCAAACGCGCGCCGTGATGGATGCCGGCGAAGCGCTGCATGCTGCGGCGGACCGGCTGGTTGTGTTCGTCGGTCGCCCAGTTCATCAGCGGCGCGACGAAGGTACCGAGCCGGCCGGCGCGATCGGTATCGGCCAACTGGCTCTCGACAAAACCGACGCCCTTCTTGCGCGCCTGCACCGCGCGATGGCGCAGCATGAGGTGGGGAAAGTCGACGGCCCATTGATGCGGCGGCACGTACGGGCACTTGGTCATGAAGCACATGTCGCACAGCGTGCAGGCCTGCTCGACCTTGGCGTAGTCCTCCTTCGCCACACCGTCGAGCTCGCCGGTCGGACCGTTGTCGATCAGATCGAACAGACGCGGGAAGGAATCGCAGAGATTGAAGCAGCGCCGGCAGCCGTGGCAGATGTCGAAGACACGCTCCATTTCTTTCTCGAGCGCCTGCTCGTCCCAGAACCAGGGGGTCTGCCAATCGAGCGGGTAACGGACGGGAGCTTCGAGACTGCCTTCGCGCATGGGTCGTCTGCTTCGTGTTTTGGAGCTGTCGGGCGG
>JAFEBU010000041.1 GCA_018242505.1 Pseudomonadota bacterium
GAACGCTTCTTCTGCAAGCTCAAGCACTTCCGACGCGTCGCCACTCGCTTCGACAAGCTCGCCAGGAACTTCCTCGCCAACGTCGCCCTCGCTTCAGCTCGCATCTGGTTGCGGACTTATGAGTCCACTACCTAGGTGAAGCGTTTCAATACTGCGGCTGTTTCCTTGACCCACCCGGCCACCAGCGCCGCTGATGGCATCTCGCGCACCAGGGTCGGCGCCTGTCCGCTCCAGAGCGGCATAAAATCGTTCGACCCCTTGGGTTCGCTCGCCGCCCGTAATGGATAAGCGGCACCCGCCGCCAGCGGAAAGGCTGGTGCATCGGGGCTCATTGGCCCGACCTCGCGCACATAGCGATTGACGATTCCGCGCGCCGGCCGGCCGGTGAAGACGTTGGTCAGCGTCGTACTGTTGTCAGTCGCCTGTTTGAGCGCGGCGCGATGAAGGGGCGTGGTCCTGGCCTCGGGCGCGAGCAGGAAGCCCGTGCCGATCTGCACGCCGGAAGCCCCCAAAGCGAGCGCCGCTGCAATCCCGCGTCCATCGCCGATGCCGCCCGCTGCGATTACCGGTACCTTCACCGCATCGACAACCTGCGGCACCAACGCCATCGTCCCGGCCTGGCGGGCAATGTCGTCGTTCAGGAACATGCCGCGATGGCCCCCCGCCTCCACTCCTTGAGCAATGACTGCGCCGCAACCGCGCGCTTCCAGCCATCGTGCTTCCTCGGCGCTGGTGGCTGAGCCGATGACCACAATGCCGGCGATCCTCAGCCGCTCCACGAGAGGCACGTCGGGCAGGCCGAAATGGAAGCTCACGACCTTGGGCTTGTATTCCAGGATCACCTCGCACAGAGCTGCATCGAATGGTGCGCGCACAGGTCCGCCGGCGCCTGCGTCGGGCGCCAGGCCGAGTTCGTGGTAATACGCCGCCAGCCGCTGGCGCCAACGGGCGTCAGCATCGGCATCCGGGGTTGGCGGCTTGTGGACGAAGAAATTGATATTGACCGGCCGTGCGGTTGCCTGCTGGACGAGCTGCAGCTCCGTGCGCAGCGTCTCGGGCGTCAGCATGGCGGCGGCGACCGCCCCCAACCCACCCGCCTCCGATACGGCGATCGCCATCTGCGTCGAACTCGCGCCGGCCATCGGCGCCTGCAGAATGGGATGATCGATGCCGAACAGATCGAGCAGACGGCGGTCTTGCCACTTCATGCGAACTCTCCTTCTCCGGTGTCGACCCTAGCTCTGTTTTGCTATCTTCAACACTGATTTATGATGATCGGAATCATCTTCTAAAGTGATCGTCATGGATGCCAGGGATCTCGCCACTTTTTCGGCCGTAGCGCGGTTGGGCGGCATGAGCCGGGCCGCGCGCGAACTGAACACCGTCCAGTCCAATGTCACGCAACGCGTGCGGCGCCTCGAGGAGGCCCTGGGCGTCCGCCTGTTCGAGCGCAGCCGCAATGGCGCCAGACTCACCGCCGCCGGGGAACGGTTGATGCCCTATGCGGCGCGCGTCGATGCCCTGTTGACCGAGGCAGTCCGCGCGGCGCGCGACGACGGTGCGCCACGCGGGTTGTTGACGATCGGCGCGCTCGAGACGACTGCTGCCCTGCGGCTCTCCCCCAGGCTCGCCTCCTACGCTTCGACCCATCCGCATGTCGATCTTGTGCTGCGCACGGGCACCACTGCCGAAATGATAGAGCAGGTGCTGGACCGCACGCTCGAAGGCGCCTTTGTCTGTGGACCGGTCGTGCATCCCGAACTCGTGTCAACGGTCGCATTCGAGGAAGAATTGGCGCTCCTCAGCGCGCCGGCGAAGCGGTCGATCGCCAGCATCCTGAGCCAGCCCGACCTGCGCCTCGTGATCCTGCGCGCCGGCTGCTCCTATCGCCAGCGCCTCGAAGAGGTTCTGGCGCGGCGCGGCATCGTTGGCCTGCGTCGGCTCGAATTCGGCACGCTCGAAGCGATCCTGGGGGCCGTGTCGGCGGGCTTGGGGATCACCCTCCTCCCACGGGCTCTGGTGGGGCCAGCATGGCGTGGCGGTCGCGTCGCGACCCATCGCTTGCCGCCGGCAGAGGCGCGCGTGCAAACGGTCTTCGTTCGTCGCCGGGACATACTGTGCTCCAGCGCCCTTCTCGCCTTCCAGAAGCACGTCGTCGCCAAGAGAGCGTTTTGATGTTGTCGATCTCGGCGGCAACATGATCTCCTTCGGCATGGAAATCTCGAAAACCTGAAGGAGCGGACATGGACCTCTGGCAACTCGACGCGACCGACCTGGCGCAACTCATTCGCAACGGTCAGGCTTCGGCGGTCGAGGCCGTCGACTCCGTCCTGAAGCGCCTGCACAAGGTGAATCCCGCGATCAACGCCGTCGTGCGCGTCTACGAAGCGGAGGCGCGCGCTGCGGCGGAGACGGCCGATGCCGCGCGCGCCCGCGGCCATGCCCTGCCGCCGCTCCATGGCGTGCCGGTCACCATCAAGATCAATGTCGATGTCGCGGGGCAGCCAACCGACAACGGCGTCGTGCCGCTCAAGGACCTCATCGCCCAGGAAGACAGCCCTGTCGTCGCCAACCTCAAGCATGCCGGCGCCATCGTCATCGGCCGCACCAACGCGCCTGCCTTCTCGATGCGCATCTTCAGCGACAACGCGCTTCACGGCCGCACGCTCAATCCGCGCGATCCCAGCGTCACGCCCGGCGGCTCGAGCGGCGGCGCCGGTGCGGCCACCGCAACCGGCATCGGCGCCATTGCCCACGGCAATGACATCGGCGGCTCGGTGCGCATCCCGGCCTATTGCAATGGCGTGGTGGGTCTGCGCACCGGCTTCGCCCGCATCCCCTCCTTCAATCCCACCAGCGCCAATGTCGGTCGGCCACCTGGCGCCGTGCTCATGGCAGTCCAGGGTCCGCATACGCGGACTGTGCGCGACGCACGCCTTGCGCTCGAGGTCATGGCCCGTGGCGACCGCCGCGACTGGCGATGGAACGACGTGCCGATGCAGGGTCCGCCGCCGGCGCGCCCTATCAAGGTGGCCATCGTGTCCGAATTCCCCGGCACCAAGACCCATCCGGCGCAGACGGCCGCTGTACGCCAGGCCGGCAAGCATCTGCAGGCGGCGGGCTATGTCGTCGAGGAGATCCTGCCGCCCGACCTCGAGCGCGGCGTCGATCTGTGGCACATGATCTGCGTCACCGACGTGTTCGGCGGGCTGTGGCCGCAGATGCAAAAAATGGGCGATCCCGACGGCATCGCTGCCATGCGCTGCTGGCTGGAACTGTACAAGCCGGTCGACCTCGCGACCTATATCTCCGCCCTTATGGAACGCGAAGGCATGCTGTTCCGCTGGATGTCGTTCCTGCAGCAGTGGCCCCTGGTCATCCTGCCGACGCTCGCGGACCTGCCGCCCAAGCAGGTCGCCGACGTCACGGTCGAAGGTCAAAGGCAGGTGCTGGACTCGATGCGTCCAGCGCTGATCGCCCCGCTGCTGGGTCTGCCGGGCCTTGCCGTTCCCGTCAGCAGCCACGGCAAGCTCCGCACCGGCGTACAGATCATGGCGATGCGCAACCGCGAAGATCTCTGCCTCGATGCCGGCGAAGTCATCGAAGCGGCCGAAGGTGTCGTGACGCCGGTCGATCCCGTCACCGCCTAACGAGTGCCTACTTGTTGGGGATGACCCGGAAGATGCAGGGCTCGACGCCCGGGCCGGAAACGGCGGCGCGTCGGGACCATTCCCACAACGGATTCCAGTAAGCGGCGATAAGGTCTGACGCCGCCTTGGTGTCGTCGAGGATGTAACCGTACTCCTGCAGGTTCACCGGGTACATGTTGTCCGAACCGATGTAGAAGATGCGGTCGTCGACCATCCAGAATTTGGCGTGATTGGCGATGGGACGTCCGCCGGGCCACGCAGCGTCGGGCCCGAACCGGAATGGCGCAATATGGACGCGGCTGCAGAGCAGTGCGTTGACAGGATCGGGCCCCCGGCGGACCGCATAGCGCGCCAGCGGGTCACGGGCATAGATGCGGCGCTGCACCGCATCGCGCAAATGCTGCGCGACCTGCCCCAGGGTCACGTTGTTGGAATAGCTGCTGCCGCTGTCGCCGACAGCGCCGAGGTCGGACAGGACGATATAGATGTCCCCTTGTTCCCGGCGCAGAAAATCGACAAGGCGATCGAATGTCGAATCGGGAAAGAGCGTGTCGGCACGGCCGAGATTGAAGCCGAGATCCTGCTGGACGATGCGGATACTGTGCCGTGCGGTCCCCAGCATCAGATCGCGTGCAAGCTCGCTTTGATTGGCGAAGTCCTTGGTAATGCCGGCAGCGAGCCGGCCGACGCCCAGGATGGGCACGCCCCCGCTCTTTGCCTGTGGTGAAGTGGGCAGAGGTTCCGGCGGCAAGCACTCACGAATGGGGAGGCTTGCGCCAGCCGGCAGGCTTGCGACTGATATTGCCTTCCCTTTGTCGAGATTGGCACAGACATACCGCCAAAGCGCATCGGCAAAATGCGCTGCACTGGCGGCTGCCGGGCCGGTCACCTGCATCGACAGATCGTGCACTGGATTGTCGATCAGATAATCGTCCGACCAGAGATTGTGGCCGCCGACCAGGGCCTCGCGTCCATCCACCGTCAAGATCTTCGAGTGGTTCCACGAATAGCTGTCGCAATCCTCGAAGGCGACGCATGACCGCATGGCCGAAACGCTGACCGAAAGGCGCGATCCACCGATACCGTCCAGCCCTTCCGTCAGCGCCTTCAGGAAGGCCGGTACGTCGACGTCTCCGGTCGGGTACTGGCCGATCAGGACGCGAACCGAAATCGCACGGCGCGTACGCGCCAGCGAGTCGAGAGCATCCCGGACCGCACCGAGGAAGCGCGTTGAAGGCGGCGGTTCCAGTAGATTGATGTCGACACGCTGACGGGCACCCGCGATCAGGTCATGGATGCGCACGATCAACGCGTCGGAATGACCGAAGCAGACCTTGCGCTTGGCGTTGCGCGCGCTGCCCGGCCGCGGCCAGATTTCGTTACACGTCCCACCGCCGGGACAATCCGCGTCGCTCGCACACAACGGCAAGCGCACGTCCTGCTCGCAATTCGTACAATCGAGCGGGTAGAAAGTCAGATCTCCGGCGCGACGTCCCCACCAACTCGGGCTCTGGACGATCCAATCGCGCCCGAGTCTGTTGCCCTGCGTCAGATCATAGGTGACGCCGGCGAAAGCATGGTGGACGTCGCTGCGCGCCAGCTCCGCCTCGAGCTGCTCGAGTATCGGTGTGTTCGATGTTGGGTCAGGAACGTGGATGCCGCGATCGTGAATGACCGTCGCCACGGGCGTGGCCGCGTCGAGAGCACCGATGAAGCGCATTGCGAGATGGCGCGGGATCGCCGTGTTCGGAATCATTCCACTGCAGGCCGCCAGGATGCCGAAAAAAAGACAGATCAGTGCGACGACGAATATCTTGCCGGCAGACATGGACAGCGACCCGATCCCTTCCCAAACTGCCGCGCAGGCGGCAACGCAAAGACAGCATCGAGGTTCATAGCATGGCTGAAGCCATTCTGCAGACGACCGTTGTCGGATCCTATCCGCAGCCCGACTGGCTGGTCGATCGGGACATGTTGAGCAAGGTCGTGCCGCGCACGCGTATGCGGGAGATCTGGCGTGTCGCCGATCCTTTTCTGCAACAGGCGCAGGACGACGCCACACTGCTCGCCATCCGCGACATGGAACGCGCAGGCCTCGATATCATCACCGACGGCGAGATGCGGCGGGAGAGCTATTCCAACCACTTTGCCACCTCGCTCGACGGCATCGACAGCGACCATCCAGCCGAGATCGTCAATCGGACCGGCGCCAGGACGCCGGTGCCCCGGGTCGTCGGCAAGATCAGGCGCACGCGGCCAGTGGAGGTGCGCGACATGCAGTTCCTGCGCGCCAACACGGCGAAGCCGGCCAAGATCACCCTGCCCGGCCCTTTCACCATGGGCCAGCAGGTGAAGGACGAGTTCTACGGCGACGCCGAGGCGATGTGCATGGACTACGCCCAGGCGGTGAACGAAGAAGCGCATGACCTTGTCAAAGCCGGCGCTGACGTAATCCAGCTCGACGAGCCTTGGCTGCGCAACAACCCCGAGGAAGCCAAGCGCTATGCGGTCAATGTGATCAACCGGGCCCTGCAGGGCATCACCGTGCCGACGGTGGTGCATCTTTGCTTCGGTTATGCGGCGGTCGTGCCGGGCCTCAGCAAGCCCAGCGGCTACTCCTTCCTGCCGCAGCTTGCAGACACGATCGCTCAGCAGATCTCGATCGAGTCGGCACAGCCCAAGATCGACCTCGGTGTGCTGAAGGACCTTGCTCCCAAGAAAGTGATGCTTGGCGTGATCGACCTCAACGATCCGGAGATCGAGGCGCCCGAAAAGGTGGCCGATCGTATCCGCGCCGGCCTGAAATATCTTTCACCCGACAAACTTCTGCCCGCGCCCGATTGCGGCATGAAGTACCTTCCGCGGGCGACGGCCTTCGGCAAGCTCAAGGCGCTGGCCGAGGGAGCGGCGCTGGTTCGCCGCGAACTCGGCTAGCTCAGCGAGCCGTCACGCTGCCGTCCGGGTTGGCGGTCACAGTGTGTCCGACACCGTTGCGCGAGGCTTCGCCGACCCATTTGCCGTCCGGGCCGCGACGGAGGTTGTGGATATTGGAATAGCCTTGCGCCTGCAGGCGGGCTGCGACGCCGGCGGCGCCGGCTCTGGTCGTCTGGCTGGTCGGCGCCGGCCCCTTGGGCATCGTCTGCGCACTCGCCGTCGCCCCGGCGAGGATCAGAGTTGCCGCCAGCCAAAAGGTGTTCACCATGGCATTCCTCTCGGGCTGTCCTTCAGTTTTGCAAGTCTCACCGCCCCCTGTGTCAACTTCTTGGTGACGTCCCAGGCAACGCCCGGCTCGCAGAGCACGTTGCGACGCCATTCTTTCTTTGCCCCGTTTTCCGCTCCAGCGTAGCGTGCGGCCAAGAAAGAGGGGAAACGCTTGGCCTATGATTACATCATCGTCGGCGGAGGTTCGGCCGGTTCGGTCTTAGCCAATCGCCTTTCCGCCCGCAGTGCCAACAAGGTGCTTGTCTGCGAGGCTGGCCAGGATACGCCTCCTGGCCGGGAACCACCCGAAATCCGCGATTCCTATTCCGGCACGGCCTATTTCGATCCTCGTTTCCATTGGACCGAACTCAAGGTCCACACCCAGGTCGTTTCGCACAACAATCCCGACGAGAACCGCCCGCCCCTGCGGAAGTACGAGCAGGCGCGGGTGTTGGGCGGCGGCTCCTCCATCAACGGCCAGATGGCCAATCGCGGCGCACCGACCGACTATCAGGAATGGGTCGATCGCGGTGCCGAGGGATGGGCCTGGAACGACGTCCTGCCCTACTTCAAGAAGGTCGAACGCGACCTCGATTTCGACGGACCCTGGCACGGCAAGGACGGCCACATTCCGGTGCGCCGTATCCCGGTCGAGCACTGGACAAGATACGCCCAGGCCGTCGGCGAGGCTTGCAAGCTCACCGGGATGACGTTCCTGCCCGACCAGAACGGGGAGTTCGTCGACGGCTATTTCCCGGTCACCCATTCCAATGCCTCCGAGCAGCGGGTCTCGGCGGCCATGGGGTATCTCGACGCCGAGACCCGCAAGCGCGCCAATCTCACGATCTCGACCGACACACAGGTGACGTCGCTGCTGTTCGACGGCAGCCGCTGCGTGGGCGTCACGGCCATGGTCGACGGCAAGGAGACGGAATTTCGCGCCCGTGAAGTGATTTTGTCCTCCGGGGCCATCCACTCGCCTGCCCATTTGCTACGCGCCGGCATTGGCCCCGTCGGGCATCTGAAGGACATGGGAATTCCGGTCATCGCCGCCTTGCCGGGCGTCGGGCAGCGTTTGATGGATCATCCTTCGATCTCGCTCTCCTCCTTCATCCGCCGCGGCGCGCGTGTGAACGCCCATACCCGCCGCCACATCCACGTCGGCATCCGCTATTCCTCGGGTCTGCCCGGCGTGCCAAGAGGCGACATGTTCGTCGCTGTCGTGAACAAGTCCGCCTGGCACGCCGTGGGCGAGCAGATTGCCTCCTTGCTGACCTTCATCAATCGCACCTACTCCGAAACCGGCCAGGTGAAGCTTCGTTCGCGCGACTGGAACGCCGAACCGACGGTCGAGTTCAACCTCCTTTCAGACAAGCGCGACCTCGATCGACTGATGATGGGCTTCCGCAAGATGGCGGCGCTGCAGATGAGCGCGCCCCTGAAGGCGGTGACGGACAATCCCTTCCCCGCCTCCTATTCCGACCGCGTGCGCAAGATCGGCGTCGTCAGCGCCAAGAACAAGTTTTTGACCAGCGTCGTGGCGAGATTTTTGGATGGCCCCGCCGCGCTGCGGCGCTACATGATCGAAAAGTTCGTGGTCGAGGGCTTTACCTTCGACCAGGTCATGACGGATGACGAAGCGCTCGAAGCCTTCGTGCGGAAAGCGGCGATCGGGGTATGGCATGCCTCCTGCACCTGCCGCATGGGCCGCGCAGATGATCCGATGTCGGTGGTTGACACCCAGGGTCGCGTGAAAGGCGTGCAAGGGCTGCGCGTGGTCGACGCATCGATCTTCCCCATCGTGCCCTGCGCCAACACGAATTTCCCCACCCTGATGACGGCCGAGAAGATCTCGGACGCCATCCTCGCAAGCCGGTAGCGGAGACGCCATGTCGGTCGTACTGGGGAGCGGCGAGCATCGCTATCGTGTGGTCGAGAACTGGGCCCGGTTGCCAGACGGTTGGGAATTCCGCGATGTGGCGGCGGTTGCTGTCGACAGCAAGGACCGGGTCTATGTGTTCAACCGCGGCCAGCACCCGATGATGGTGTTCGATCGCGAAGGCAACTTCCTCCGCTCCTGGGGCGAGGGCCTGTTCAGCCGCGCCCACGGCCTGCATATCGATCGCGACGATGTCCTCTACTGCACCGACGATGGCGATCATACCGTGCGCAAGCTCACGACCGACGGCAAGGTGCTGCTTACCATTGGCGTGCCGAACCAGCCCGCGCCCTTCATGAGCGGCAAGCCGTTCAACCGCTGCACTCACACCGCGCTTTCGCCCAAGGGCGAGATCTATGTTTCCGACGGCTACGGCAATTCGCGCGTCCATAAATACTCGCCCGATGGCCGGCACCTGATGTGCTGGGGCACGACCGGCACTGATCCCGGCGAGTTCAACATCCCCCACAACATCGCCACCGACGCCGACGGATGGGTGTATGTCGCGGATCGCGAGAACCACCGCGTGCAGGTGTTCGACGGCAACGGCAAATACGAAGCCCAGTGGAACAACCTCCACCGGCCCTGCGCACTCTATTGTTGCGGAGGGCATGCCAACGCTTTGCGTTTCATCGTGGGCGAACTGGGACCGGGCATGCCGGTGAATACCCATCACCCCAACCTCGGCCCGCGGCTCAGTATCGTCGACGGTAAAGGCGGCCTCATCGCCCGACTGGGCGGACAGGATGGCCCTGGCCAGGAGACCGGCCGCTTCCTGGCGCCGCACGGTCTCGCCGTCGATTCACGCGGCGACATCTATGTGGGCGAGGTGAGTTACACGAATTGGGGCAGCACCTTCCCCGACAAGCCGTTGCCGAAGTATCTGCGGTCCCTGCAAAAGCTCGCGAAGGTTGCGTGATGCAAACCCACGACCGGCTGCATCTCATCGGCAGCATCCCGCTCGACAGCAGCGAGCAGGTCTTCCGTCGGCTGGCGGCGGAACTCGGCCCCTATCTCGGCCGCATGCCCGACGGCGAGACCGGCGAACGCTCGCGCTGGGTCTATTTCCAGCGCCAGATGCTGCTCGACCATCCGGCAATGGAAATCGATCCGACCGTACCGCCCTACAAGTTCATCCAGTGGGACGGCAAGGTCATCCGAGAGATCGAGCAAGTGCGCTTCAAGCCCGGCATCGACCCTGACGCCGTCACGTTCGAGACCGGTTACGACAAGGCAGCACTCGCGTCCCGGGAGGTCTTCAGGCATCTGCGCGAGGCTGGCGTCATTGCCCCGCATGTACGGTTCCAGGTCTGCCTGCCGACACCGATGGCGAGTGGCTATCTTTATGTCAGCCCGGCAGCCCGCGAGACTTACTTCGGCGTCTATGAACGCGCTTTGAAAGCCGCCCTGGCCAACATCGTGGCCGCCATCCCCGCCCGGCACCTCGCGATCCAATGGGATGTCTGCCAGGAAGTGCTGGTATTCGAGGACTACTTCGAGGATCGGCCAGCCGACTACAAAAATCAGATCTTCGACATGTTGGGTCGGCTGGGTGATTCGGTCCCGGTCGATGTCGAGACGGGATACCATCTCTGCTATGGCTCACCGCGCGACGAGCACCTGGTGCAGCCCAAGGATGCCGCCGTCCTGGTCGAGATGCTGAACGGCATCGCCGCGGCCATCCGGCGTCGGATCGATTTCCTCCACATCCCGGTGCCAAAGGGACGGACCGATGCGGCCTACTACGCGCCGCTCGGGAATTGGCGGCGTCCGTCCGGCACAAGACTTTATCTCGGGCTGCTCCATCACGACGACGATGCTGGCGACAAGACGCGCATCGCCGTGGCGCGGCAGTTCGTCGACGATTTTGGCCTCTCCGCGGAATGTGGCTGGGGCCGGACCGAGCCGGGCCGGCTGCCCGGCTTGCTGAGAGGTCATCGCTTAGCGGCGGAGGGATTTTGATGGTCGAGCGTATTCTGGTCGTTGGTCCGAAGGATTGCCTGGCGATGGTCGACGACCTCGCCCCCAAAGGCTTCGAGATCGTCAAGGCGTTGTACAATTCCCCCGAGCAGAAGTCGGCTCTGCCAGGTACCCACTATCTCGTGGGCTTCGTGCAGCAATATGTGACCTCCCAGCTCTACAAGGACGCACCGCATCTCAGGCTCGTGCAGATGCTGAGCGCGGGCTACGACAAGGCGGATCTCGATGCGGCGCGCAAGAGCAAGATCCCGCTCTGCAACAACGGCGGCGCCAACTCCGTCGCTGTCTCCGAGCATGCCTTGCTCCTGATGCTGGCGACCTCACGCCGGTTGATCACCCAGCACACCAACGTCACTGCCGGCCGCTGGCACGGCAATGCGCCGCCCACCGTTCATGAGGTGCGAAACAAGGTGCTGGGCATCATCGGACTCGGCACGATCGGCAAGAAGGTCGCGCGCCTCGCCCTCGCCTTCGGCATGCAGGTCCACTACTACGACATCGCCCGCCTCAAGGAAGAGGAAGAGGATGCCCTCGGTGTGCGCTTCCGCTTGCTGCCGGAGATCCTGCGTGGCTCCGATATCCTCTCGCTGCACGTGCCGCTGAACGACTCGACCCATCATCTGATTGGTGCTCCCGAACTCGCGGTGATGAAGAAATCGGCGATCATCGTGAACACTTCACGCGGCCCCGTGATCGACGAGAAGGCGCTGATCGCCGCCCTCTCGTCTGGCAAGCTGTTCGGCGCCGGCCTCGACGTCTTCGACCAGGAGCCGACCCCGGCCGACAATCCGCTCTTGAAGCTCGACAACGTTGTCCTCACGGCGCATCTCGCCGGCCCGACGTTCGAGAGCAACATCACGCGCCTGCGCAACGGCTTCGACAACGTCCAGCGCGTGGCTCGCGGAGAGCCCGCCTTGTGGGTGGTCCCCGAACTCGCTTGACGCCCTGAGGGGGGCGAAAAACCTCCCTTGAACCGTAAATTGTGCATCGCAGCATAATTCTTGGAATTGCCACGGTTTCCGGTTATCTTATGGATGTGCGCCGCAACAGAAGGTGCCATCCGGGAGAACGCCCGCCAGTTCTGCATTTGGCGGAGAAACCGATGCCCGATTCCGGCTATGGAGTGAGCAATTTGCAGGAACCGCGCGGCCAATTGGCTTCGCGGGTTCTTGCCATGCCGACCGACACCAATCCCAAGGGCGATATCTTTGGGGGCTGGATCATGTCGCTCATGGACATGGCCGGCAAAATGTCGGCGACGACAATCGCCAACGGCCGTGTCGTAACGGTCGCCGTCGACCGGATCGTCTTTCGTGAGCCGGTGAGAGTCGGCGATGTCGTCTGCTGCTACACCGATACGTTGCGCACCGGCCGATCGTCGATCACCTTGTCGGTCGAGGTCTGGGCGCTTCGGCAGGGGCAGGGCGAACGGATCATGGTAACCGATGCCATCTTCACCTTTGTCGCCATCGACGACGATGGCCGTCCGCGACCAATCGAGACGGTCCAATGAGAAACTAGTTCACGTACGCGAACTTTCTTTTCCTGAATGCCATCGCGACGCTTCCCAACAAATTGCCTAGAATAAAGCTGTAGTTGATCGAGTAGTGATTCGCGGCTCTTTACGTGACCGGCGAAAGACTCAGTCGATCATGATCGGCCGCGCCTTCGGACTATCGTTCCAGGAGGAAGAGACTATGGCCACACAGCAACACATCCGAAACCCGATCGAATGGGGTTGGGACCAACTGAAGCATACCGGCCACGCCATGGATGTCGCCGCGCATTCCATGGACGGTGCATGGGAGACACACGATCCGGCACCGCTGACTGTGCAGCGAATCGGCGCGGCCGATTTGCGCGACGTGTTACGGAAGGGCTTCGAGGATTTCGGTGCCTATCGTACCGACGTGATCTTCCTCTGCCTGTTCTATCCCATCGTCGGTATTGTGCTGGCGCGCCTGATCGTTGGCGGCGGCATGCTCCAGCTTCTGTTCCCGCTGGTTTCCGGCTTTGCCATCATCGCGCCCTTCTTCGCGGTTGGCCTCTACGAGATGAGTCGGCGTCGCGAAAGGGAGATGGCCAACGGCTGGGCCGATGCTTTCGGAGTCGCGAACTCTCCTGCCTTGGCCCAGATCGTCGTCATGGGCCTCCTGCTGGCGGCGCTGCTCGCACTCTGGCTGTTTGCCGCTCACTTCATCTACTTGCTGAGCTTCGGGCCGGAACCGCCGGAATCGGTGAACGGCTTCGCCAATGAGGTATTCACTACTTCCGCCGGCTGGACGATGATCGTGGTCGGCATCGGTGTGGGCTTCCTGTTCGCGCTGGTCGCCGCCGTCATCAGCGTGGTGTCGTTCCCTCTATTGCTCGACCGCAATGTCGGCGTTCTGACAGCGATCAGCACATCCGTCCGCGTCGTGCGCGCCAATCCAGGCACGATGGCTCTCTGGGGTCTGGTCATCGCGGGTGGGCTGGTGCTGGGTGCGATCCCGCTTCTGCTGGGGCTTGCGATCGTGCTGCCGGTCTTGGGTCACGCAACGTGGCATCTTTACCGCAAGGTGCTTCCACGCTGATAAACCGATCGAATAGTGGTCGGAGAACTGCGGCTCCCCCTTGTGCGGGAGCCGCACTCGCCCACCACCCCTCATTGCAGGGCCAACCATGACGGTGCCCTGGACAGCCATCATCTACTTCAGATCCTTCCTGGTGCTCGGTGCAGTGGCGAAGATCACCCTCGCCCGCTGGACCCGGCAGCACGATGTCCATCGCGAGGGTATACAGGCGTGCGCCAGCCCCAACCGCCGCAAGCGGAGCCTGTTCCTGCTGGGCGCCTGGCGCGGCGAAGATTGCTGCTTCGAGCGCTCTTGTGGGTCTCGCCTGACACCCAAGGCCACGGGTCCGCGGAGCAGCCTTCCGGTGAATGCCCCTGACATGTCCCGACGGGCGTTTTGCTGCGATCCAGCCGCTTCTTCTGCCATCGATACAATCGATACAGTTGGTCACTGGAGATAGATGGGGCGAGCCCCCAATTGGCTTTCGGTGCGGTCCTCCCCGCTTACTCGGGCCTCACCATTCGTTAAGTCATTAACCATCTTCTCAAAACTGCCCGCCGCCCCACGGCGGGCTTTTCTTTGTCGGCACTAACTTCCCGCCCGTAGAGGCTCCGGCTTGTATGGGCGATAGCGTCGCGCAGGAAATGATCTTCACCCGCCCTCCCGGGAAAGTGCGACGATGTTTTCGGACAAACGTCTGCCTTGTATCCAAGGCTCGATTGTACCGCGTTCACCGAACACATGGATCCGGTAGTCGAGCGACAGCAACAATTCGACCAGGGCTGCGGCGCTCGCTCCTTGTCGCTTCAGCGCCTCGTCATTGGCCTCGATCAACAGGATGGGCCGCTGTTGCGACAGAAGACTGCGGCCACCGGCCAGCAGTTTCAGTTCTGCGCCTTCGACATCGATCTTCAGAACATCGATACGTTGCAGTTCAAGACGTTCAGCGAGGGTGTCGAGCGTCTCCACCGTAACGCTCTCGCACGCGACCGTCGTGTCGTCATCGTAGACGAACTGGCCAAGTGTGTTGTGGCCGCCATGTTGCCTGGGTGCGATCTTGAGTTCGGCGGTACCGGGCTTGTCTGCGAGGGCGTTCGGCACAACGGCGACGTTGCGTATCCGGTTGCGTGCAAGATTGCCGTCGAGGATTGCCCGCTCGCGCGAACTCGGCTCGACCGCGATGACGCGACCCGATGGGCCGACTCGCCGTGCAGCAAACAGAGTATAGAGACCTTCATTGGCACCGACATCAATGACCGTCATGCCAGATCGCAAGATGTGCCCCAGGAAGGCGAACTCGTTGGGCTCGAACGAGCCGCATACGTAAAGACTGAGGCTCATGTCGTTTCCCAATGTCACGTCGACACGAGTGCCATCGAGCCACGGCACGACGATCGGCACATCGAGCTTATTGTCAAGCGCGTACCGCCATAATGCGCCCCGTCGCATCACCCACCATGGATAGGTGACGTAATATTCGAGTGCGAAGCGCCAGTTCGGCACAACGCCGAGCCGAGGCCGAGTGCCACGGATCGCAGAAGCGTAGAGCCGTCCGAGCGGCAGCCAGTTGAGGAGCAGCCACGGTCCCAACCGATCGAGCCTGAGACCGATTCTATAGGCCAGCCAACCCCAGAGCCAAAACGGTCGATCGCCACTCATGGCCGCGGTGTTTGGCACGAAAACGGGTCGGGTCCAAGCGCCGCAATCGCTGCTTGTCGTCGAACCGGTCACTGTCGTAAGGAGCCCTTTCCTCCTCCAGATTTGGCACCCGGATTGTGACCCAGACTATCGAAGCGATCATCCTCGGCCGCAATGACGACTACGAACCGGGCTGGGGTGACAGGCTGCAGTCGGTGCTGGCCTACAACCGGGAACGCCTTGCCGGCACGCCGTTCGACTATCGTGCGGCGTTCGTGGAATGGAACCCGCCCCCCGATCGCCCCTTGCTCTCGCCCCAGCTCGCCGCACGATTTCCCTTCGTCCGCTGTATCGTGGTCGACGCCGCCGTGCATCGACGACTCTCTCGCGGGCGGCAGCAGATGATGCTGAACTTTCCAGTGAATGCTGCAATCCGCACCAGCAGCGCCGATTTCCTGGTGATTACCGGCGGTGATATCCTCTTTGGAGAAAAGCTTTGCCACCAGCTGGCCCGCGGGGAGGTCCGGAGAGGCTGTCTGTATCGTGCCGAGCGGGTAAACATCCGGTCTGATCTCGACTTTGAACATCTTTCGCCGGCAGTCGTCGAGGATCCGGCCGGGATCGTCTCGGTCGATACCTGCCACGAGGCGCCGTTCGACCAACCGCCCTTCATCAATGCCAGCGGCGACTTCATCATGATGGATCGCGCAACCCTGACCGGCCTGCGCGGTATGGACGAAGGTATCGATTTCGCGCGCCTGCATCTCGATTCGAGGATGTCCACGAACGCGCTACAGGCCGGGCTCGACTGCCAGCTCCTGGGGCAGATCTTCCATATCAGCCACTCGCGCTCCTTTTCGCGCATGCCATCGAGTTATCCCGATCACGACTACACCTGGGATTGCGGCCTGCCCTATCTGAACGGCGACAACTGGGGATTGGCCGACCGCCGCTGGCGCCGCCTGTCGGATCGCATATGGCATGTCTCGGACGAATCGACAGGCGCCGAGGACAGCCTGCCCCAAACCCGCAACCCCGATCTCGATCGGTGGGCGGCAAAGCTCGGCCACAGGCTCCAGCAGCGTCGCAAGAGTCAGCGGACCGAAACTCCATCCGGCACCATCTACGAACTCGCGCTTGCGCCAGCGAGACACGGCTTTGCTTTTCCGGAGGTAGGGCTCTCCTTCGACGGCCAGTTGACGGCATCCGCCCACCGGCATGGTCTGCTCGCCTCCTTCACTCCCCGCCAGATCGGGAAAGCACTGGCCCGAGGCGAGCGGCGTTGGGTTGGCCTCGATCTCGAGGTCGAAGCGGGAGAGCTGATCGTTTGTGCAGGCGGCGAGCCGTTGGGAAGGCAAGCGACAATCGGCGCAGGCACTGGCCGCCACATCGTGTGGTTTGAGGCGACGCCCGGCATGACCGCCATAGATCTGCGGCGGTTTCGTGCTGGAGAGCCTGCGCCCCGCGCGCAAATCGCAGGCACGATCACGGCCGCGAACTTCGCGGACGACAAACGGCGCTTTGTGCGCGGCATCTCCGGTCGAGTGCAGTATTTCTGGCGACGCTTGCTGCGGTAACCGGGACGCAGCAAATGCCCGCACGGCCCACCTATCGCGCATGAGCTGGTCCCGCCTCTCAATCCGCCGGGCACTACCGATGCTATGGAGAATCATTTGGCTGATACTGACTGGCCTCCTGCCCAGTGCGCCATCCTGGGCTGACGCCATCGGATTGAAGGTCGCGGGTTGTAAAGGAGATATTTGTTTCGCCTTTATTACAGAACTCACGATCGGTTATGGCGACCTCGCGCCACTGATGATCGACAGGCTGACGCCGAGCGCATTGGCGGCGTGACGGAAGTTGATATATCTGGCGACAGCAGAGTTTGGACCAACGAAGCACGTGGGGTGCATATCTCAAGCGAAGATCTCGTTGGCGAAGCCCCGGTTCTCAACATATTCCCTGCGCTGCATCGCCTTCGTCGCATCAGCTCGCCGGCTTGGGTTCCGAGCAGCCCATACGTTTAGAGCGCAACCAAGACGGTTCCGAAGAACGCGCCGCGACAGGCTCCAGCAAGCGCCTCGGGCGCGTTCCTCAAGCCGCGAACGACTTCACATGGAAAGCGAATCTGCCCGGCCGCCGACCAGCGAGAAAGTTGATTATCCCATTCTTTACGGACATCTGGATCATCATCCGCGCTGTATCCACGGATGGTCAGCTTCTTCAGTAGCAGCTTGAAGGAGTCGAGTTCGACGGGTGCCTTGCGTCCGGTGCCATCCGCTGCGAGCTGGCCTGAAAGTGCGCCGACGATAAGAATCCGTGCTCTTTCGCGCGCAACTTCGACAGCTGCACAAAGCTGCTCGCCACCGACAGAATCCAGAACGGCGTCGATCCCTGCCGGGGCAGCTTCCTTCAACTGACTGGCGATCGCCGTGGCTCCCCTGGTGACTACGGCATCATAGCCAAGCTCGGCGACAAGGCGGTCAGCTTTCTCGCGCGTGCTGGTGCTGCCGATCACCCTGCTTGCACCGAGCAGACGTGCGATCTGGCCTGCCATCGAACCGATAGCCCCTGCGGCGCTGGAGATGAAAACCGTCTCGCCCGCCTTTAGATCGAGACCGCGCGTGAGTGCAGCGTAAGCAGTCCAACCGTGGCTAAGATGCAGAAGGATGTCGGCAACGTCACGACTGACCTTTTGGCAATCGACGGTCGGAACCGCTGCATATTCCCGCCAGCCATAGTGGTGAATGACGAGATCGCCGGGCGAAAGCGCATGACCATTCGGTACTCCAATTACTTCGCCAAGAGCTTCCTCTCGCAATGTGTCGCCGATTTGAAGTGGAGGAAACGGAACACCTTCGACGTTCTCCGCTCCCTTACCCATCATCATGCGAATCGAAGGCGAGAGGCGAAAGGCGATGTTCCGCACCAACACCTCGTCCGCCGCCGGTGTTGGAAGCGGAGCATCGACAACCTGGACCGTATCTGCCGTTGGCAGCCCGGCAGGTTTGCGCGCAAGCCGGGTTTCAAGGTGTGTCGAGGGTAGTATCGCCATCCTTGTAGAATCATCCGTTTGTGAATTAATTGCTCTCACTATTCGGCGGATGAAGACGAATGGCTACTCGCGTTTCTGATGCAGCCCATAGGATGTGCAAGCAACCACACCAGGCGCGTTCTCGCGACACAGTTGCAGTCATTATCGAGGCCGATGCTCAGGTTTTGGTGCGCAAGGGCTGGTCCGGCTTCAATACCAATGACGTCGCGGCAGCGGCCGGCGCGTTGCCGGATTTTCCCCTCCCCGATTTTCAATTTTCATATTATTGGAGGGTACGCGAAAGGCGCGGCCTATTAGGCGCGAATGCGCAGCGGCCGTGGCCTGAGAGCGATGGCTTTGCCGCTGGGAATTTAGGCCGGGAGTGGAAGCGGCTGCCCTTATAGGCCCCCCGGGTCCCATCGGGGGCGGGGGTCGTAAGAGTGGTGCCGGCGCGCCATGACGTTCGCCTGGACGTGTCTGTCGTGTTTACGTCTACATCCACGCTCATATCGCGCTGTGCGTGTCTGGCTGCCTGACGTGGACGCACGGTCGAGCGGATTGCCTGCCCCCGCGCGTCAGCATGATCCCGCCCCTCTGCCCCGGCCTCGACAGCGTCATATGGGGTAGAACGTGGGGTACAAACGCGCCCAATCGGAAAACGCCAATGATATCAATCGATAATGGCGGAGAGGAAGGGATTCGAACCCTCGATACGAGTTATCCCCGTATAACGGTTTAGCAAACCGCCGCCTTCGACCGCTCGGCCACCTCTCCGCAGCCCGTAAGACCCCGGCGGTCGATATCCACGACGGATGCGTGGCGGTTCTAGCTGCGGGGCACGAGAGTGTCAAACAAAGGGGGAATTTTACACGCTTTTTCAGGCCCTTGGCCCACCGGCCCTGGTCATGCGACGGTACCAACCATGAACCAGAGTGCCCCCGGGTCCGTCGAGATGCTGAAGCGTCTCGTTGCCTTCGATACGACCTCACGCCATTCGAACCTCGATCTTATCAAGTATATCCAGAGCTATCTCGCCGACTTCGGAGTCACGAGCACCCTCGTCCCCAACGAAGACGGCACCAAGGCCAATCTCTACGCTTCCATCGGTCCGGATGTGCCAGGTGGCATCGTCCTGTCGGGGCACACCGACGTCGTGCCGGTTGACGGACAGCCATGGACCACAGATCCGTGGGTTCTCACCGAGAAGCCCGACGGCAATCTCTACGGTCGCGGGACGTGCGATATGAAGGGCTTCATAGCCGCCGCCTTGGCCCACGTCCCTGCTTTCCAGCAAGCGAAGCTCAAGGTGCCGATGCACTTTGCCTTCAGCTACGACGAGGAAGTGGGATGCCTCGGTGCCCATTCGCTGGCCGAGAAGCTGATCGGCAATGTTCCCCGCCCTCAGGCCGTGATCGTGGGCGAGCCGACCATGATGGGCGTGGTCAACACGCAGAACGCCGGCGGAAGCCTGATCGCCACCTTCACAGGCGTCGAAGCGCACTCCTCCATGACCCATCTCGGCGTCAATGCCATTCATTTCGCCGGCGACTTCCTCCATTGGTTGAACGAGCTGCAGGAAGAGCTGGCGCAGAGGAAGCGGCCGGACATCGATACGGTGCCCGGCCATACGACGATCAATGTCGGCATCGTGACCGGCGGTACGGCCGGCAACATCCTCGCACGCGAGTGCGTGCTGAACTGGGGATACCGGACGCTCCCGGGCGACGATGCCTGGGAGGTGCAACGCCGCGCCGAACACTATGTGGCCGAGCTCCTGTTGCCCAGGATGCGCGCCAAGCACCCCGACGCCCACATCACGCTCAGGCGCCGCTCCTTCGTGCCTGGCCTGTTGCCGGAAGAAAACGAGGACGCCGCGAGGCTCGCGTTGCAATGGACCGGCGGGAATCGCACCTACGCTGTTCCTTACGGCACGGAGGCGGGCATCTTCCGTAGCCATGGAGTTCCCACAGTGATTTGCGGCCCTGGCGATATTTCCCAGGCCCACCAACCCGACGAATTCGTCGCCCGCTCGCAGATGGACGCCTGCGACGCCTTCCTTGGCAGGATGATCCGCTGGGCAGAGAAAACCCAGACATGAAAAGGGCGGCCAATTGGCCGCCCTTTCCATTTATTTGCGTGTCGCTTACTGGAGCACGATCACGACGCGGCGGTTCTGCGGCTCGCGCACGCCGTCTCCGGTCGGAACCAGCAGGTCGCTCTCGCCCTTGCCGACGACCGAGATCGCCGTCGCCGGCACGCCGTCACGCACCAGAGCGTCCTTGACCGCGTTCGCGCGGCGCAGCGACAGCGCCATGTTGTAGTTCGGCGGACCCGACGTGTCGGTATGGCCGGTCGCAGTGATGCGGGCGCTGCCCTTGGTCTTGTAGGCGTCCGCTGCCTGCTTGATCGTGTTCAGAGCCTGGGCCGACAGGTTCGAGCGGTCCCAATCGAAGAACACCATGAACGACGGTGCAGCCACCGGCGGCGGAGCCGGCGGCGCGACTTCCGGCGCTCCACCGAACTTGAACGAAACACCCAGCATTACGGCGAAGCTGTTGTTGCTCCAGCTCGACCCGGCAAACTGGGGATTCGTCGTACCGAAGTACCGGCCGCTGAGGTCGAAACGCAGGTTCTGCGTAGCGTTCCAGCCCACGCCCAGGATGCCCTGATAGGCGAACTGCGTGCTGCGCAGCGGCAGCTCCGCGTCGACGAAGCCGACACCGGCGCCAGCGCCGATGAACGGCACGATCACGCCCCCGGCATTGAAGTCATAGAGGATGTTGGCCAGCACGGCCGCCTGGCCGATCTTGCCCTGGATCGCCTGGCCCGGGAAGTTCCCGCCGTTGGTCGTATTCTCGTGGTACACACCCTCGATTTCGACACGTGGACCGATGAAATCATAACCGAACTTGCCGCCAGCCGCCCAACCGGTGACCGGGCTGACGCTCTGACCAGCAATCGTCGTATTGAGCAGCCAGCTCACGCCACCTTCCACGCCGCCGTAGAAGCCCGGTGTGGGTGACTGTGCATGTGCCATGACGGGAAGCGCCACAACGGCGGCAGCCGCCACAAGAGCCTTCTTCATCGCTATCTCCCTTGCTTTGTAAATACTCTAATGAACTCAACCGGGGCTGAGGCGTCTCGAACGGGGCGAAGTGTAGTCGAAATCGTGCAAAGCCGCGACGAAGACGGGCATTTTATGCAAATTGCAGCCGATCCTGTTGCAACCCGGCCACACCCCGGGTCACGAAACGTGAACGCCCGCCCCTAATCGACCCTCAGATATGCGGAAAAGCTCAACCGCCGCTACGGCGGCCGGCCTCAAACAGGAACCATGTCCGCTTCTCTGTCTCGTCGATCCAATTCTCGATCAGGCTGGCCGTGGCAACATCATTGTGCTCGTCGCATAGCTCGTGAAGCGTTCGCATATGAGCTGCGAGTTGCCTGTTATCGTCACGCAGCTCCGCAAGCATGTCCTCAGGCGTCACGTAATCGGCGTCATTGTCCAGGACACGCTGCAGCTTCTTGATCTGGCCGACAGAGCGGATCGTGGTGCCGCCCAGCTTGCGGACCCGTTCAGCGATGGGGTCGCCCATGGCGTAGATTTCGTCGGCCTGCTCGTCGAGCAATAGATGGTAGTCGCGGAAATGCGGGCCAGACACATGCCAATGAAAGTTCTTGGTCTTGAAATAAAGAGCGAAGACGTCGGCCAGCAGGATGTTGAGTCCGCCCGAAATGTCCTTCGTCGCATTGGAGCCAAGATCGGTTGGCGTGGCGAGGGCGGCAGCCTGACGGCTTTTGACGTTCTTGCTCATGGTCGGGTCTCCTCCTCGGATAGTGTGGTCTAATCCAGACTAATTCCAGCCCCTCAATTGAGATAGGGAACCGCCATCCCCTTGGTCACGGCGGGACGCGCGTTGATGCCATCGTACCAGCGCTTCACGTTGGGGAAGTCCGCAAGGTCCACCTTGTGCCATTCGTGCCGGGCGGCCCAGGGGAAAATCGCGATGTCTGCGATCGAATAGTCCGCCCCGGAGGCGAAGGCGTTCGATGCGAGTTGCTTGTCGAGTACACCATACAGTCGCTTGGCCTCGTCGACATAGCGTTTGATGCCATATTCGATCTTTTCCGGCGCAGCGCGCAGGAAATGATGAGCCTGGCCGAACATCGGCCCGACGCCGCCCATCTGCCACATCAGCCATTCGAGGGTTTTGTAGCGCTGGACCGGCTCTTTGGAGAGGAACCGGCCAGTCTTCTCCGCAAGGTAGATCAGGATCGCACCCGATTCGAACAAGGCAATCGGCTTGCCGCCGGGACCCTCGGAATCGATGATCGCTGGAATGCGGTTGTTGGGGCTGATCTTCAGGAACTCAGGTCTGAACTGCTCGCCTTTGGAGATATCGACCTTGTGCACATTGTAGGGAAGCCCGCACTCCTCGAGCATGATGGAGGCCTTGCGACCGTTGGGTGTGCCCCAGGTGTGAAGCTCAATCATCTCCTACTCCCCAATCGTTCCTGTCAGACGTCGTACGAATCGTCGAAGGTGGAATCGTCACTGAAGCTGCCTTCATCGCCCGCCGAATCGCCGGATGCATCGTAGTTTCCGGCAACGCTGTCGTCCTGTGCGAGATCGGCAGATGAGACCTGATCCGGCGGCATCAGTGGCGAGGCTGCAGCAGATGTGTCAAGGGCACCGAACGGACTGCCGGAAGAGCCAAGCAAGTTGCGGATCCCGTCAAACAGGAGCGCCCCGCCCGCCACGCCGGCCGCTGTTGCAAGTGCCGAGCGAAGGAAGCCGCCTCCGGCAGAAGGCTGCTGCGGTGCGCCCCACGGCGACGGCGATCGCGTCGGGGCCGCAGGGGCTGTGGGGGCTGTCGCTGCCCCCCAAGGGCCGATTTTGGGGGCACTTTCGAGGAAACCGGGTTGCTTCGCCTTGGCCTCGAGCTCGGCAATGCGTTCCTGCGCCGCCTTCAGTGCATGTTCCTGAACAAGGGCAGTCTGCGCCAGCAGGTAGGGTGCGCCAGGCTGGCTGGCGACCATGGTGACGATCAGACGCTCGGCTTCGGGGTCGCGGGGCTGCGATTCATAAGCCTTCAGACGGTTGAACAGGCCTTCAATGAGATCACGTTCCTGGCTTTGCATGACGGTGCCTCCTGCTCCCCCGCAAGTGCCGTCAACGTGGTTGGTGCCCCGGTAACCGTCAAGGGTCGCCGGGATCAGTCACTCCGGCGCGATCTGTCGCGTGCTCACCGGTTTCCCACCAGACGTCCGGGGCCGGCCGAGCGCAGCCGACGGCAAACGACTTTCGAGATCTGGCTGTTACATGCGCGTGAAGTCCATGATCCAGTTGGTCTCCCAACTGTTGCCCTCGTCGAGGGAAAAAGCCTGCTCCCAGCGCGCCGACGTTTGCGTGATGCGCGACCAGACATAGCGCACGCGGATGACCCGACCCTGCCATTCGTCATCGCCGTGGAATGTGCCGATCCCCTTGGCGAAGCGGCCGACGACCGGCGCGAAGGCCTCGGCGGGCCGGCGGCTGTCGTACCAATGGATCGTCCATCGATCCTTGTCGAAATCGTAGAGACGAAGGCTCATGCCGCGATAAGGGGTCCCCGGCAACGCGATGTCGCTCTCATCGATATTGCCGAACCCGTCCAGGATCTTGCGCGCGGCGCAGGTGCCGTTGAATTCGATCCAGTCGTGGCAGTCGCAGAGACGGTGCGCCAGGTAGCGATGGCGGCAGCTCCAGATCCCCATCAAGAAGTCGAAATCGGGACTTGGTTTGGCACGGGTTTGCAGCATGCGGCTCTCCTTTCTGCCGTCTCCTTTACCTCCGCATTCCTGTCAGAATATGTCAGGATCATTTGCTACACGATTTCCATGCGTGCGAGCCGTCTCCTTTCGATCCTGCTGATGCTGCAGACCCGCGGCCGCCTGACCGCCGAGATGCTGGCCGAGACCTTCGAGGTATCGGTGCGCACGATCTATCGCGATATCGAGCAATTGAGCGCGGCCAACTTACCGGTCTATGCCGACCGCGGACCGGGCGGCGGCTTCCAGCTCCTCGACGGCTTTCGCATCAAGCTCACAGGACTGACCGAAAGCGAAGCCGAGAGCTTGTTCGTGACAGGCCTCACCGGCCCCGCGTCGCAGATGAGCCTCGCCGACCAGCTTCTGTCGGCGCAACTCAAGCTCACCGCCGCCTTGCCCCAGCGGAATCGGGCAGACGCCCGCCGGATCGCGCAACGCTTCCATCTCGATCCGGTGGACTGGTTCAGGAATCCCGAAGCGGCACGGTTGTTGCCGGAGATCGCCCGCGCTGTCTGGGCCGACAGCATGATCGAGATCACCTACCAGCGTATCGACCGGCGTGTGACGCGACGGCTCAAGCCGCTGGGGCTCGTGCTGAAAGCCGGCATCTGGTATCTCGCGGCCGAGGTCTCGCAGCAGCTTCGGACCTACCGCATTTCCGATATCGTCGACCTCTCGGTCACCGGCGAACGCTTCGCGCGACCGAAAGATTTCGATTTGGTGCGCTTCTGGACCGACTCGTCCCGCGCCTATGAGGTGGGATTGTACCGCGACAAGGCCCTCCTCCGCCTTTCCCCCCGCGGCTTCCTCCGCCTTGAGCAGTGGAGCGCGATGGTGACCGGCGCAGCCCTCGAGTCCGCCAAGCCCCCGGACCGCGACGGCTGGAGGCAAGTCGAGATTCCGATCGAGTCGGTTGAACAAGCAGTGCTGGACCTGTTCCGCCTTGGCACCGAAGTCGAGGTGCTGAAGCCCCGCGACCTGCGCCGACGTCTCGCCACCGCTGCGCAAGCGATGGCGAGACTTAATGCGCCGTGAGGTCAGCGAACGACGGCAGCGGTCTGGCCGAACAAGACCCGACGCTGCTCTTCGGTGTTGATGCCGGGCTTGGCGCGCAGTTCGGCCCCCACCGCCTTGCCTTTCATCACCGCCGGACGCTTGCCCATCGACTCCTCGAACCATCGCTTGAGGTGCGGAAAGTCCTCGAGCTTCTGGCCAAAGTTCTTGAAGCCCACAACCCCGGCCAGATCGCCATGTCCGCAATGGAAAGAGGGCCTGCCACGAACTCACGGTCGCCCAGCCGCTTGTTCAACACGCCAAACAGCCGGTTCACTTCATTGGTGTAGCGAACCTGGCCGTATTCGAGTTTTTCGACCGAATTGAACTGAGGAGCATAGACGTTGAAATGGTTGGCCTGCCCTGCCATCGGCCCGAGCCCGCCCATCTGCCAGTTTACCCACTGCAACACCTCGTACTTGCCGCGTACATCCTTGGGCAGGAACTTGTCGGCCTTCTCGGCGAGGTATTGCAGGATCGCCCCCGATTCGAACACGGAGATCGGCGCACCGCCGCCTATCGGTTCATGGTCGACGATCGCAGGCATGCGGTTGTTCGGGCTGATTTTCAAGAACTCGGACTTGAACTGCTCGCCGGCCCCGATGTTCACCGGAACGATCCTGTATGGGAGGCCGCATTCTTCGAGCATGATGGAAATCTTCCAGCCGTTGGGCGTCGGCCAATAGTGGAGGTCGATCATGTCAGTGTCTCCTGAAGACGATTTGCGTTGGGACCCAGACTAGACGTTCGAAAGATTTACGCGAAACGAGGAAGCTTCATTGTCCCTATTGGCAAAAGGTGCTTAAGGAGGCTCATGCGCGCGACACCCCTTCCTGCCGGTTGGCCCGCCGACAGGCCGCTTGCCATTTCGGTCAATGTAATGCTCGAAGGCTGGACCGACGATTCGGCGCCAGGAATCGGACCCATGGGCAATCCTCTCAAGGCCGGTGTGCTCGACCTGCAAGCGCGCTCATGGGCCGAATACGGCCCCAAGGTGGGCGCGTGGCGGCTACTTGATATCCTCGACCGGATGCAGCTTCGGGCCGTCTTCTATGTGAGCGGCGTCATCGCCGAGCGATATGCCGATCTGCTGGCCGCTATCGTAGAGGCGGGACATGTCGTCGGCGCACACGGCTGGAGCCAGAACATCATCCCGGCCTACCAGACAACGGAAGACGAAGAGTTCGATCTCGCTCGCTGCATCGCCGTCATCGAGCGCAGCGCCGGGAGCCGTCCTCCAGGTTGGCTCAGCCCACGCTGCACGCCGAGCGCCCGCACATCGGCGCTTCTCGCCCAAAAGGGTTTCGATTGGCATGCGGATTTCTTCGATTTTGACCTTCCCTATCGCCACCAGACGGCAGCCGGACCGATCCTGGCGGTTCCCTTCACCATGGAGGTGAACGACATGCCGCTCTATGTCCGGTACGGCAACGAGCCGGAGGCCTTCACGCGTCTCCTCGAACGCCTCGTCTCCAGCTGGCCGCGCCTTGGCCGACCGGCCGGCTGTCTCGATATCACGGTCCACGCCCACGTCTTCGGTCGACCCTTTGGTGCGATCGAGTTCATGACTGCCCTCGAGGCCGCGAGGCGCTACAGCGAGTGGGCCTGGCTCACCGAGCATCGATCGCTCGCCGAGCTGTTTGCTGCCGGTGATTGAACCTCGCGCTCCATCTCGTATTGTCAAAGACCAGTGCAACTTGGCCATCGAACCGCCATTGGGAGAACATCGTGTCCTACGTCAATTCGGTCCTTCAGCCCGGCGAAACGATCAGGGCGATCGGCAAGTTGCACTGGATCATCTTCTTGCGCGCCTTCGTCCTGATGATCGTCGGGATCATTCTTTTTATCTACTCAAGCGCCCTCTCACTACAACTCGGTCAGCTGGTCCAGCTCGGCGGCTGGCTGCTGCTGGCGCTGAGCGTCCTTGCGTTCCTGCACGCCTGGTTTGTCCGCTGGATCACCGAACTCGCCATCACCGATCGCCGCGTGATCTACAAGCACGGCTTCCTGAGCCGGCGCACGGTCGAGATGAACATGGGCAAGGTCGAGATCGTCGATGTCGAACAATCAATCCTTGGCCGCTTGCTGGGCTTCGGCACGATCCGCGTACGCGGGACCGGACAGGGCATCGAGAATCTGACGCAGGTGGCGGCGCCACTCGAATTGCGCAACGCCATCACGGCACGCTGAGTCCGCCGCTATGTCTGCAACGGTGCCTGGGCGTCCTGCCCGAAATAGGCTTGCTCCAACCGGTTCGGCAGGTCGGCCTCGCCGGCATGCGCCTCGAGCACGATCGTGCCACGGGCAAGCGCATAAACCCGGTCCACTGTCGCCAACGCTTTCTCGATCAACTGCTCCACCAGAAGAATAGCGGTGCCCGTCCGGCGCAACTGCGCCGCCGCGGCGAGGACTCGATCGACCAGCACGGGCGAGAGGCCAGCCGACGGCTCATCCAGCATCAGAAGCCGCGGCCGCTGCACCAACCCTTGTGCGACGGCCAGCATCTGTTGCTGGCCTCCCGACAGCGTGGCGGCAAGGTCGCGGCGCTTCTCGGCAATTTCGGGAAAGAACGCCAGCGCTTCTTCCACCTGATGCACGCGAGCGCTGCGCGGCAGGCCGTAGCCCGCGAGCAGGAGATTGTCGAACACCGAAAGCTGGGTGAAGACGCGGTGGCCCTCGACCACATGCACCAGGCCGGCCGAGACTGCATCGCGTGGTCCGGTCGCGCTCATATCCTTGCCGGCAAACCGGATGCGGCCGGATCGCGGCAGCAATCCCGAGATCGCGCGCAGGAGCGTCGTCTTGCCCGCACCGTTCGGCCCCAGCAACGCAACCGCCTCGCCCGCACCCACCGTCAGCTCGATGCCATGCAGCACACCGATCTTGCCATAACCAGCCGACAGTCCGCTCACTTCGAGCAGTGGATCACGCACCGAGATAGGCACTGACCACCTCCCGGTGCGAGCGGATCTCGTCGGGTGTGCCGGCAGCCAGCACCCTGCCGAGATTGAGTACGGTCACCCTGTCGCAGATGTCGAAGATCAAGTCGGCATGATGCTCGACCAGGAGCACACTCGTTCCCGTGCGGCTGATTGCCTTGATCAGCACACCGAGCCGGCGGATTTCCTCCGCAGACAGGCCTGCCGCAGGCTCATCGAGCAGCAGGCAGGCAGGCTGCAGCATCAGGGCGCGGGCAATCTCCATGAAACGCAGTTCGCTGTGCTGCAAGCGATCGGCGCGTACCTCTGCAAGCTGATCGAGACCCACTGTCAGAAGCGCCAACATCGCACGCTCGCGCAGCACCGCCTCGTCTCGGCGATGCCGTGGCAGGGTAAGCAACGACTCGATGAAGCTGCCTCGCCCATCGATAGTGCCGCCGATCATTACGTTTTCGACGACCGATGCAGAGCCGATTAGCCTTGGCGTCTGAAAGGTCCGGGCGATACGCTCGCTCGCCCGCAACTGCGGTGCCTGAGGTGGCAAAATGACCTTGCCCAGCCGCACCTCGCCTGCCTGAGGGGCATAGTAGCCCGAGATCACATTCAGCGTGGTGGTCTTGCCGCTGCCGTTGGGGCCGATCAGGCCGTGCACCTCTTCCCGCCTGACATCCAGATCGAGATTCGAGATCGCCTGTACGCCACCAAACCTCAAGGAGACACCGGAAAGCGACAACGTCTCGCCGCGTTTGCCATGGAGCAACTGCATCAACAACTCGGGGCGAGGCACGATTTCGCGGTGCTGCTCAAGTGGCCGTCGGTTCTTGAAGTCGAGCAAGTCGGCAATCCCGCCGGGAACAAGCAGCACAATCGCCAGGAGAAGAGCGGCATACAGAAACGTCGACCAGGCAACGAGCGGTGCCGCAATTTCAGGCAACGCCGTCAGGAGCAAAGTGCCCAGCAACGGACCGAGCACCGAGCCGCGGCCGCCGATCAGGATGGCGATGAAAAACAAGACCGATAGATCGAAGGTGAAGGCATCGGGCGTAATGTAGGATTGCAGCGACGAGAAGAGCCCGCCCGCCACTCCTGCCAATGCGCCGCTGAACAGGAAGACGATCATCAGCAAGCGCGGCTTGGCGATGCCCGACGACTCCGCCGCAACCTCGGTGTCGCGGATCGCCACCAGAGCACGACCAAAGCGACTGGCGGCGAGATTGGCCGTCATCCATGTACAAAGCCCGGCCAGCAGGAGGCAGAAGTAATAAAAGCCCCAGTCGCCGACGAACGGCCAGCCGAAAACCGGACCAGGGACGCCGATACCGCCGCCAGTCACGCTTTTCCAGGCGAGCGCCACCTGCGTCACAATGGTTGAAAAGCCCAGCGTCGCCATGGCGAAGTAGAACGTGCGCAGCCGAAGAGCCGGCATGCCGACGATCAGGCCGAACACCCCACCGATGGCGGCGGATGCGACGAGCGCGAGATACGGCGAGACCGCAGGCATTGCCGTGCCAGCCGTCATCGCACTTGTGGTGTAGGCGCCGAGGGTCAGGAGGCCGACCCAGCCGATCGCAATCTGGCCGGCGAAGCCCACGACCATGTTCAGTCCAGCCACCAGCACCCAGTAGACACAAGCGCGAGTGACAATGACTCCCCAGTAGGAATCGCCCAACAGCGGGAACGCCAGGCCCGCCAATCCCAATGCCAGGAATGGTGCCAATTTCCCGAGGCGGGCGCGCCAGCTGGATCGGGGCATCGTGGCGAGCATGGCCGCCTGTGTAAGATCCGTCATACGCGGCGCGACAAGGTGGCGCCCGCGAGTCCCTCCGGGCGCAACAGCAGCACGGCAATGAACACGACGAACACGGCGACGGCAGCAAAGATGCCGCCGACGAGAAAGTTGGCCGCCTGCTGGAACAGACCGAGCGCCAGGCCGCCAATGACGGCACCGCGGTTGCTTCCCATGCCCCCCAGCGCCACCGGCACGAATCCGTAGAAACTCAGGATCGACTGGTTGCCAAAGAAAGCCAGCAGCATCTCTCCGCCGGTGAAACCCGCGAGTGCACCGATGACACCGGCCAGCGCGAAGCTCGCCAAACGCAACCGCTGCTCGGGCAGGCCAAGCGCACGGGCTGCGTAGCTGTCCTCGGCGATCGCGAGAAAGGCGCGGCCAACCAGCGTTCGGCGATAGAGGAACTCCAGGCCGACGATCGTCGCCGCGCAAGCGAGCAAGGGCAGCCAGAATTGTTGATCCAGCCAGCCGGAGCCAATCGGGATGAGGCGCGGGAACGGCTGCGCCTCGGTGCCCCATTCGATGGCCGTGAGCTGCTGAACGAGCAGCGCGAAGGCCAGTGTCGACAATACGTAGAGATGCTGCTCGATGCTCTTCAACACGGGCCGCACGGCGACAATTTCCGTAACAACTCCGATGACGGCCCCGCAGGCCAGCACAAGGACAAATCCGACGATGGCCGGCAAGCCGAGCTTGCCGATAAACAGGGCTCCCAGCACGCCTCCGAGCATGCCCAGCATCCCTGCCGTGAAGCTGAATACGCGCGAGGCCGAGAACATCACGTTGTACGTGATGCCGATCAGCGCATAGACCGCTCCGATCGCCAGGCCGTAGGAGACGATCGATTCGAGCATCGGTTAGCTGGCATAACCGGGGGCAAGATTGAAGGCGCCGTCACGCAGCGAATTGACCTCGCACATCACGACCTCGTCGTCCTGGAAGCCGTTGTGCTGCTGAGGCGTGAAAGTGATATCCCCATAGACGCCCGGCCAATCTTTCAGCTTGTTCCAGTAACCGGTGATCTGTTCAGGCGAGCTGCCGACCGCCTTGACGGCGTCTGCCATCATGTGGACACCATCGTAGCCGAGAGCGATCCACCAGAGCAGCGTGTCGCCCATGTCGATCTTCACCTTGCGCAACTTCTCCACGAATTCCGCCGCACGTGGCAGCAGCTTGCCATCCTTGGCAAAGCAGACATTGCGGAAATTGTTGGAGTAGACCTTGTTCCAGTACTCCGGCTTCTCCAGCAGTGCCTTCGTCTGCCCCGACCCCAGGGTGGTCTGGCCGACGATCGGCACGTCCCACTCCATCTTGCCGCGCGTGTTGCAGATGCGAGCGAGGAAACCCGCATTGACACTCCAGGGCATGATCGCTTCCGCGCCGGCCTCTCGCATGCGCAGCATGTCGGGCTTCAGGTCGGGATTCGCAGCGTCAATATTGGCCTGATAGACGACGGTTGCCCCCTTCTCCTTCAACATCGGAGCATAGGCCTCGACAGAAGCCGTGCCGTAGCCCGTGGTGTCGCTGACGACGGCCACTTTCTTTCGCTTCAGGATATCCACCACATATCGATTGGCAGCAGCGCCAATCTGCTGATTGGTGGGCGCATCACGGAAACACATCGGGTATTTCTTGACGTCGGTCAGCGAATCGACCCAGCACGGATGCAGTTGTGGAATGCCATCGCGGGCGACCAACGGCACCGCTGCCAGGGACTCGCCTGAATTCAGTGGTCCCCAAACAATGTTCACTTTCTGCCGCTTGGTGAGCTCGGCGGCACCGTTGACCGCCTTGGTGGGATCGCTCTGCGTGTCGCGCACGATGAGTTCGATCTTTCGTCCATTGACGCCACCTGCGGCGTTGATCTCGTTGACGGCCAGCTCCGTGCCGCGGTTGATACCGATGCCAGTCGAGGAACTGGGCCCGGTCAGGGCGGGAAGATAACCGATCTTGATCGGCTCCGGCGCGGCAATGGCTGGACTCGCCAGACCACCTGCCAGCGACAAGGCGCCAGCAGCGGATCCGGACAGAACTTGGCGACGCTTGATCGGCATGTCGTTTCCTCCCACAGAATTTTTACTCTCTTGTTTTGCGGATTACCCCCTTCGGTACACGTACACCATAGCACGCACGCCGGCGGCTGCGGAACGCGGCATTGCGCTCCGCGGATTTGCTGCGACGCCGAAAGGAATCGTGACGACAGGCACCAGATTGCTAGGGTTGCAGCCCCTGCATCACCGCATCGTCGACGCGCTCCAGCCAGATGAACTCGAGCGACTTGCGGACTTCCTCGGGAATGTCGTCATAGTCGCGCTTGTTCCGTGCCGGCAGCATCACCCGCTTGATCCCTGCCGACGCAGCAGCGACGACCTTTTCCTTGATGCCGCCCACCGGCAGCACAAGACCACGCAGGCTGATCTCGCCAGTCATCGCCGTATCGCTGCGCACCGTGCGGCCGGTCAGGAGCGAGGTCAGTGCGATGAACATCGCCACGCCCGCGCTGGGACCATCCTTGGGAGTCGCGCCCGCCGGTACATGGACATGGATATCGCTCTTCTCGAAGTTCACCGCGTCGATCTTGAGTGTCGTCGCCATGCTCTTGACCAGGCTGAGCGCCGCCTGCGCACTTTCCCGCATCACTTCGCCGAGCTGCCCGGTCAGCACCAATCTTCCACTGCCAGGCGTGCGCGTCGCCTCGATGAAGAGGATGTCGCCGCCGACGGGCGTCCAGGCGAGGCCAGTGGCGACGCCCGGGACGGTCGAACGCATGGCGACCTCGTTCTCGAAACGGGGTGGCCCCAGGATCTTCTCCACCATCGCAACGTCGACATGCTTGGGACCGGTCGAGCCCTCCGCGACCTCGACCGCAATATGGCGCAGGACGCGACCGACTTCGCGCTCCAGGCTGCGCACCCCGGCCTCGCGGGTGTAATGCTCGATGATGTGGCTGAGCGCTGCATCCTCGATCTCGACCTGATCCGGCTTCAGGCCGTTGGCCTCGAGCTGGCGACGAACGAGGTAGCGCTTGGCGATCTGCAGCTTCTCGCCTGCCGTATAGCTCGAGAGCGAAATGATCTCCATGCGATCCCGCAACGGCCCGGGAATGGTTTCAAGCATGTTGGCCGTGGTGATGAAGACCACGCGGCTGAGGTCGAACGGCACATCGAGGTAATTGTCGCGGAACGTACTGTTCTGCTCGGGATCGAGGACCTCGAGCATGGCGGCCGCCGGATCGCCGTGAATCCCCGAGCCCATCTTGTCGATCTCGTCCAGCATCATGACGCAGTCGCGCGCCTGGGCCTTGCGGATGGCCTGGATGATATTGCCGGGCATGGCACCGATGTAGGTCCGGCGATGGCCGCGAATCTCGGCCTCGTCATGCGCGCCGCCGAGGCTCACGCGCGCGAACTTGCGGCCCATGGCGCGAGCGATCGATTGGCCAAGCGAGGTCTTGCCGACGCCGGGCGGCCCGACGAAGCACAGGATCGGCGCCTTGCCTTCGGGTGCGAGCTTGCGCACGGCAAGATATTCGACGATGCGTTGCTTGATCTTCTCGAGCCCGAAGTGATCACCGTCGAGCACGCGGCGTGCCTCGGCGAGGTCGATGTCCTTCGACTGCGGCGGCGCCCACGGCAGTTCGATCAGGATGTCGAGGTAGGTGCGGATCATGCTATATTCGCCCGCCGCTTCGGGCGTGCGCTGCAGCCGGCGCAACTCCTTGCGCGCCACGGCCTCGACTTCTGCTGGCATCTTCGCCGCCCCGATCGCCTTATCGAGGTCGGCCAGCTCCTGCTTATTGGATCCCTCCTCGCCCAATTCGCGCTGGATCGCCGCCATCTGCTCGCGCAGCAGCACCTCCCGTTGACGCGTGTCGAGCGACGCCTTGGTCTGCTTGCCGATCTCGGCCGAAAGCCGCAGCACCTCGAGCCGATGAGCCAGGAGCTTGGACACGCGGTCGAGCCGCGGTACGAGGTCTACCGTCTCGAGCAGACCCTGCTTGTCGGCCGGCTCGGAATCGAGATAGGTCGCCGCAAGATCGGCCATCAGACCGGGCGAAGTCGTGGCTTCAACGGTCTGCCGCAGCTCCGGAGGCGCCTGCGGGAGAAGATCGAACACTTCGCCAACCTGACTGCGCAGCACCAGGAAACGGGCCTCGACCTCGGGTCCCGCCGCCGTCGGTTCGACGAGGTGCACGCCGCGCGCCAGCAAGAACGGATATCCCTCAACGAATTCGTCGATCCGGAAACGCTGGACGCCTTGGCAGACGAGATGATGGCCCCCTTCGGGACTGGTCACGTAGCGCAGGATATTGGCGACGGTGCCGACGCGATAAAGACCGTCAGGCCCCGGCTGGTTGTCCTGCGGGTCGCGTTGCAGCACGAGCATGATCTGCCGCTGTTCGCGCACGGCCTGCTGGATCGCTGCAACCGAAGAGGATCGTCCGACGGTGACCGGCAAGACAACTTCCGGAAACAGCACCATGTTGCGCATCGGCACAACGATCAGCGCATCGGTCGGAAGCGGCTGCTTGACCTCGGTGGAGGCGTCGGCATTCACATCGGGTGGCGGAGTCATGGTGCTTTTCCTCGCCCGGCTTTGGGCAGCTCGATCACGAGGCAGCCATTGAGCACCGCCGTGCGCGGCGCCTCGTACCGTCCCACAGGCAGAGAGATGTGCCTCTCGAACCGTCCCTGCGGCAATTCAAGACGATGGATAAGCGCGGTCCTGAGCTGGGGCGGAAGGAGGCGTTCGCCGCCGATCATCAGGATGCCGTTCTGGATGACGACTTCGACCTGCTTCGGATCCACGCCCGGAAGCGCCACCAGGATCAGGACAGCCTCAGCCGTCTCCAACACATCCGTCGGCGGCTCCCAGGCCGGCCCGCTGCGATGGAGAGCGGTAGGCGGGCTGAAGACCTGGCGATGCAGCCGTTCGGCGCGCGCCAGCATCTGCAGCGCTTCCGACCACATCCAGGTGCGAGAATCATCGTTGGTCATCGGCGACTATATGGGGAGCAGTTTATTCGCTGCACCCCCATCCTCTTCCATTTAGTTCACCAGTGCCTGATAGACGAGATCGCGCAGGAGAGCCTGGTACTGCTGACTCGCCGACGGGCACTGCATCATGAACACGACATACATACGCTCACGCGGATCGTGCCAGAAGTAAGTCCCCCAGACACCGCCCCAATGATAGTCGTAAGGCGAACCCGGCAGCGGATTGCGCCCCTGGTCGAGGCGCACGGCGAAACCGAGACCGTAACCCTGTCCCATCCGCGCGCTGGGTTCCAGCGGTCCGAGCCGCCACATGTCATCGCCCATCTCGATGTCGGGCGGAAGGGCGTTCGCCGTCATCAGATCGATCGTCTTGCGCGAGATGACCCGCACACCGTCGAGTTCCCCTCCGTTCGCGAACATCTGCAGGAAGCGCGCATAGTCCGCCGCTGTCGAGACCAGGCCGGCGCCACCGGATTTCCAGGTCGTCTTGGTGGTCACGTCGGGAATCGGCGGCACCTCGTTTCGTGGTCCCTCCTTTTGCGGACGCGCTCCGCGGCCCTTCTTGTCAGCAGAGACCTCGAATCCGGTGTCACCCAGCTTCAAGGGCTTGGCGATTCGTTCCTCGATGAATTTGTCGAGCGACAGGCCGGACACGACTTCGATCACCCGGCCCAACACATCGGTCGACATGGAGTATTCGAAGTGCGTTCCAGGCTGGTAGAGCAAGGCGAGTTTGGCGAGCTTGGCCGCCATTTCCTCGTTGGTCTGGCTGCCGTCCATCACCTTCATGTCGTAGTAGGATTGTTTCACCGGGTTGTTGCCGCTGATCGCGCCATAGGTCAGGCCGGACGTATGGCGCATCAGATCCAGTATGGTCATCGGCCGTTTTTGGGGCTCCAGGCCCATCTGGACTGTACCGTCGGCGCTGTTCTTGGTCACCGAGACCTTGGTCTCGCCGAAGGCGGGAATGTATTTCGCCACCGGATCGGCGAGCGACATCTTGCCCTCCTCCACCAGCGTCATGGCCGCCACCGAAGTGATTGGCTTGGTCATGGAAGCGATGCGGAAGATCGAATCCGTCTTCATTGGCGCCTTGGTCTCGCGGTCACGGTAGCCGAAAGCGTCGAACATGACGATCCGGCCATTGCGTGCAATCAGGACCACCGCTCCTGGGATCTTGCCGTCCTTCACATCCTCGTTGATGCGGTCCGACAGGCGCTTGAGCCGGATCGACGAGAAGCCGACCTCCTCGGGAGATTGCGCCTTGGGGATGCCCTGGCCCGCGGCAGGCACCGCGACACTGACTGCCAACACCATCAAACTAAGTACGCGGACCAACGCCATACCTGCGCCTCCCCCCGATGCTGGCCCATCAAAGCATCGTTCTCCATCCATAGTCAGGCAAAAAGGAGTCACCGCCTCAGCCGGAGGGCTATCGCGGCAGGGCGATCAGGTCCCAAAATCGCCAGACCGCTACGATCGCCCCGCCTGGATCAAGCCGGCAAACAAGGGAGCGAGTAGTGGCAACCCTTCGCAGGCAGATCGCGCTCGACGCCCCGGTGGCCAACGTGTGGGCAGCATTGCGGAATTTCGCGGACGTCCATCGCCAGGTCGCCCCAGGGTTCCTGACCGATCTCAGGATGGAGAACGGTGACCGCATCGTGACTTTCTTCAATGGCCTCGTCGCTCGAGAGCGATTGGTGACGGTCGATGACGAAGAGTGCCGGCTGGCTTATTCGGTGGTCGAGGGGCAGCCCAGCCACTACAACGCCGCCGTCCAGGTCTTTCCGGAAGGCGACGCGCGCACCCGCCGTCTGGACGATCGATCTCCTGCCTGACGAGCTGGCACCGGTTGTTGGAGGCATGATGGATCATGCGACTGGCTTCATGAAGAAGGCGCTCGAAGCGGCGTGAGCGCTCCCGCCCTTGAGCTCGGGGCCGGAGAGCCTGTATGACGCAACGATGAAAGTCTCGGCACGCGACATAGATCATCTCAGCATCACCACCCCTGCGCCCGATGCGTTGGCGAGTCGCCTCCAGCAGCTGGGTTTCAATCTGACACCCGAAGGGACAGAGCCGCGCTGCCTGTGTTTCCAGCCCCATCGCGATGACATGCCGAATTACATTGAGCTGATCGAGGGCGACCCCAGAGTAGCCCTTGCAGTAAATGTCGCCGAACTCGAAGGCGACGAACGGCACTATACGTGGGAAAGCGAAGATGGTCGCGAAGTCGAGGCTGTCGTCATCGTTGGCGAGGGCGAAGAGACCCCGTTGCCATGGTTTCCAGTGAAGCATGAGACACCGGATGCCTTCATGGAGCCGGAATGGATCGTCCATCCCAACGGCGCTCTGGGCCTCGTGGCGATCCATGCCGTCGCAGAAGATCCGGCGAGCCTTGCGAAAACCCTCAAAGCCTCCTGGAAGGCGGAGACCGAGGAGATCTTCGACGGCTGCATGCTGGTAAGAACCGGCGCGCTCGAATTGCTGATCTGGTCCACTTCAGCCTGGCAGCTCGAATACCGGGCAATCGAGGCCATGGCCCCCAAGGACCTGCCGGCGATCGTCGGCATTGCGATCGCAATCGAACGGCCGCGGCCGCTTCAGGCCCTGCTTGGCGCCAACAACATCAGCTTCTCGCTGGGAGAAGAGGGTCAGGTGCTGGTGGCGCCTGAACAGGCCGGCGGCCTCATGATCGAGTTCATGCCGCAGACGTGATCCAACGCTGCCACGCATCGCTTGCCAGGATGATCTCCGCCATCCGGCCGTAACCGCCGGCCGCCGGATGGGCGCCATCGCCTGCCCGCACTTCGTCGAACCAGAGGGGTGTGGCCATCAGCCCGTCGAAAACGGACGCGAACGGCACCTCCAGTCGATCGCACAGAGCCGCGAAAGCACGATCCAGGACCCGGCAGCGGGCGCGAGTCCCTTCGTCATCCATCGGCACGACCCCGACCATGAAGACCGGCCAGCGAGCCCTGGCCTCGGCGAGGATGGCTTCGGCATGGCCAAGCGTCGTCGCCGGCGGGATCTCCTGCACCGCGTCGTTGGCTCCAAAGGAGAAGACGACACGTCCCTCGAATTCGGAAGGCAGTCGCGCGTCGGCTTCGGCCCGCCAACGCGCACGGATCTGGTCGGAACGATCACGGCGAACGCCCAGATTGTAACCGGTGAGCTCAGGGCGTCGCCTGCGTTCCACCTGCAACACGCGGCCAACCCAGCCGAGATAGCCAGGGTCACCCGTGCCGTTGACCATGCTGTCGCCGACGAAACAGATGCGCATTGGACGGCCGGTTCTCAGAATGCAGGAAGCGGAGCCTGGGGCACATCCTTCCAGAAGTCGGGGTCGTGGCCGAAGAAGAGCTTTGCGCCGCCCCTCTCCAGCGCCTCGAGCCGGTCGAGCGATGCCAGCATCGCCGGGCGATCGAAAACGAAGCGTGGCAGCCGTCGGTCGCGCAAAGTGCGGCAGAAGTAGCAGGCATCGCCCGTAAGCACGACCTCGCCCTTCTCGGTGCGGACCTTCAATGACTGGTGGCCGGGCGTATGACCGTACGTGGGAAGGCAGACCACGCTGCCATCGCCGAACAGATCGTGCTCGCCCTCGACCTGCTTCACCGGATGGCCATGGTCGAAATCCGCCTTGTAGAAGCCGACCTTCGCGGCAAGCTCCGGGTCGTTCGCGGCCTGCCACTCCCGCTTCTGCACGACCATCGTCGCATTGGGCACCAACTCGTTGCCGCCGACGTGATCGAAATGGAGGTGAGAGTTCACGATGTAGTCGACTTTCCCGGGATCGCGATCGATGGATTCCAGGCGGGAGGCGATGTCGTCTGCAGCACCATACTGCTCGAAGCCAAAAATTCTTGCCACCCGCTCGCCAAGGCGCAATGCCGGATCCGTGCGACATTGGGGATGCATGCCGGTATCGAACAGGACTCGCCCCTTGGCATGTTCGATGAGATAGGATGGGATCGGAAGCGCCACCTGGCCCTCCTCGCCCTCGATCATGTCCTTCAGCCGTCCGACAAGATGGCCGCAGGTCATCGCATGGAGCTTTGCTGTCATCGTGACAGCGTAGCACAGGCGGGAAGAGGAACCGAAGCAAACAGGCGGCGTTGCTGCGTCTGTCTCTGTTGGGGGTGCGGATCGTGAAAGCTGTTACCGTCGTGCCGGGAACGCCGGCCTCCATCCAACTCGACGATCTGCCCGAGCCGCGGACCGACGACGGCATGCTTCTGGTACAGGCGCTCGCGCTTGGCGTGTGCGGGACCGACCGCGAGATCATTTCCGGCGCCTACGGATGGCCACCTCCGGGCGCTGAGCGCCTGATCCTGGGACACGAATCGCTCGGTCGCGTTGTCGAAGCGCCGCCGGGGAGCGGCTTCGCCAAGGGTGATCCCGTGGTCGGTATCGTGCGCCGTCCCGATCCCGTCCCTTGTCCGTCTTGTGCAGTCGGCGAATGGGATATGTGCCGTAACGGGCAGTACACGGAACGCGGCATCAAGTCGATCAACGGCTTCGGCGCCGAGCGCTATCGCCTCGAACCCGACTACGCCGTGAAGGTCGATCCGTCGCTTGGTATGCTGGCCGTCCTCCTCGAACCCTCGACCATCCTGGCCAAAGCCTGGGACCACATCGATCGCATCGGCCAGCGAACCCGAAGCTGGTCGCCCAAAACCGTCCTGGTCACGGGTGCCGGGCCGGTCGGCCTACTGGCTGCGTTGATGGGAAAGCAGCGCGGGATTGAAGTCCATGTCCTCGATCTTGCCGATACGGGTCCCAAACCGGATCTGGTGCGCGATCTCGGCGGCACCTACCATGCCCGTACCCTGGCCGATGATTTTGCTCCCGACATCATCATCGAATGCACCGGGGCACTGCCCGTTCTGGTCGATGTCATGAAGCGCGTCGGCAGCGATGGCATCGTTTGCCTGACCGGCGTATCCAACAGCGGCCACCCATTGCCCTTCGACTTTGGCGGCTTCAATCGTCACGCCGTCTTGAACAACACCGTCACCTTCGGCTCGGTCAACGCTAACCGTGCGCACTACGAAGCCGGCGCCGCAGCGCTCGCCAAGGCGGACCGGCAATGGCTTTCCCGCCTGATCACACGTCGCGTGCCGCTGGCGCGGTGGCAGGAGGCCTTCGAGCGACGGCCCGAGGACATCAAGGTCATCCTGCAATTCGAGCCGGACGCAGCATGAGTGCCCCCATTGAGAGTTACGGCATGATCGGCGACTGCGAAACCGCAGCGCTGGTGGGACGGAACGGATCGATCGACTGGCTCTGCTGGCCGCGATTCGATTCGGACGCCTGCTTCGCGGCCCTCCTGGGCGAACAGAGCAACGGCTATTGGCTGATCACGCCACGCGACGAGGTCAAGTCGGTCCAGCGGCACTACCGCCCCGACACGCTCATCCTGGAAACCGAATTCGAGACGAAGGCAGGTCAGATCACACTCATCGACTTCATGCTGCCGCGGGACTCGACGTCGGATCTCATTCGCATGGTCAGATGCGACAGGGGCGAGGTCGCTGTCTGCATGGAACTCGTCCTGCGCTTTGGTTATGGCACGACCACGCCCTGGGTGACGCGCCTCGCGCGGGACACGATGCGCGCCGTCGCCGGTCCCGACATGGTCGTCCTGCGCACGCCGGCGCCCTTCCGTGGCGAGAATTTCAAGACGGTGGCCGAGTTCTCGCTGGTCGAGGGCCAGTCGATGCCCTTCGTGCTGAGCTATGGCCCCTCGCATCTGCCAATACCGGCCCCCATCGATGTGGACCACGCGCTCGAGAAGTGCGAGGAATTCTGGTGCGATTGGACGGCCAAGACCAAGGCCGACGGGCGCCATGCCGAAGCGATCCGGCGCTCGCTGATCACGCTCAAGGGCCTCACCTACCTGCCGAGCGGCGGCATCGTGGCCGCGCCCACAACCTCGCTCCCCGAGCAGTTTGGCAGCGAACGCAACTGGGACTATCGGCTTTGCTGGCTGCGCGACGCAACCCTCTCGCTGCTCGCGATGATGAACGCCGGGATCTACGACGAAGCGGCCGCCTGGCGTGATTGGCTACAGCGAGCGGTCGCCGGCTCCCCTGACGAGATGCAGATCATGTACGGCCTGCAGGGGGAACGACGACTGACCGAATGGGAGGTTGACTGGCTGCGCGGCTATGCGGATTCGCGCCCGGTCAGGGTAGGCAACGCCGCCCACGAACAATTTCAGCTCGACGTCTACGGCGAGCTGATGGACGCTTTCGAGCAAGGGCGCAAAGGCGGCCTCACCTCCACCGAAGAAGGATGGGGACTGCAACGGGCGTTGATCGATCATGTCGCCAAGGTCTGGGACAAGCCGGACAACGGCATTTGGGAGACGCGCGGGCCACTTCAGCACTTCGTCCACTCCAAGGTCATGGCTTGGGTCGCATTCGATCGGGCCATCAAGGGAGTCGAGAATCACGGTCTCAAGGGCCCGATCGAGGAATGGCGCGCAATTCGCGACCGGATCCATACCGAAGTTTGCGACAAGGGGTTCGACAAGAAACGCAACACCTTTCGCGCCGCCTATGAGAGCGACCTTCTCGACGCCAGCCTTCTCCTGCTGGCGCAGACAGGATTCATCAAGGCCGACGATCCACGTTTCGTCGGCACCGTCGAGGCGATCGAGCGCGATCTGCTGCATGACGGATTCGTCATGCGCTACAATACCCACGATGCCAACGATGGCCTGAAGCCGGGTGAAGGGGCGTTCCTCGCCTGCAGCTTCTGGCTCGCCGACGCCTATATCTCGATCGGCCGCTACGCGGACGCCGAAAAGCTGTTCCATCGGCTGCTCGCGATTCGAAACGATCTCGGCCTGCTGGCCGAGGAGTACGATCCGCACAAACGGCGTCTGCAGGGTAATTTCCCGCAGGCCTTTTCCCACATCGCCCTCATTAACACCGCCTTCAATCTGACGCGCAGCCAGAAGCCGTCCGAACAGCGCGCAAATGGGCATCACGGCCTGAAAGGAAAAGGCAAAGCAAAGCCGAACGCCAAGAAGGTCTCGGCGCCGCCCAGGCTCAGCCGTCGAGGAGCTTCCTCAAGGTCTCGTTGACGACCTTGGGGTTGGCCTTGCCGCCCGTCGCCTTCATCACCTGGCCGACGAACCAGCCGAACATGGTGGGCTTGGCCTTGTAGGCGGCGACCTTGTCGGGATTGCCGTCGATCACCGCCTTGATCGCGGCTTCGATGGCGCCCGTGTCGGTCACCTGCTTCAGCCCCCGCTCCTCCACCAGGACAGCCGGGTCCTTGCCCGTCTCCTCCATGGCGACAAACAGATCCTTGGCGATACGGCCGGAAATCGTGCCGTCGGCCTGCAGATCCAGGAGCTTGCCGAGATGCAGGGCGCTGATCGGCGACTGCCCGATGGTCGCACCGCGTCGGTTGAGCATGGCGAAGAAATCGCCGGTGACGAGCTTCACCGCTTCCTTGGCATCACGCCCCTTGGCCACGGTCTCGAAGAACTCCGCCGTATCCCGCTCCGCCACCAGCACGCCGGCATCGTAGGGGGTCAGCCCATACTCCTTGACGAAGCGCGCCTTCTTCGCGTCAGGCAATTCGGGCAGGCTGGCTTTGATGCCCTCGACGAACTCCGGTTTCAGGATCAGGGGCAACAGGTCGGGATCGGGAAAATAGCGATAGTCGTGCGCATCTTCCTTGGAGCGCAACGAGCGCGTCTCGCCACGGCCGGGATCGAACAGCCGCGTCTCCTGCACGATCGTGCCACCGCCTTCGATCACCTCGACCTGGCGTCGTGCCTCGTATTCGATCGCCTGCTTCACAAAGCGGATCGAGTTCACATTCTTGATCTCACAGCGAGTCCCCAGGCTCCCACCCAGCTTGCGCACCGAGACGTTGACGTCGCAGCGCATCGACCCCTCGTCCATGTTGCCGTCGCAGGTGCCGAGATAGCGCACGATCGAGCGCAGCTTGGTGAGATAGGCTGCCGCCTCGTCAGCCGAGCGCATGTCGGGCTTGCTCACGATCTCCATCAGCGCCACGCCCGACCGGTTCAAGTCGACATAGGTCTGGCTGGGGTGCTGGTCGTGCAGGCTCTTGCCGGCATCCTGTTCGAGATGCAGACGCTCGATACCCACCGTGCGGCTCTTGCCGCCTTCGAGATCGATCTCGATCTCGCCCTCGCCCACGATCGGGTCCTTGTACTGCGAGATCTGGTAGCCCTGCGGCAGGTCGGCATAGAAGTAATTCTTGCGATCGAATACCGAGCGCAGGTTGATCCTGGCATTGAGGCCAAGGCCGGTCCGCACGGCCTGCTCCACGCAATGCGCGTTGATCACGGGCAGCATGCCGGGCATGGCGGCATCGACCAGCGACACCTGCGTGTTGGGATCAGCGCCGAACGCGGTCGGCGCGCCGGAGAAGAGCTTGGCGTCGGAAATCACCTGGGCATGGACTTCCAGCCCCAGCACGATTTCCCAATCGCCGGTTTCACCTTTGATGAGCGACATGTGGCGCTAAATAGCCGGTCGAGCCGGGCTTGGCAAAAAGATCGGCGTCATCGGGATGGCGTCCACAAGGCCAGGAAGCGCTGCACGACGGCGGCCGAATTGTCCGCCGCCAACTGGAAGAATGTGTGCAGTTCGTTGGCGCCGTCGTCGCCCCCGGCGAGGTCGGACAGGCTGCGGAAGGCAATGAACGGTACGCCGTTGGCGTAGGCAACCATCGCCACCGCTGCACTCTCCATGTCCAGCACCTGCGCCTTGAAGGTCCCGAATACGTACTGTCGAAACTTGGCGTTGTCGACGAAGGCCTGGCCCGACACGCCATTGCCACCGACGACCAGATGCGGCGTGTGGTCGAGGCAAGCCCCTGTGGCCGTGCAGCGCTTCAGTTCGACAGGGTCGACCTTGCGGGCGGCGGCCAGCATGCCCGGATCGACGTCGAACCAGAAGCGCTGCTCGCTCGCCTTCCCGGTGCGGCTCACCCAGACATCGGTCGGATAGATCATGCCGAAGTTGGGATAGGGCGTTTTTTCCCAAGGCGGCGGCTGGAATTTGCCGTCTTTCTCGCGCGCGAACACCGCCTCCAGATACTGCCCCCAGCGCGCCGCCGCCACGACATCGCCGATGCGAAGGCCCGGATCGACTCCCCCGGCGATGCCGCTGACGACAATGCCGGTGACGTCAAAACGATCGAGCGCGATCTGGACGTTCATGGCGGCGTTCACCATGCTGATGCCGTTCAGGAACAGAACCACCTTGCGATTGGCAAGCATACCCGTAACGAACTCTATGCCGTTGACGCGATAGCTTGCCGGTTCGGAGAGGCCGGCTTTCAAGGCCTTCCATTCCGGCTCGTAGGCGGACACCACTGCGATGCGCGGCGTGGTATCGAGCCGATCGGCCCACGCGGGTCGAAGGATCGCAAGCAGCAAGACCAAGGTCGTGAGGATGGCACGCATGGTGCGCGCTCAATAGCGGGTCGCGCAGAGCTTGGCAAAAATCGATCTGTATCTGGCGGCAACCCTCACCGGAAATGATAGGCTGCCGCCAACAAGATTTGATCAGGGAGGCATTTCATGACCGCAATTCATCGTCGATCGCTTCTGGCCGGCAGTCTGGCAGCGACGTTTGGCGCATCGCCAATCGCGCGCGCCCAAGGCGACTGGCCCAAAGGGTCGCTCCGCTTCATTGTCCCCTTCCCGCCGGGAGGCTCGACGGACCCGGTGGCTCGCATCATTCAGACCAAGATGATCGAGAGCACAGGCTGGAACATCATCGTCGAGAACAAGCCGGGCGGCACGGGCGCCGTCGGTTCGGCGGTGGCTGCCAAATCGGCGCCCGACGGCCAGACCTGGATGGTCACGTTCGACAGCCATATCCTCAATCCGGCTTTTGCGCCCAGCCTGCCCTACAAGGATTCCGAGCTCTTCAACGTCATGGAGATCGGACGCACGCCGCAGGTGATCTGTGCGCATCCCGATCGACCCTACAAGACCTTCGCCGAAGCTGTGGCGGACGCGAAGAAGCGGCCCGGCAAGGTCAATATGGGTGTTCTCGGGGCGAGCCAGGCGCTGGTCCTGATGACACTCATCAAGAAAGAGAACGACGTCGACCTCAACCTGATCCCCTACAAGGGTGGCGGACCGCTCAACCAGGATATCCTGGCGGGCGTCACCGATATCGGGATCGGCAGCCTCACCTCGTTCAGTCCCCACATACGGGCCAACAAGGTGCGAGCGATCGCTGTTACGGGCGAGGCACGCACCCCGGCTCTGCCCGACACGCCGACGCTCGCAGAACAGGGCATCAAGGCCTTCCCCTCCTATGCCTGGTGGGGCGTCTACGCGCCTGCGGGGACGCCCCGGCCGATCGTCGATCGCATGCACGCCGAGATCACCAAGGTCGTGCGCTCGCCCGATGTCACGCAGAAGTTCGTCGAACAGTTCAACATGGAGATCCTGACCAGTTCGCCGGAGGACTTCGCCGCCTATCAGAAAAGCGAGCAGGACCGCTGGTTCAAAGTGATCAAGGACAACAACATCAAGGGCGACTGAGCTAGCTTTCCGCCAACCTCCGCAGATCGTTCACGGCACGGAAGAAGCTGTCGGCGGGCGTCGAGTCGGGATCGATCAGGCGATGGAGGCGGAAACCGTCCTCCAGCGCCAGCAGCATGGCGCCGGCCCAGGCGGGATCGCGCACGCCCTCACCTACCGCCTGCATGGTGGAGGCGATGATCTCGGCGACCAGCTTGCGCCGTGCCCGCAGGCGCTTGGCGAGTTCCGGCCGACGTTTTTCCGCCCGCGCGACGTAGAGGATCAGCTCCATGTGCAGGAGCGGTGCGCGGCCTAGTGGATCGCGGCGGCCGCGCTCGGTGGCGCGCAGGGCGGCGACATAGTCGTCTGGCGTTCGGTAGCGGGTCAGCAGCTCGCGATGGTGGGCGATCGAGCGCTCGACGTGATCCTCCAGCATCGCAGCGATCAACTCGTCCTTGCCGGCGAAGTTCGAATAGAAGGCGCCGCGCGTGAAACCAGCGGCCGCAGCGATCGTCTCGATGCTGGCCGCGCCAATCCCGCGTTCCTCGAACACCCGAGCCGCCGCCTCGAACAGCCGCTCCTTCGTATCGTCCCGTGTCGGACGCGTGCGCACCCTTGACATGGGTGGTCCTTTAGCACACAACTCGATACATCATTGTATCGAATTGCACGAGGGTATCGTGACCGGTGCAGCAACCGCTCCCAGCCAGGCCGACCGCTTCTTCCTCGAAGCCATGTCGCCGGCCTTCCGCGAAGACCCCTACCCCTACTACGAGCGCTTTCGCGGCCCCTCGCCGCTCCTGCGCGTGGCCGACACGATCTGGTTTGCGCTGGGCCACACCAATGTGACCGCCTTGCTGCGGCATCCCAGGCTTTCGACCAACGAATCGCACGCCGCCACGGAAGCCAAGCGGACAGGGGAAGACCCTAACCGCACACGCAGCCTTCTCTTCATGGATCCGCCAGAACATACGCATCTGCGCGGCCTCGTCGCCCGCGCCTTCACACCACGGCGCATCGAGGGGCTGCAGACCGCAACACAGGCGATTGCCGCCGAGCTGGTTGAATCCATGGCACAGCAATCCGGCACCGTGGATCTCATCAAGGCGTTCGCCTATCCCCTGCCGGTGCGCGTCATCTGTGCCTTGCTGGGCGTCCCGCCCGAGGACGAGGCAACCTTCACCGCGTGGTCGCGCGGCATCGCCCGCTCGGTCGATCCGACCATCCTGCGCACCCCCGAGATCGAAGCGAGCATTGGCGAAGCCCGAGAGGGTTTGCAGGCTTATCTCGGCGACTTGCTGGCGGCGCGGCGGCGCAAGCCCGGCAACGATCTTCTCTCGGCGCTTGCCGCCGTTGAAGCTGACGGCGATCGCATCTCGCCCCGGCAGATCGTGGCCCTCGCGCAGCTTTTGCTCGTCGCGGGCCATGAGACGACGGTGAATTTGATCGGCAACGGGACATTGGCCTTGCTGCACGCCCCCGAGCAACTGGCCCTTCTGCGCCGTTCACCGGAACTCGTTGGCCCGGCGGTCGACGAGATGCTGCGCTTCGATGGTCCGGTCCAGATCACCCAGCGTGTCGTGATCGAAGACATGGAGGTCGTCGGCTGTCCGGTGAAGGCCGGCGACGAGATCATGCTGGTGCTGGGTGCCGCCAATCGCGACCCTTCAGTCTTCAGCGACCCTCATCGCCTCGACGTCACGCGCGACGCTCGCAAGCATGTCGCCTTCGGTGGCGGTATCCACCATTGTCTCGGCGCCGCACTGGCACGCATGGAAGGCGAGATCGCCTTCCGCACCCTGCTCGACCGGTTCGACATGATCGAGCTCGCCGGCCCGCCCACACGTCGTCCGACTTTCACTTTGCGTGGACTGGAAAGCCTGCCGGTCAAGCTCTCCCCGTGAGCAGGCATACCCCCTAATTTCTCACGGTTTCTCACTTTTTCTCACCGGGTGAGAAGCCTTCGATGCCGATGGCACTGGCATTTCAGGACATTTTCTCATTTTCTCGCCACACCCAGCTCGGGGTGCCCCTTTTTGAGTGGAGTGCCCTCGTGACGCCGTCAGGGTGAGTGAGAACGTCTGCCTTGTGACAGGTGGGTTGCTGGTTTCAAGAAGCTGTTCGGGTGGTGCGGGGGCGTGGGCACTGCGCCGACGTTGCCCGTCCGCAGCATGGCGTGGTGCCATGCCTCCAACTGCTCCGGCGAGCGGTACCCCTGGGGAGTGCCACCCCCTTGCCGGGGGATTCCAAGCTGAGTGCTCTTACGAGGACTGCGGTCCGCGGACCAGCTTGCCGGGCAAAGCACCGGTCGGCTCGCCGTCGCGATAGGTGACGCTGCCGGACACGATCGTAGCGCGATAGCCCGTGGCGCGCTGCAGCAGGCGCTTGCCGCCGGCCGGCAGATCCCACTTCATGACCGGCGCCTCGACCCGCAACTTGTCGAAATCGATCACGTTCAGATCGGCCTTGTAGCCCTCGGCGATCCGGCCACGGTCGTTCAGGCCGACGGCGCGGGCATTGTCGAGCGTATGACGCTTCACGAGCCAGGAGAGGTCGAGCCGGCCTGCCTTGCGGTCGCGGGCCCAGTGGGACAGGAGGTAGGTTGGATAGGAGCCGTCGGAAATCAGCCCGACATGGGCGCCGCCATCGCCCAGCCCGATCAGCGTGTGCGGGCTCTGCATCATCTCGCTGCAGCAGTCGAGATTGTAGGCCGCATAGTTGGCGAAGGGCGCAAAGATGAAGTTCTTGCCTTCGCCCTCGACCAGGTAGTCGTAGACGATCTCGCGCGGATCGCGGCCTTCGCGGCGAGCCCGGGCACCGAGCGAACTATCCTGCGGCGGCTCGTAGTCCGGCGGATCGCCCAGTGGGAACATGCGGTCGTAGTCCACGAGACGCGCCGCCATCTCGGAGCGCAATGGCTCATGCGACTCTTCCAGAATCTTCACGCGGAAAGCAGGATCGCGCATGATCGCAAGCCGCTCGGCGACCGTCTTGTGGGCGATCATCTTATAGGAGCGGCACATTGAAAACGGGATGCGGCTGGCCTGCAGGCCCTGCAGGACGCCGATCGGCCGCGGCGCCACCTGCGCCTTGGCCGAATGACCTTTGGCTGCCAGCCCCTCGACCAGGCCCAGCAGACGCCTCCAGCCTTCGGGCCTGGTATGGCGCTGCGCCAGCGACACCGAGAACGGCCGGCCGCTCGCCTCAAGCAGGCGATCGAGCATCGCAAACTCGCTCTCGGGATCGGGTGTGTTGAAATCCGAGATGAACTCGATCACCCCCCGCCCCGCGTCCTTCATGCCAAGTGCGATGCCCAAAAGCTCGGCCTCCGAGGCGCGCAGCGACGGCGTCGGATCGCCCTTCACGGTGCGATGATTGAGGGTGCGCGAGGTCGAGAAGCCGAGCGCGCCCGCACGCATCGCCTCCGACGTGAGCGTGCGCATTTGCGCGACCTCGTCCGGTGTCGCCTCCTCGAGCCTGGCCGCCCGTTCGCCCATCACAAACACGCGCAGAGCGCCGTGCGGGAGCTGGGCTCCGAGGTCCATGTCGCGCGGCCGGGAATCGAGCGCATCGAGATACTGGCCGAACGATTCCCAGGACCAGTTCAACCCCTCGTCGAGCGCTGCGCCGGGGATATCCTCGACACCTTCCATCAGCTCGATCAGTCGCTGACGGTCGGCGACCTTCACCGGCGCGAAACCCACACCGCAATTGCCCATCACCGCTGTCGTGACGCCGTGCCAACTCGAGGGCTGCAGCCGGGAGTCCCAGGTGGCCTGGCCATCATAGTGCGTATGAATGTCGACAAAGCCTGGCGTGACCAGCAGGCCTTTGGCGTCGATCTCCTCGGTACCCTCACCCCTCACTTGGCCGACCGCCGCGATCTTGCCGTCCTTCACCGCGACATCCGCGTCGCGTGTGCCATCGCCCGTGCCATCGGCCACCGTGCCGCCGCGAATGACCAGATCGAATTGCGCCATGTTCGTCTCTCCCGGGTTGTCGAGAGTTTACTGCAAAAGACTCAAGCTCGCACTGCGACCGCTGGTCGAAATGGACCGTCATCGGGAGGGAGTGGCGCGTAGTGATCGAAGGCCATGGCGTAGACACCGCGCCTCTGCATTATCGAACGCAACGAATTCGCGTAACCGAGCATGTTGGTCAGTGGCACCAGCACATGAATGATCTCGAAGGTGCGACGCGCCTCCAACCTGCGACCCCAGGCACGCCGCTGATCAAGATCTCGCACGATCTCGTCGGTGAATCCGAGCGGCACGGCAATCCTGGCCTTCATGATCGGCTCGAGCAGCTTGCATTGCGCCTTCTGCAGCCCTTCCTTGAAGGCGGCGCGGGCAGCAATCTCGAACGCCAGCACGCTCGAGTCGACATCGTGATACGCGCCGTCGATCAAAGTCGCCTTGAAGTCGATCACCGGGAAGCCGGCCAGCACGCCCGATTCACGCGAGGCCTCCAGGCCCTTCTCGACGCCGGGAATGAATTCCTTCGGCACCGCGCCGCCCACGATCTTGCTCTCGAA
>JAFEBU010000042.1 GCA_018242505.1 Pseudomonadota bacterium
AGCGTAACGATGGGCGGCGAAATATCAAGCCCGAAGAAGGAGGTTTTCATATGCTGGGATCGAGTGGAGCAGCAAAGAACGCGCGTTCAACTAGAACGCTCGGACAGTGGGCAACGGTCGGAGCGTTACTAGCTCTTAGTCTCGGATTGGCGAGTCAGGCAGCCATGGCGCAAAGCCAGACAGTTGATGCGATCAAGAAACGCGGTCATCTTCTGTGCAGCGGCGTGACGGCAAACTATGCCGGCTTCGACGTCGTTCAGCCGAATGGCGAAGAGGTTGGCTTTGACGTCGATATCTGCCGGGCGGTCGCGACGTCAATTCTTGGCGACCGGACTAAGTTCAAGACTGTTCCTATGAACTACCTGCAGCGCTTTACCGCCTTGCAGTCGGGAAATATCGACCTCATCGCGAAGAATACGACCTGGACACTTTCGAGGAACACCGAGATCGGTGTGATGTTCACGTCACCCTATCTCTTCACCGGCGACGCCTTCATGGTTCGCAAGGACAGCGGTATCAAGAAGGGCGTGGACCTGGCGGGCGGTACTGTCTGCATGTCGGCCGGCACAACTCTCGAGCAGTTGGTCTCGGACTTCTTCACGGGACATAAGCTCCAGTACAAACCGATTGCGTATGAGAACACTACCGAACGCGACAAAGCATTCTTCGCCGGTCGTTGCGATGCCTCGGCTGGCTTCATTCCAGGGCTCGCCGGGTCGCGGGCCCAGTCAGGCAAGCCCGACGACTACATCATCCTCGACGATGTCTTCGGCAAGGAGATCATTTCGGCTGGCGTTCGCCCCGATGACGTCAAGTACTACAATATTGTAAACTGGACGATCTTTGCGCTGCTGGAGGCGGAAGAGCTTGGGATCACACAGGCCAACGTCGATTCGATGCGCAACGAGCAGTCAACCCCTGCCGTCAAGCGCCTGCTGGGAGTGATTCCGGGAGTCGGCAAGCGGCTGGGGTTGCGCGAGACTTGGGCGTACGAGGTCATCAAGCAGAACGGAAACTATGCCGAGATCTACGAGCGCAACATCGGCTCGAAATCGCCGCTGAAGATGGATCGCGGCTATAGTCGCCTCTGGAAGGACGGTGGCACACTCTACTCGCCAAGCGTGGACTGAGTGGAATGAATTTGGGGGGAATGAACCGCGCGCAGACAGGGCGCCTCATCGCCGAGGCTGCAGTTCTCATCGGGCTTGCCTGCTTGGTGGTTGCCACTGGCTACAGCATCCGCGAAAGCCTGGTCAGTCGCAACATCGCGACCGGATTCGGCTTCTTAGCCCAAGATACGGGCTGGGACGTGAGTGCTGCGTTGCTGGCACATTCCCCCCGGGACACCTACGCCCGAACTTTCCTTATCGGGCTGCTGAATACTCTGGCGTTGTCGCTGGCGACTATCATCGTCGCGACAGTGTTGGGCGTCCTGATCGCTCTGGTCCGTCAGCTGCAGAACCCGCTGCTGTCGTGGTTGATCGGCGGATATGTGACGATACTGCGCAACGTTCCGCTGATCGTGCAGATCTTTTTCTGGTATGGCGCGACGCAGGGACTGCCGAACACCCGCAAGGCCTTCGAACTATCCGGTGGCGTTTTCCTTTCCAATCGCGGCCTTTACCTTCCCTCCGTCAAGCTCGGATGGCCGGAGTACGCCATGCTCGCGGTCCTGGTGGTATCGATCGTGATCTCCCTTATATGGCGTCACCGGCCACGCAGGCTGGCGTCTGGATTGGCCTTGGTCGCCGTCGCAGTTTGGCTTGTTGGCCCGGCGCTGTTCGATCTGCCCCCTCTGGCCGTCGACTGGCCGCGCCGAGCGGGTTTGAACTTTGCCGGTGGCATGTCGCTCCAGCCGGAACTCGTCGCGGTTCTCACGGCCCTGGTGGTCTACAACACGGCATTCATCGCGGAGATCGTACGAACTGGCGTCCAATCAGTGCCGCTTGGTCAAATCCAGGCCGCGCAGAACATTGGCCTGCGGCAGAGCCGGATTTTCTACAAGATCATTTTGCCGCAAGCCGTGCGGGTGATGGTCCTGCCGCTAATCAACCAGTATTCCAACATCACCAAGGCCACGGCGCTGGCTATGGTGGTCGGCTTTACGGACCTGTTTAGCGTCAGCGTCACGTCAATCAATCATACGGGCCAGGCGCTTGAAATCGTCCTGCTGATGACGATGCTCTACTTCGCCATTAACGCAACCATATCGCTTGTCGGCAACACTTACGCATACTTTGATCGGCGCCGATGGAAACGCTAGGCAAAGTCGCTGCGCTACCGGCTGCGGTCGGCACCCAGCCCCACAAGCGGCCGCGGCCGCGGGTGATCCGCAGCCTGCAGACGCAGGTGCGCCGGGTACTCTTTGACACGCCGTTGAACGCGGTCGTCACGGTTTTGACGGCGACGGCAATTGCGATCGTCGGTTTTTATGTCGTGCGCTGGGCATTCCTGGATAGCGCATGGGTGGCAAGTTCACCAGCTGGCTGCGCAAAGGCGCAGGGCGCTTGCTGGGCCGTCATCGTGAAGAACTGGCAGGGTATTCTCTTTGGCAACTATCCTGCCGAACAGCGATGGCGCCCGGAAGTGATGCTCGGCGTTTTTGGCGCGGCCTTGGTCTTCACGATCGCGGTCAACGTAAGGAACTTCCGGTTGACGCTCGGCGTCTGGCTGGTCTCTCTTGTAGTCTTCGTTCTTCTGATGAGAGGAGGGGTATTCGGTCTCCAGACGATTGAGAGCGATCGCTGGGGCGGCATTCCGATCACCATTTTCGTTTTCCTGTGCTCTGTGACGTTGGGCTTCCCTCTGGCGATCGTGCTGGCGGTGGCACGGACGGGCCGTCTGGTGTCGGCGCGGACAATCTCGGTGTTCCTGATTGAAGTGCTTCGTCCGGTACCTTTGATCGCCGTGTTGTTCTGCACCGATCTCCTGTTGCCGATGGCCCTTCCGAACGCACTCGATCCGGGCAAACTGGGCCGTGTTATCATCTGTATGGGGGTGTTCTACGCTTGCTACCAGGCGGAGGTTATTCGCGCGGGTCTGCAGGCCATACCGCACGGCCAGATCGAGGCATCGCGGGCCTTGGGCCTAGGGCCGCTGCAGATCATCCGGCTGGTGACCCTGCCGCAAGCGCTTCGCCTTACCGTGCCGGCCACCGTGAATCTTCTGGTTGTGGCCCTCAAGGACACATCGCTAATTGTCACCGTGGGCCTTTTCGACTTTGCTGCGACAGCTACGGCGGCATTCTCCGGTAACGAGTGGCGCCCCTTCTCGAATGAAGTCTATATCGTCGTTGCGCTCGTTTACCTGTTGATGACGCTGACCCTGACCTGGTTGGGACACTCCCTTGAACGTAGGCTGGCAAAGAATGCGTGACGTTGTCCAACAGCCGCGGGCCGAAGAACTCGTCAACATCCGCGCACTCAACAAGTGGTATGGCGATTTTCATGCGCTTTGCGATGTTGAGCTCGATGTCGTGGCCGGCGAGACCGTCGCCATCTGTGGCCGTTCAGGATCAGGTAAGTCGACATTGATCCGGTGCATCGCTGGCCTCGAGGAGTTCCAGACGGGTGAACTCGTCGTGCATGGGATCGCACTGTCGCCGCAATCCTCCCTCAACCACAGAAAAGTATCCGGCGTCGGGATGGTCTTTCAGAACTTTAATCTGTTTCCGCACATGACGGTCATGGAGAACCTGACGATCGGTCCAGTCGAAGTGGCACGTGTCAGCCGTTCCGAAGCGCGGGCCCGGGCAATGCATCAACTTGAGCGCCTCCAGATGGGCGCCTTCGCCGATCGCTATCCCAGTACCCTCTCCGGCGGGCAACAGCAAAGAGCGGCCATCGCGCGATCTCTGTGCCTGAATCCTAGGCTGATGCTTTTCGATGAACCGACGTCGGCCTTAGATCCCGAGCTTCGCTCCGAAGTCCGCACAACGATCAACGCGCTAGCAAGAGACGGCATGACGATGATCATTGTCACCCACGAAATCGAGCTGGCGCGAGACGTCTCGTCTCGCATTGTCTGGATGGATGACGGCGCGGTCGGCCGGACGGAAGCCGGGGCCCCGCCTACCTACTCAGGGAACGGTCGAGGCGGTGGGGGACTGGGCGGCGCTTAGCGACACCCTTGCCCTTCTTTGGTGCGACGGGATGCTGGGTCAGCGGCGCCTGCATTATTTCATCGTAGCCGAACACCTTGGAAAGGGTACCTGCCATCTTGGCAACCGCGAGCGCGTGTCCCTCGGCGACCTGGGCTGTCAGTCGGAACGCCGGGCCGGACAGAGTCAGCGCACCAATGAGGGTGCCGCCGCCGCCTAGGACGGGACTGCTCATCGAGGCCGTCTCTATGTCCTTGATGCCCGTGGTAAATACCGGCGCGAACGGCGTCTTTACCTGCCCTACCAGTCGCCCCACTTTCCGGCGCAGGACCAATCCGGTGGCAGTCTCGTCATTTTTGAGGGGTTGAAGAAGCAGTGGCGACGCCGCATCCCGCACGCCCTGATTCGGCTCGACCCGCGCAACGCGGAACCTGTTCTCTCCTTCCAGCAGGAACATCGACGCGCTTTCTCCAGTTTCCTGCGCAAGCGAGCTCAAGAGAGGACGCACTTGATCGTCGAGCTGCATGCCTTCGCGGAAGATCGCGGCGAGGGCCAGTACCTGGCCGCCGAGCCTGAAGCCGCCAACTGGTAATTTCACCAAGAGGTTCGCTCGTTCGAGCGAGGCGGCGATACGCAGGATAGTGCTCTTGTTGAGGCCAGTTCGATCGGCGAGCTCGGCCAGCGTAACAGACCGATCGCCGGGTCTGAACACCCGGAGCAGGTGCAAAGCCTTATCGACGGCATTAAGCCTCTTGTTGCTCATCCTATAGATTGCCTCCGTGTGGCTCGATCGTTTACCAAATGCTTGCCATCGACGCACTGCTTGATGAGTATAAACCGTTTTATTGTACAAAATCCCTTTTCAAATCGCGGCATGGCGGATAAGTTTTTGTGAACATCCACCGTGTTTCGTAGCGGGAGTAGTCCAGATGTATTCGCCTGCCGACGATAGCAAAGCGGACGCCGACACCCCCTACGTTGCCTATGCCGGCAAGCCCTTGGATTTGCCTCGCCTTCAGGACGACACTCGCGCAGATCTCGTCATTGTTGGCGGTGGAATCGCCGGTTGCTCGGCTGCGCTGCATGCAGCGGAAGCTGGAGCAAAGGTGGTGCTCGTCGAGGCGATGACGATCGGCTGGGGTGCATCGAGCCGCAATTCAGGGCATTTGCCGCCCGCCACGAAGCACGAACCCGACGAGATCATCCGTCGCTATGGCAGGGTTTACGGCGAGCGCATCCTGAACACATCTGACACTGCGCCTCAAGTACTGGCCGACCTCACAAAGAAGCACAATATCGACTGCAATCTCCGGCTTGGCGGGCATCTCACCGGTGCACACATGCCCGAAAGGATGGAGTTTCTCGAGAAGCGGGTCGACTATTGGCGCAAGCGTGGCCGTCCGCTCGAGATGCTGGATCGAGACCAGTTCGCCAAGATGACCGGCACCGAGTTCTATTTTGGCGGGGCACTCGATCATCGTGGCGGAAGCATTAACCCCCTTGCATACGTGAGGGGGTTGGCGTGCGCAGCGATCAAGGCGGGCGCGCAGCTGTTCGAGCACAGCCGAGCGATCCGGCTCGAGCGTGAAGGCAGTGAGTGGTGTGTAACCACGCCGGCCGGAAGCGTCCGAGCAAAGAATGTCTTCTTGTTCACCAATGCCTATACCGACGATCTTTGGCCGGGATTGCGAACGTCGGTTGTCCCGGTGCGTGTACTGCAATTCTACACCAAGCCACTGAGCAGTAATCTGCGCCAGAGCATCCTGCCGGGCCGCCAGCCGATGATCGACACGCACCGTGTCATGCACGCGGTCCGCGTCCACGACGACGGCCGACTCCATTACAGCATCGGCGCCCGCATGCGTCCGGGTAGCGCTCCAACGCCCGAGAAGGCGATGATGCGACTGCGCGAGCTCTACCCGAATCTGGGCGACCTCGACGGCGGCACGTGGTGGGCTGGGTGGATGGCCTTCAATGAGGCAAACTCCTGGAAGATGCACAATCCCGAGCCTGGCCTTTATGCGGCTCTCGGCTGCAACGGACGCGGCGTCATGCTCGCCACCATGTATGGCCGCGATCTTGCCCGTCTCCTGTCTGGTGCGCGCAATGACGACCTGTGCTTGCCCCTCACGGCGATCAAGCATGTTCCGTTCCACTCATTCTCGGTCGCCGGCGTGTCGGCGGTGCGTAAGTGGTACCGCATGCAGGATGACCGCGAAGACAGGCGCGTACAGCACCTCAAGAAGGCAACCTCCTGAGCTTCGATAGGACCGTTATGTCCGCGGAAGACATTAGAGGAATGGCGAGCCGCGCCCCAGGTGCTGGCACTGCGTCGCCGCAGGGGAGACAACCGATTGCCGTTTGTTGACGAGATGTCGAAACAAGAACCCGAACAAGGCCGCTCCCGGCGCCGTGTAGAGGATCATCGGTTCCTGACCGGGCAGGGGCGGTATGTCGACGACCGGTCCATGGGGGATGGACTGCACGGCTACGTGTTCAGATCAACGCACGCCCATGCTCGGATCGACCGTATCGATATTACGGCTGCTCTTGAGATGCCCGGCGTGCACCTGGTGCTGCGGTTCGAGGATCTCGAGGTCGAAGGTATCGGCGACTTGCCGTGCCTGACGCCTGTCGCCTCGGTCAGTCCGATGATCATTCCGCCGCGCCCCGCCCTTGCCAATGGAATCGTCCGACACGTAGGAGACCCGATCCTCTTCATCGTCGCCGATACCGTCGAACAGGCGATGGACGCGGCCGAGACGATCGAAATCGACTACGATCCACTGCCGGCGCTCGCCGATGCTTGTGCAGCTGTTGGCGAAGAAGCCGTGCAGCTTTGGCCACAAGCGCCTGGAAACATTTCCTACGTCTTTCGAAAAGGCGACAAGGCGGCGGTCGAGGCCGCTTTCGCTTCGGCTCATACTGCCGTGTCGATGTCGCTGGTGAATAACCGCGTTTCTGCAGCTCCTATGGAAACGCGAGTCGCGATCGGAAGCTATGATGCATCGAGTGGTAAGTTGCTGCTTTGGTTATCCGGACAGGGTGTCCATACGATCAGGGAACAATTGGCCACGCACGTGCTCAAGATGCCGCGTGAGCTCGTCGATCTTGTTGCGCCGGACGTCGGCGGTGGGTTTGGACCCAAGAACGCTCTCTATCCCGAGTATGTGCTTGTACTGGTCGCAGCGCGCCGCCTTGGTCGATCGGTGCGATGGTCGGCTACTCGTACCGAGGATTTCATCTCTACTGCGCACGGTCGAGATAATCACACGGAGTGCCGCTTGGCGCTCGACAGTGCGGGCAAGATCCTGGCGCTCGACGTCTCGACCATCGCGAACCTTGGCGCTTATCTCTCTCCGGGCGGGCCCGGCAGCTCGACCAACGCAACCTCAACAGCCCAAGGCGGTCTGTACGCTATTCCCGCGATCAACATGGAAGTGCGCGGGGTTTTCACTAACACGATTCCGATCGACGCCTATCGTGGCGCGGGCAAGCCCGAAGCCAACTACATCATCGAACGGTTGATCGATCTCGCGGCGCGCGAGATGAATCTAGACCGGATCGAACTACGCCGTCGCAATCTGATCTCGACGTATCCGTACAAGAGCGCACTCGGCATGGTGATCGATTGCGGAGACGCGCACCGGAACCTGGACCTTGTCTTGCGGGTTGCCGATCACGCTGGTTTCCCCCAACGTCGCGCGGCCGCGGAGGCTCAGGGAATGCGTCGCGGCTTGGGCATCGCATGCTTTCTGGAGACGGCACGCGGCGGTGCTGGCGAATGGGCCGGGGTGCGCTTCCGGTCAGACAAGACGGTCGAACTCGCTACGGGTGTTCAATCCAATGGCCAAGGGCATGAAACGAGTTTCCCGCAGATCGCGGCGGATCGCCTCGGCTTGCCGTACGACTGCTTTAGACTGATCCAAGCCGACACGCGCAGCGTCCCGCGCGGCAAGGGCCACGGCGGCGCTCGGTCCCTTCATCAGGGCGGCGCAGCGCTGTCATTCGCCCTCGATGAGGTTCTTTCCAAAGCACGTCGGATTGCTGCCCGCCTTTTGCAGGCGACCGAACAACAGGTTCAATTCAAGAATGGGATGTTTGGCGTCGCCGGGGACGATCGCGGCGTAGGACTCCTGGATATTGCCCAAGCTGCCACCGAAGCTGGCGAGAGTATCGACGCTGAAGTCGATACCTCGATTGATCTCTTCACGTTCCCCAATGGCTGCCATGTCGCCGAGGTTGAGGTCGATCCGGAGACTGGTTGGGTTCAGCTCGTCAGCTACACGGCCGTTGACGATTACGGTACGCTGATCAACCCGTTGCTGACCGAAGGACAGGTTCAGGGCGGATTGGCCCAAGGGATCGGGCAAGCCCTCTTTGAGGAAGTGCGCTTCGACGATGACATGGCGCAGCCCCTGACGGCGTCGTTCCAAGACTATTGCCTCCCTCGCGCAACAGATCTGAGCAACCTCGAGGTGGCATTCGCGGGCGTTCCGACCACTGCAAATCCGCTCGGTGTGAAGGGGGTCGGCCAAGCGGGCTGCATTGCCGCGCCGCAAACCGTAATGAATGCGGTGCTGGATGCCTTGAGGCCACTGGGTGTCCGCAATCTGGACATGCCAGCGACCCCTCTGAAGGTCTGGACTGCCATCCGGGCTGCTGCCGACGTGCAGAGCGGCTAGTCGCGGGATCTTTTGGTGTTGCCGCTCGACGCGGCGGATTTAGCGAAGGAACAGATCAACATGTCCACTCCCGGCTTCCGAATTCTCCCCGCTGCTAAGCGGCCTGAAGAAAGTCTACTGGCGCAGTTCCGCGAGTTCGCCTCCGCGCACATTTCGGACGTGATGAACCGGATGCACTCGGCAACGGGCCTTCGCCAAATGCACCGTCAGGGGCGCATGTGCGGCGTGGCGTTTACCGTTCATGTCCCTCCGGGCGACAACCTCATGATGCACCGGGCTCTCGATATCGCTGCTCCCGGCGATGTGCTGGTCGTCAACGCCGGTGGTGAACTCACCAACGCCATTGCCGGCGAGATCATGACAACTTACGCCAAGGAGCGGAAGCTAGGCGGCTTCGTTATCGACGGTGCGATTCGTGATTCCGGTTCGATTGGAGCTGAAGACTTTCCTGTGTTTGCGCGCGGGGTTACCCATCGCGGACCATTCAAGAATGGCCCAGGTGAAATCAACGTGCCGATATCGATCGGCGGCATGGTCGTGATGCCCGGAGATATCATCGTGGGTGATGAAGATGGCGTCGTTACCGTCTCTCCGCAGGACGCCTCTTTTGTAGCTGAAAAAGTAAGGGCGTTGGCGGAGAAGGAGCGCAAAGGCATCGCTGCGATCAAGGCGAAGACCAACGATCGCTCGTGGGTGGCCGAAGCGCTGCGTGAGAAGGGGCTGAAGGTTTAGAGGCAGCTATCATGCGGCCTGTGGTTGAGCGCGCGATCACGAGGTATCGGAGGAGGAAATGGCGAACCGGATTGACGCGATAGCACTTTCACTTGGCCTGGCTTTGTTGGGGGCTGGGGCAGCATGGGACTGTGCCTCCAGCGACGGCTGCAGGCTACCAGCTTAACAGCCTGTCGTTTGAAGCGCGTTCGAGACGGACGAACTTGTCTTGGCGAAGCGATTGAAGTTCGGACTTCAGGCAAGTGACCAATTGCGCCGCGGCCGGACTCAGGCTTCGGCTTTCGCGCCGGACGAGACATACCTTTCGCCAAATCGAAGGGTCGCGCAACGGTCTGAACCGCAATTCACGATCAACGAACGGTCGTGCGGATAACCAGGTATCTATCGCAACGGACACGTTCTGACCGACCAACGCGCGCAGGACGTTCATGCTGGACGCTTGATAAAGCGGTCTCTGCAGGATTTGGCCTACCTTGGGATGATTGATGAGGACCGCTCGAACACCAGCTCCTGGCGCCAGAGCGGCGAGTGGCAGCTTGGCGATCTGCGACCAGTCGATGGCGGCGTCCGTCTGGGCTAGCGGATGAGATGGCGCTGCGAGCACTCCCATCCGGTCCTCGAGGATGGGAACGGCTTCTATTCCATCATAAGATCGCCAGACGCTGGTAACGCCGAAGTCGATGCGCCCCTCCAGCACGCTCTCGATCACCGACTCGGTGATATCCTCAGACAATGACACCGAAATACCCGGGTGCTCCTGGGCAAGCCGTCCAATGGCGGGAGCAATCAGGTTGTCTATGAGGGATGCTGCGCCGGCAACGACGACGGATCCGGTCTGGCTGGTGCCGATCAGTTGCAGGTCACCAACCACTCTTTCAAGATCGTTCAACGTTCGCTCGACGATCGGCAAAAAGACCGAAGCAGCTCTCGTCATCGAAACGTTTCGTGTCGTTCGGTCAAACAGCCGAACGCCGACATCCCTTTCCAGCTCCCGGATCGCTAGAGTAATGGCGGACGGTGAGACGTGAAGCGAGGAGGCGGCCCGAACAAAACTCTGCTCATGCGCCACGGCGGCGAATGCCCTAAGTTGCCGGAGAGAGAGGTTCATTATTCAGGATAGCTGCGCAATCGACTATATTATTATAATAGTATGCATGGCCACGGCGCACTAGCTTCCTCCTTAGGATTTATCGAAAAAAGAGGCTTTGCCGTGCTTGTTAACGACAGGATTTCGATCTCTCCCGTTACCGGATCTCTCGGGGCGGTAATCGAAGGCGTGGATCTCGCTAAGGACTCCGATGCGGCCACTACCAAACTGATCCGCAACGCGCTGCTCGAACATGGGGTGATCTTCTTTCACGATCAGAAGATGACCCCGGCCGAGCATGTCGAAGCTGGGCGTCGGTTCGGTACCCTCAACATCCACCAGTACGTTCGACCGCTTGAGGACTATCCCGAGATCATCGTCATCGCGAAGGACGAGGACGACACCAAGAACTTCGGCGGCATTTGGCATTCGGATACGACGTTCCTCGAGGAGCCGGCGCTCGGTTCGATCCTCTATTGTCTGGAATGCCCCGACCACGGCGGCGACACGATGTTCGCCAATCAGTATGACGCTTACGAGCGCCTCTCTCCTGGCATGAAGCGCATGCTGGACGGGATGGTCGCCATCCATACGCCGCGCCGCTCCTACACGACTGAAGCCGTCCAGAGCAAGAATCTGACCAACAAGGCGATGAAGTTCTTCGAGGACACCGTCGCCGATCAGGAAACTGAGCACCCGGTTGTTCGCATGCATCCGGAGACGGGTCGCAAGTGCCTTTACGTGAATGAGGATTTCACCTCACGCTTCAAGGACATGACTGTCGAAGAGAGTGCACCTTTGCTGAATTATCTCGCGCACCACAGCACGCGACCGGAATTCGTCTGTCGATTCCGTTGGAAGCCAGGCTCAGTGGCATTCTGGGACAACCGAGCGGTGCAGCATTACGCGATCAACGACTACAATGGGCAGCGTCGCGTGATGCATCGCGTGACAATCAATGGAGATCGCCCGCGATAAAGTGGCTGTCCGAATCGTTAGTCCTCGGTCGGCATTCAAGCTCTTTTCGATGTCGACCGAGCGAGACGCCTAGTGCGCATCTGACACTCGCTGAGCCCCTTTTCCGATCGTCAGGCTTATCGATCGGCAACAATGTCTGTTGTAAGCCTTTGCACTGGCAGTAGCGCCCTTTAATCGTGGCTTTTATTTCCGGGCGCATTTGCAAGTGCATCTGCTCTTTCTGGAAAGCGCTAGCCGTGCGAAATGACGGTTGAGAAACATGATCTGCGCCCGAACCTCCGCCATTTCGAGAGCCCGCAAGGCGTCGCCGTTGGACCTCTTCACGTCACGGCGAACGCGTCGTCTTTGTTGCGGCCGAGGTTGGCGTAGAGCTTACCCCCGGCGAGAGTTCCGACGCCGCTAGGCTCGATGGGACGTACGACTATTGGCCGAGGCAGTCGCGGCCAAAATCGGGCTCTTGTTGCGGTCACGGCAGACCATCAGTTGCCGCGGCGTTGCACGACCTCGTTCCACAACCACACGAGCGGATCGAAACGCTGGCGTTGGCCGCATCGTCGCTGAAGCCATTTCACGCACCCGTTCGAGGAAGTAGCGAAGAGCTTCTTGTCGTTCTCGCGGTGGAGGTCCGTGTTGTCGAAACTCGCCATGCACTCGCACCGGGCCAAGTCCTGCGCTACTTCGATGATCTCGAGCTGGCCGCAATAGGCGGCTATCGGGCGCCCGCCATGCTGATATTAGCTCTTACCTGTATTCGGAGGAGCCGGTGCAACAGGAGGAGCTTCGACTTGTGCTGTAGCCAACGGCTTCAGTGCGAAGTCCGCGATGTGGGTTTCGAGGTCGGTGATGTATTGAGCGGTCTCTTGGGTTTCCTCAATCTCGCGAGCTGCCCAAGCCCCATTGATCTCGCGGAGCTCAGCGAGCCGGATAGGACCACCTACTCCTCCAGGTGCATGCTTGATTGTGTGATCGAGCGCCCAATACACGCCAAACTTAGCTCGCTCGACGGATGGCCTCGTGTTTCCCCAAAGCACTCGCGCAACGAACGCCAGAAATGGGTCTGCAAGTGCTTGGCCCGACCCCATCGAGACGAAGAAGAGATTGTCTTCTTTCACCTCGGGCTGAAACATCACCGGATCGTATTCGATGAGCTGCGGCTCACCCTTTATGCAGGCCGCAATGAGCGCACCGCAGCCGAGGCCATTCGGCGGATGTCTCAACATTCTAGTCTTGTCGCAATCGGTCAGGAAGCGCGTGCTGATATTAGCGGCGCATTCATTGAGCGCCAAATTTTTGAACACGTTTCCCGTTGTTGCCTGATGTACATGAAGGTGGAGCCGCTGAGCCAAGCCGACCGAGCCTGTGGTCGCGCAAATGACCTGCTGCCCAAAGATTCGAATTTTGTCGTTGGACTGCAGCTGCATAACGCGAAATTGGCCAGCAGTGGACGTTGCAATGCTGTCTGCGCCGATGACTACGCCATCCGTGCAACGAACCCCTACGAGTACGGTCACCCGTTTTATCCTTGGAAGACGCTGTTCACCTTCATGTCAGGATAAGCAGCGTAGATAGATTTTACGAGACCGCTAAAGCTCTGCGACCGTACCCACTTCGATACATTGGCGAGATAACTGCGGACCTTCGGTGACTGCTTCTCGAGGATCTCTTGTGCCTTAGCCTGCCCTTGTGCGGTGGCGGAATACATGTTCCAGCGACTGCCCTCGTGAGGCGCAACGACAACATCACCATTCGTGGCCAAGGCTTCGGCTTCAACGTACACGCCCCGATCAAAGGGACCGTAGTCGTACGGCTCGAACGAGAATGGTGTACCCTTGATTAGCCAGCCAGCTTGGCGCTGGACCAGGAAGGCAGCCTTCTGCAGCTGCACAGGCGTCAACGGCCCGCTTGCAGCAGCGAGCAAAACAAGCACCAGCTCCTTCCTAGTCATGGTGCTACTGGAAGCGGAACCGGCCACCGCCGACCCGCAGCAGAAACTTCGCCTTTTCGATGATGTTCTCTGCGTCCTTGGGGTCGACAACAACCGTATCGCCGCCGAGGTCTTGAGCCTGCTTGATCAGGTCGTCCAGCGTAAAGCTGGCCTCTGGCGTGTCGGTCAGGGCAAGCGCGGACACCTCGAGGAGGGTGAGCAGCGCCTCCTTGTCTTTTCCGGACGCAGGCCTGTTCGGCATGATGGGGCCGACCGGTTCGAATGGCTCCGTGAGTTGCGTCAGGTCGTATACCATCTTTGTTCTCCTGTCGGCTTTCATAGAGGGGGGGCTGCCCAGGTGTCCAGCAATCAATGCCTGAGCGGTTTTTGTGGCTTTTGTCATCGCTGGAGAAGCTGGAGCATCGGATGGCCGCCGGCCCCGGGGGAGTGGGTGCTTGGACCGATCCTCATGCGCAATATCGAGCAGCGCCTGCCAGCAATCGTGCCTGAGCAGGGCCAACAAATTGTCGCCTGGAAGGTTCCCGCCAAGGGCGGCGGCGCGCCGCACGCCCAGCGCCAAGTCATCGTAAACTTTGGTCCGATACGCTGCCACCTCGCGATGCTGATGCTCGCATAGGGCAGCGACAATCATCATTCCGTCGCGCGGCCCCAAGGCCACATCGGCTACGTCATGTCGGTAGAACGCTCGAATATTTGAGGCGGCCTCAAGGCGCCGAAGCGGGAAGGGGTGATGATCGACAAGGAAGATGCGCTTGTCTGAATGGGCACGTGCGTAGTCAACCAGACAAGCTGCTTCTTGCGGAAAAGTCTCGTGGCCGAACATCAGGTCCATGAAGAAGATCGTGTCGGCCTTGTCGATCTCGGGGAGTTCGTTGAGCCGAGTCCAAACGCGGTGGTTTTGTGTCCGCTTCGGGTCGACAACAACCCTGACCTTGTAGCGGCTGATGCGCTGGAGGTTTCGACGGGTTTGCTCGGCGATGATATGGCCATCGGCGTCGGCATGGCTGACTACGACTACCCGTCCGCTCATGGCATGCACCCGATCGCCTTTGCCAAGTTGGCCGGGATCACGAATGAGATTTTCGCCTTCGCGCGTACATCGTTCACATTCCCCAGAGACGCAAGACGCCCTTTGATGGTCGCCTGCCACAAGACATCGAATGTCTTAGCAGTCGGAAATTCCATACGCATATGGGCTAAATGAGCCTTGATGCTCGGTTTGCCAGAGCCCGGGTCATTAGCAAGCGGTTCGCCGACGAACATCTCGAACGCGGTCACCGGCGCTCGCCGCGTCGCGGGAAAATCCTCGAACGGCCCGAGGACAAGCCCTTCTGAGGGACACGTTCCGGCACCAAACGGTATCTCCCGCGAGATGTTGAAGGCGACCACGCTATTCGCCGCGTCGATCTGTACAAGACTCCTTTGTACATTCCACTTCGGCTCACTGGCCAAGGCCAGAAACACCTCGGCAGTTTTCTCGAGTGTGGTCAAGTCAGGCATGACGATGGCTGCGGCCTGAGTCTGTGGATCGACCAGCATGCTGTCGATGTAGGCGGCTATGGCTTTTGCGACTTCTGCGGGAGCACCGGTTGACGACAAGAGCTCCACCCTCTGCCCATAGCGTGCCGGATTTGCGGCAGCGACCATCGCAAATCTGCAGCCAATGGTAGGTGTACGCCGCCATTGCAAATATGCGGCAACAGGTCTTGCTGGCATAGATCCCCATTCGCCCGCCGTCTCGTTTGGCGGACGAACATGGCGCTACTCTTTTTTCTTCTACTACAGGTGGTGCCTGCTTGGAAAGCAGACCACATGCGGTGGAGCAACGCACCAAGATCAGCATTCCTACTAATGGCAGGCCGGTCAGGACTCAGCGTCTTTGGAGACGGTCAAGGAATTCTGCCGCTCTAGGCTGGTTGCCAATCAGGCACCGTACCCGCTCATCATTGGGCCACAGCAGCAGCGCGGTTGATAGTCGGGTAATGGCGGCGTGGTCTTGCTAAGCATGTTCTCGGATTCGTTCCTACGGGAAGTCGTGACAGCGGTATCCTCTCGGCCATGACAAACTTGCCACGAAGGCAAAAGAGGGTCGGTCGGACGACCCGCTTCTTCCTACCGGCGCGAGTATTGGCCAGGATCATCGGGGCGGTAGCGACCTGTCGGCCGAGGCCGCGGCGGCGGGGCGGCAGAAAGGTTTGCTGTGGTGGGTCCGACCCGCTGCCTGGGACCGCGCTGATGGCCCTCTACATTGCGCTGTGGAGGCAACGGG
>JAFEBU010000043.1 GCA_018242505.1 Pseudomonadota bacterium
GCTGGGCGCAACGAGGGCATCTCGTCGCCTTATGGAAATCCAGTCTGCTCGGCAGCCAGTCGGCTCCTTTCGAGTCTTTCACAATTTTCCGGAAGCATATCCCGCATTGATGGAAGCATATCCGGCATTGATGAAGGGGCCGGTACATTCCTCGGGTTGGTTGCGACTGCCGATGTGCCGTTAGGTGGCGCCCACGGTGCACTTCTGAGCGATGCACATCCAATGCTCGATCTTGGCGGAGGCCAGCGCAGAGGCCTGCTCGGGCGCGGAGGCCTGACCGAGCGCGGAGGCCTGCTCAAGCGGACTTGGCGGAGGCCTGCTCGGCGGATCGAGGTCTGGCGAACAGGGCAGCAAATACCAGAGCCTTGTCGCAATACTGCTGTGAGAAGCTGCTCAGAGGCGCGGCGCACGATCGCCGATCACCCTTTCACAACCATCGCAGCAGCAGTGCTTGCGCATAGTGTTCGCGTAGCGATGCGGTGCGGTGCGGTGCGGTGAGTTCCCTGCAACGGGCAGGTGCGTCTCATTTTTCCGATGAGCGGGCAGACCGAAGCGACATTCATCCCATCCCGGGGGCGAGGATCAGTGGACCCTGGCAGTCCACGGTGCTTCATACGGGAACGGTCGGCCCCGAAGTGAGTCGCCGCATGTGGCGGCGCAGGCCGTGATAGTCGTTGATCGCGTTGTGCATCACGCGGCGATTGTCCCAGACCGTCAGCGTGCCGGGCTCCCAGCGCACGCGGCAGGTGAACTCCGGTCGAGTCGCGCGGCCCACCAGCCAGTCGATCAGCGGCTGGCTCTCGTCGCCGGTCATGCCCTCGAAGTGCGTGGTGTGGACCTTGCTGCAGTAGATTGCCTTCTGGCCGGTCTCCTCGATGGTCCGCACGATCGGATGCACGGCCTCGTAGGAGTCCGCCGTCTCGCCCGCGGTGACCTTCATCCCGCCGATCTGGGCGTGATGCAGCGAGCGGCCACCCGAGTTCTGCAATCCGGCACTGAATACGCCATTCAGGCTGCCGAGCATCTCTTTCATCTTCGGCGACAGCGAATCGTAGGCCGCCACCATGTCGCAATAGAGCGTGTCGCCGCCCTTCACCGGCGTTTCGAGCGCATACAGCAGCGTCGCCATTGGCGGCGCCTTCAGGTAGGTCGTGTCCGAATGCCAGCCGCCGCCGAAGTTGCGCGTCTCGCCCGGTTCCTTGATCACGTCGAACAGGAACGGAAAGCCATCGAGCCCTTTCACGAACGGATAGTGGTTGGGCTCACCGAACCGTGCGCCGACGTCCATCATGTCTTGTGGCCCCAGATCCTGGCCACGGATCGCGATCACCTTATGGTCGAGGAAGGCCTGGTGGACGATCGCCCATGCCTGGTTGTCCATGCTGCGCAAATCGACGCCGCGCACCTCGGCGCCAAGCGAGCCGGCGATCGGGGTGACTGTGACGGTGCTCATCCGGGACTCCCTCAAATGCCGAGCCGATAGAATCGCGACGCGGTATCGTGGAACAGATCGGCCTTCTCGGTCGCGCTCGCGCCTCGCGACAGCCGCTTGCAGGCGTTCCAGTACACGCCGTAACCATAAGAGCCCTTGTCGACCGGGAAGTTGCTTTCGAACATCGCGCGGTTGGCACCGAAGGCCGTGATGCAGGTCTCGATGTAGGGCTGCCACAAGATCGCGAGCTGCTCGGAGCTCGGCGGCAGCTTGCCCTCGTGCACGTCGAAGCCGAACATCTTCATGCCGAGGCCGCCCAGCTTCACGTGCACGTTGGGGCATGCCGCCAGTTCATGGATGCGCTTGCTCCAGTCGGCGAAGACCTCCTCGCGCTTGCCCTTGTAGCGGCCGAGTCCGATCGCGCCGCCGACATGGTTGAGGCAGATCGGCGTCTGCGGAAAAGCGCGCGCCAGATCGACCAGATCACCGAGTTGCGGATGGTAGATCCAGGCGTCGAAGCTGAGACCGAGCGGTGCCAACTGCGCGAAGCCTTCGCGCACGCGCTTGTCGAGCAGCAGGCCCAGCGGCCGAACGGCAGTGGCTCCCCATGCGGCTTGATCGGGATCCATGGAGGCAATGTAGCGGATGCCGCGAAACCGGCCGCCGCCCGCCACGATCATCGCCTCCAGCACCTTTTTCACCGGCGCGCCGAGCATGAGGTCGGCGTGGCCGACGATGCCGGCGCAGATGCGCGGTTTGCCATAGCCGCCGCTGGCGCTCACCGCCGCAACGCCGTTGGCGAACTCGATCTCGCCAACCGGCCGCATCTCGACCGGTCCGTCGGCGCGATACATCGACAGCCACTCGAGATACACGGTGGCGACGACGTTGTGTCCGCCGCCGGCGATATCGGCGAGCAGATCGGGCAGCAGGTACGTCCCGCTCTCAGGCCGGTCGATAAGGTGATGGTGCGGATCGATGATCGGCAGGTCGGGCTCGAGCGCCTCCTCGCGGCGGCTGGCGAGCCAGTCCGGCCGCACCGCCAGATGCGCGCTGATCTGTGGGTCCTTCGAGTGCATGGCGGTCATTAAAGACCCTGTGCGCCCGCCACGGCAATGGTCTGGCCGGTCACCCAGGCGGCGAGCGGAGAGGCCAGGAACAGCGCCACGTTGGCCACCTCCTCCGGCAGGCCCATGCGGCCGAACGGGATCGACTTCAGGGTGCTGTTGTAGAGCGTCGGGTTCTCCGTCTTGCGACGATGCCACACGCCGCCCGGGAACTCGATCGAGCCCGGCGCGATACAGTTCACCCGCACCAGGTCCTTGGCATACATCGCCGCCTGCGTCTTGGTGTAGTGGATCACCGCCGCCTTGATCGCGCCGTAGGGCGGCTGGCGGGCCGCCGGATGATGCGCCGAGATCGAGGAGATGTTGACCACGCTGCCCTTGGACTTCTGCAGCGCCGGCAGCGCTTCCTGCGTGGCGTGGACGATCGCCAGCATGTCGATCTGCAGGCTCGACGTCCAACCCTGATCGTCGTCGGTGTTGCCGAACGCCGAGGCGTTGTTCACCAGCACGTCGAGCCCGCCCAGCGCCGCCACCGCCTCCTTTATGTAGGCGCGCACCGCGTCACCTTTGGCAAGATCGACGCTGGCGACATGGACCTTGCGACCATGGTTCGCGATCTCGGCCTTCGTCTTCTCAAGCGTCTCAACGTCGCGGGCGCAGATCGAAACGTCGCCGCCGGCCTCGGCGATGCCCAACGCGATCGCCTTGCCGATGCCGCGGCTGCCGCCACAGACGATGGCCTTCTTGCCCGTGAAGTCGATTTTCATGATGCGATTTCTCCCGATCCAATCTGTTCGCCGCAGTTTGCAGATGGCGGCGTATCGGTGTCCACTCCGGCGCGGAGGAACATACCCCTATGACTCAAGGTTCGTCGCGCTGGGAGACTTCAGCGCCCATCCGCTATCCCGATCCTGACGTGGTCGTGCTCGACAAGCGCTTCCGGCACTTGGTGGTGCCGATGGCTGCGATCGAACGCATCGCCACCGGCTTTCGGTTCACGGAAGGCCCGGCGTACTACGGCGATGGCCGCTACCTGCTGTTCTCCGACATCCCCAACGATACGCTGGTGCGCTGGGACGAGATCACCGGTGCGGTCGCCATCTTGCGCAACCCCGCAGGCTATCCCGATGGCAACACGCGCGACCGCCAGGGCCGACTGATCACTTGCGAGCTCGGTAGCCGGACGCTGACCCGCACCGAGCACGACGGCACGGTCACGGTACTGGCCGACACCTTCGAGGGCACGCGGCTTACCGGACCGAACGACGTTATCGTGAAATCCGACGGCACCATCTGGTTCAGCGACAACGGCGCGGGCATCCGCGGCCACTATCTCGGTGACAAGGCGCCGAAGGAGATGCCGTACCGCGTCTACAAGCTCGATCCCGCAACCGGCAAGCTCACCATCGCGATCGGCGACATGGAGCGGCCGAACGGGCTTGCCTTCTCGCCCGACGAATCGAAGCTCTATGTCGTCGACACGCCGGACGGCCCCCGCACAACGCGCGTCTACGACATGGTCGACGGCAAGGCGGTCAATGGCCGGCTGTTCTTCGACGCCTCGCCTGGCTTCGCCGACGGCATCCGTGTCGACACCGAGGGCAATGTGTGGGCGGGCTTCTCCGGCGGCGAAGGCCAGGACGGTGTCGCGGTATTCGCGCCCGACAACACCCTGATCGGCCGCATCCTGCTGCCCGAGCGCTGCGCCAACCTCTGCTTCGGCGGCAGGAAGCGCAACCGCCTCTTCATGACCGCCAGCCAGTCCGTCTACGCGCTCTATGTCGAGGCGCAGGGTGTGGCGGGCGGCTAATCCTGCTTTCTCACGGTTTCTCACTTTTTCTCATGCCGTGAGAAGCCTCGGATGCCGATGGCACCGGCGTTTCAGGCCACTTTCTCATTTTCTCACCTCCTGCCACCTTGGGGTAATAGGGTACCGCATCCTGGTATCGCCCGGGGGCGACAGGACAGTTTGGGAACGCTCTAACCAGGAGTAACGAATGCCCGCGTCCTATGAAACCCACCGCAAGCAGCTCGAGCTGATCCTCCAGGCATGGGGCATGCCGGCGCCGACTGCGGCCAGCACCGCCGAGATCATGAGCTGGGCCGACCTGCACGGCATCGACACGCACGGCATCTCGATGGTCCCGCCGTACGACGAACGCCGACGCGACAACAAGCTCGACCTGTGCGCCGAGCCGAAGGTCGTGAAGGAGACGCCGGTCTCCGTGCTGATCGACGGAGGCGGCGGGCTCGGCCACCCCAACGCACGGCGCGGCATGGAGATCGCCATCGAGAAGGCGAAGAAGACCGGCATCGGCGTTGCAGCGGTGCGCAACTCCGGCCACTTCGGCGCCTGTGGCTTCTACGCGCTTATGGCGGTCGAGTCGGACCTGATCGGCATGGTCACGACCTCGGCCAGCGGCATCCAGGTGGCCCCCACCAACGGGGCGCAGGCGCGCCTCGGCACCGATCCGATCGCCTTCGCGGCCCCCGGCAAGCCGGGCCAGCCCTTCCTGCTCGACATGGCGACCTCGACCGTGGCCGCCGGCAAGATCCGCAACAAGGCGAACGAGAACCTGCCGGCGCCGACCGGCTGGCTGGTCACCAAGGACGGCCAGCCCAGCAACGATCCGAAAGAGGTCAGCAAGGGTGGCTTCATGACGCCGCTCGGCGGCACGCCCGAAGGCAGCAGCCACAAGGGCTATGGGCTCGGCGCCATGGTCAACATCCTGAGCTCGGCATTGTCGGGCGGCCTGATGGTGACCGACCCGACGCGCAACGTGAGGCCCGGCCCGATCGACATCGGCCACTTCTTCCTGGCGATCGATCCCGGCATGTTCCGCGACGTCGCCGACTTCAAGGCCGACGTCGCCACCTTCTGCGACTCGCTTCGCGCCACCAAGCCTGCCGATCCCGCCAAACCGGTCCAGGTCGCGGGCGATCCCGAGCGCCGCATCGCGGCCCAACGCATGAAGACCGGCATTCCCGTCGGCCCCAACCTGCTCGCCAAGGTGCGCGAAATCGCGATCGCGTCCGGTGCGCCCTGGATCATCGGCAACTAGACGAATGCTCGGATGAGAACGCCCCTCCAATCGCCAACGTTGTGTCCAGGCTCGTTTGGGCATGGCCACGAGAAAATGCCGTTCGATCTGACCACGCGTCGAGGCCCAAACCTTGCCATCGAGCCTGGACGGGTATGTCGACACCTGTTCGACGGTACCGGAACGAGCAGGCCTCCCGCTGATCCTGAGATGGAAGCCCATCGTCAGCATCGACGGCGAAAGAGGTTTCCGCCCTCCCCGGGTGCTTGATCAATTGGCTCGGTCTGGGAGTTCCGCCACCTCAACCCCGGAGACCGGATTGAAAGCTTCCCCAAAGCCATGGAGGAAGATCAATGCGCGCAAGGGACATTCTCCGTTTGATGGCTCGATATGAAGAACGATCGCACCTGCGTGCCGGGCACATACCGCTACCGCGGCGGGCGCACCAGGAGCCATACGCCACGGCTGCCAAGGCCGAGCGCTATTACCATCAAGACAATGCAAAAGGTGAGCAGCATCGAAGAAAGAAATTCTCCCGACACCACCCTAGCGCTCATTGAGCGTATAGTCGCATCGCGCAGTGTTTCAATTGCTTCGTGTCTCGCTGGCGCACGCGGCAAGTTGCCGGCGGAGTTCCGCACCACGCCACGCATGTGAAGTGTTGGGACATGAGGCACCTGATCCGGCTACAGTCGTGCCAATGTCTTCTCCTCGTTTATCGTCCCCATGGCGCATCGGCGTCGATGTCGGCGGCACCTTCACCGACATGGTGCTGCGCGACAGCGCCGGCGCCGTACATATCTTCAAGGCCCCTTCCGTGCCGGCCGATCCCAGCCAGGGCGTGCTCGGTGTCCTACGGCTGGCCGCCCAGCAGCTCGACCTGCCGCTCTCGGCCCTGTTGCGCGATTGCGCGCTGTTCGTGCACGGCTCGACGGTCGCGACCAACACGATCCTCGAAAAGAAAGGCGCCAAGGTCGGCCTGCTGACGACCGAGGGCTTTCGCGACAGCCTGGAGATCCGCCGCGGCATCCGCGAGAACCAGTGGGACCATCGCGCGCCCTTCCCTGAGGTGCTGGTGCCACGCTACCTGCGCCAGCCTGTGCACGGCCGCATCGGCGCCGATGGCAAGGAGCTGGCGCCGCTCGCGCTGGAGGACGTCGATGCCGCCGCCAGGCTGTTCGCCGATGAAGGCGTGCAGTCGGTCGCGGTCTGCCTGTTCAACAGCTTCCTCGACGGCACGCACGAACGGAGCGTCGGCAAGCGCCTTGCTGCGACGCCGGTCGGCAAATGGGTGTCGCTGTCGAGCGAAGTCATGCCGACGATGGGCGAATATGAACGTGGCTCGACGGCCGTCGTGAACGCCTATGTGGCGCCCACGGTAACAGGATACCTGCGGACGCTGGACGAGCAGCTCCGTCAGCTCGGCTTGCCGCGTTCCCTTCTGATGCTTCAGAGCAATGGTGGCGCCGTTCCGGTCGATCAGATTGCCGAACGGCCGGTGATGCTCGTCCTATCAGGCCCGGCTGCGGGCGTCGGGGCGCTCAAGGGCTGCACGGATCGACCTGAAACCGCCAACCTGATCTCGGTGGAGATCGGTGGCACCAGCTGCGACGTCATGGTCATGGCCAAGGGCGAGGTGCCCGTGACGGACGCCTTGGTGATCGACGGCTATCACCTGACGACGCCGTCGGTGGAGATCCATACGGTCGGCGCGGGTGGCGGCACCATCGCCTGGGTCGATGCCGCGGGATTGCTCCATGTCGGTCCGCAGGGTGCTGGCGCACGACCGGGCCCCGCAGCCTATGGCTTTGGCGGCGAGGATCCGACCGTGACCGACGCGCAGCTCGTGCTGGGCCGACTGCGGCCGGGCCCGCTGGCAGGGGGCGTCACGCTCGATGCGCGCCTCGCGCGCGAGGCAATCGACACCAAGCTCGCCAAACCGCTCGGCCTTTCGGTCGAAGAAGCCGCAGCAGGCGTGGTCCGCCTGCTCGAACAGAACTTGCTGCATGCCGTCGAGCGGCTCAGCATCGAACGCGGCCATAATCCCACCGCCTTCACATTGGTGGCGGCAGGAGGCGCCGGTCCAATGCATGGCTGCGTGGTGGCGAACGCGCTCGGGTGCCAACGCGCCCTGCTCCCGCGCCGCGCCGGCGCCTACTGTGCCATGGGCATGCTGCAGTCCGATGTCCGACAGGATTATCTCAAGGTGTTCCTCGCCGACCTCGACAAGGTCGAGCCTGCGTCGCTCGAACAGGCATTCGTCGAGCTCGAAGCCCGCGCAGGTGCGTTCGCGATTCGCGAGCGCGAGGTCGATCTCCGCTACGAGGGGCAGCAGTGGCCGGTGCGCGTGTCATTCAAGGGCATCGACACCGCCGCCGCGCGCCGCACCTTCGAGGCCGAGCATCAACGCCTGTTCGGCCATATCCAGCCGGGTGGCCGCATCGACATCACGGCGCTGCGCGTTGTCGGCCGCGATCCGCTCGACTGGACGCCGCCTGCCGCGCGACCTGGCCGCAGCGACAAACCCAAGCCGCGCGAGACGCGCAAGGTCTGGCTCGATCCAGCCAACGGCTGGCGTGACGTGCCGATCTATGCCGGCGCGGACCTGACGCCGGGCTGCGTCCTCGATGGACCGCTGCTGATCGAGGAAAGCACCACAACGGCCTTCGTCGGCCCACACGACCGGCTCGAGGTCGACACCCGCGACGACTTCCTCGTCCATATCGGAGCCCGCTCATGACGGATGCGCTCGATCCCGTGACGCTTGCGCTGGTGCAGAACCGGCTCGACCATATCTCGCTGCAGATGGGCTGGGTGATGACACGCACCGCGCGCTCGCCGATCTTCAGCCAGAGCCATGACTTCTCCTGCTTCATCTCCGACGCCCGCGGCACGCTGATCAGCCAGGCAGACGGCATCCCGATCCATACCGGCGGCGGGGGCTTTGCCGTGCGCGCCATCCTGCGCGACTTCAAGGACGCGATCGCACCGGAGGACGTGTTCCTGCTCAATGATCCCTATACCGCCGGCGGCAATCACTTGCCTGACTGGGTGATCGCGCGGCCGGTGTTCGTCGCCGGCAAGCTGGTCGCCTTCGCCTGCAACCGCGCCCATCAGGCCGATATCGGCGGCGGCGCGGCCGGAACCTACAACTCCGCGGCCACGGAAATCTTTCACGAAGGCATCCGCCTGCCCGTGCTGAAGTTGATCGAGGGTGGCAAGACCCGAGCAGACCTCTGGCGCCTGCTGCTTTTGAACACGCGCCTGCCCGAGGCGCTCGAAGGCGATCTGCACGCGATGATCGGCTCGACGCGCATCGGTGCAGAGCGGCTGGTCCTCCTGGTCGAGGAACTGGGCGTCGAACGCGCCGGCGACTTCTTCGAGGGTGTGCTGGCTCACGCCGACCGCCGCTTCCAAGGATGCATCGATCGCCTCGCCGAGGGCGTCTGGTGCGCCGAGGAGGCGGTCGACAACGACTGCTTCGGCCCGATCGACAGCCGCATCGCCGTCGCCCTGACCGTCAAGGACCGCCGGCTGATCGTCGACTTCGCCGGCACTTCGCCGCAGATCCAGGGCTTCAAGAACAGCTCGGTCGCCAACTCCACCTCGGCGGTGTTCATGGCGCTCGCATCCTTCTTCGAGCCCGACCTCCCCAAGAACGAGGGCGCCTTTCGCAGCGTCGAGATCCGCCTGCCTGAAGGCACGCTGGTCAACGCCCGGGCACCAGCGCCGATGACCATGAACACGGTGTTCGTGGCGCACGAGATCGTGCATGTGATGTGGAAGGCGCTCGGACAGGCCCTGCCCGAGCGCGCCTCTGCCGGCTGGTCCAAGGCGGTCCACTCGGTAACGGCCGGCTTGCGACCGGACGGTGGGCGCTACGTCATGTATCAATGGGCGGGCGCGCCGGCCGGCGGCGGCGTCGAGGGCCGCGATGGCTTCCACTTGATCGGCCATCTGATCACCCTGGGTGGCCTGACGCTGCCCAACCTCGAAACCTACGAGCAGCTTTATCCGGCGCGGTTCAAGCGACAGGAACTGCGCTGCGACACCGCCGGCCCAGGACGCTTCCGTGGCGGCGCGGGATGCGACTACGAGGTCGAGATACTCACACCGGCCGACTATGCCTTCCGGGGCGAAGGCGTCGGTGCGCCATCGAGCTTCGGCTCGGCCGGCGGCCGCGCCGGTTCGAGTGGCGAAGTGATCCTGGCCCTGGCCGACGGCAAAGAAATCCACGCACCCAAGTACGGCGTTGTGCGTCACGAGCCCGCGACCTATCGAGCCCTGTCGCCGGGTGGCGGGGGCTATGGCGATCCCATGACGCGCGATCCCACCCGCGTGCTGCGCGACGTGCGTGACGGCATCATCAGCGCAGCCGCGGCGGAGCGTGACTATGGCGTGGCGATCGCCGCCAACGGGCGCAGCATCGACATGTCCAGGACAACGGCGCTGCGTGCGCCAACCTCCCGGTCATAGGGGCTCTCCACGTCTCCGCATCGCTGATTGCGACGCAGACCAATCGAACATGCCTTGATTGTCATACCGCAAGGCGGCCTTGGCCGCCTCGGCACGGCACGCTTCCTCTTGAATCCACCTGCCGTTGCCTGGATCGTTGTGACGACGTCCGACTCCGGAGGAACGGAAATGACCATCGCCCAACTCGACAGCCTCGTCACCCTGCTGCGCTCGCGGGCCGCTCCTGAGACCCCCGACATAGGCCAGGCACGCGCCCGGTTCGAGAAGCTGGCGGACTTCCTGGGCGGCGCACCGGATGCCAAATGTGAGAAGGTCAGCGCCGGCGGGGTGCCGGCCGAATGGATCAAGGCGCCGGGCTGCGATCCGGGGCGTGCGGTGCTTTACCTGCATGGCGGCGGATATGCCATCGGGTCGATCAACACCCATCGACGGCTCGCCTACGATATTTCGGCTGCATCGACCGCCGCCGTCCTGGTGATCGACTATCGCCTGGCGCCGGAGCATCCGTTCCCTGCCGCCGTGGAGGATGCCACCAAGGCATGGCGCTGGTTGTTGGAGCAGGGCTTCGCCGCGAACCGGCTGGCAATCGCAGGCGACTCGGCCGGCGGCGGCCTCACCCTCGCCACCCTGGTCAACCTGCGCGACCAGAAGCTCGGCCTCCCGGCATGCGCCGTGGCGATCTCGCCCTGGGTCGATCTCGAAGGCGCGGGCAACAGCATCACGACGCGCGCTGCACAGGATCCCATGGTGCAGAAGAACGGCCTGCTCTGGATGGCGGGCCTCTATCTCAATGGCAAGGACGCAAAGACGCCGCTCGCGGCGCCGCTACATGCCGACCTGAAAGGCCTGCCGCCGATTCTGGTCCAGGTCGGCACGGCGGAAACACTGCTGGATGATTCCACACGCATCGCCGAGAAACTGCACGCCGCCGGCGTCGATGTACGTCTCGCGATCTGGCCGAACATGCTGCATGTGTTTCCGCTCTTCGCTCCCGTCCTCTCCGAGGGGCGTGAGGGCTGCGTCGAGATCGGTGCCTTCATCCGCAGCAGGATGCCATGAAGTTCGGAGTCACCGTCGCTCCGCGCGTCTCGGACTGGAAGCTGTTCGTCGATCTCGAGTCGATGGGCTACGACTGCGCCTGGGCGGCCGATTCGCAGATGCTCTATTCGGACGCCTATGCCGTCCTGGCGTTGGCGGCGGCCAACACCTCGCGCATCCGGCTCGGAACGGGTGTCGCGGTGGCGCCGGTGCGGCTGGCGCCGGTCGCCGCGCACTCGATCGCCACCATCAACCAGTTGGCGCCGGGCCGCGTCTTCCTCGGCATCGGCACCGGCCACACCGCCATGCGCGTGATGGGCAAGGATCCGATGAAGGCCGGCCCGTTTCGCGAGTACCTGCGCGTGCTGCGTGCCCTGCTGCATGGCGAGGAGGTCGACTACACACTCGACGGCGAACGTCACGAAATCCGCTTCCTGCACCCCGACCAGGGCTTCATCGATGTCGCGCATCCGGTTCCGATCTATGTCGCCGCCGACGGTCCGCTGGCGCTCAAGGCGGCGGGTGCCTATGGCGACGGCCGGGTCTGCTCGCACAACCAGACGCGGGGCCGGTTGCAAAAGAGTCTCGAAGTGATGCGCGAGGGCGCCACGGCCGTGGGCCGCACGCTACCGGACGACTTCCATACCGCCGCCCTCACCTATGCCTGCGTGCTCCAGCCGGGCGAAAGCATGACGTCGGACCGAGTCATAGATGAGGTCGGGCCGATGGCGGCCGCCACGCTGCATTATTGGTGGGAATTCTACCAGAAGGACGGCGACACCAGCACGGTGGCCGCCCGCTGCCGTGGCCTCTGGGAGGAATATCTCGCTTTTACCGAGAAGATGGCGGCACCGCTTTCCAAGCGCTATCAGCAGATCCACCTCGGCCATTGCGCCTTCCTGCCGGCGGAGGAACGCCGCTTCATCACCGAGGATCTGATCCGCGCCACCGGCGGCCTGGTCGGAACGCCGGACGAGATCATCGCCATGTTGCGCGAACGCGAGGCGATGGGCCTCAGCGAGATCACGCTGCTGCCGGCCATGTCCCAGGCCAGACGCAACCTCAAGGATTTTGCCGAGAAGGTAATCGCGCGTTACTGAAGCGGTGATAGAGTGCGGTTCTTCGATCCACGACCAAGGCCAAAGGACCTCCGCCCGTGACAACGATCGATGACTTCCGGAACAGCCTGTCGGCAGCAGCGCCGCCACCCGGCCTCGGACTCGCCCTGCAGGCCCTCTGGTGGGTGCGACACGGCGACTGGGATCGCGCACATGAATGCGTCCAGCAGCGCGAAGGCGATCGCGACTGCGATTGGGTCCACGCCCACCTGCATCGACAGGAAGGCGACATGACGAACGCCGGCGGATGGTATCGGCGCGCCGGACAGTCTGTGTCGTCCCTGTCGTTGCCGGACGAGTGGACTCTCCTCGCGACGGAGATGCTCTCGCGACAGTAGGCGTCAGGTCAGCCCAGGATGCGCCGACGGGAAGTGCGGATCATCGCCTCGGCCTTCCCGGGCTCGAAGCCCGCCAGCATGCCGGCCCGCATGCGGATCTCGCCGTCGACGATCACGGTGTCGATATCACGGGGACTCGTCTGCAAAAGGACATGGGAGCAGACGTCGTCGACGACCGAGTCGCCGAAAGGTCCCTTGCGAATCAAGACGATGTCCGCGCGCTTGCCGGGTGTCAGCGAGCCAATCCTGTCGTCCAGGCCCAGCACGCGCGCCGCAACAATGGTCGCCGCCTCGATCAGCCGGCGCGGCGTCAACAGGGGGAGCCCGGGGCGTACTGCCGGCCGCCGGCCGACGACGCTGGAAAAGCTGCGTTCCATCGCCCCATCGAGGAAGCCCTGGACGTTGAACATGACGCGCAACTGCCCGATCGTGTCGGACGCGACGGAGCAGGGAACATCGCAGCCGAACACGACATCGACGCCGCGGTCGATGGCACGGCGAACCACGTCGGCCGGCGTCCCCTGCACGTCGGCGGTGGGCGTGAAGCAGATCGGCGTCCGCGCCTTTGCCATCAGCTCGAGTTCGGCGTTGGTGATCAGGTTGCCATGGATCACGAGAAGGTCGGGCCCGAGCAGCCCCATCGCATGCAGTTGCTGGATCGTGCCGGTCTCGTTCACATGGATGCAGCTCGGCGCCTGCACGGCGCGCGCGAAGGCCAATTGCTTCTCGAGGCCCGGCGCGCCGATGGACTCGATGCCGAATCCGACGGTGGTTAGGCCAGCGGGATCGTGGAACGTATCGTAGACGCGCCGGGCATCGTCAAAGCGATCGCCTGGCCCGGGAAAATCATCCGGGCTGACGCTCATGAAGGAGTAGGTGAACAGATGACGGATGCCGGTCGCACGCAACGCCTCGATCGAGGCCGGGGCATAGCCGGGACCGCGGATATCGTGGCAATAATCGACGACGGTCGTCGTGCCGTAGGACAGCATTTCGAAGCCGCCGATATAGGCCGCATGGAAGTTGTCTTCGGCCGTGAAACGCCGGCGCAAGGGCAGGAACGCGGAATAGTAGGTGCCCGGCCAGAGATCGGGCACATAGCCGCGCAAGACCGTCTGCCATAGACAAGTGTGGGCATCGACGATGCCCGGCAGCGCAATCATGCAGGAACCGTCGATCACCTCGGCGCCCGTGCTGTCGAGCGACGATCCGACGGCGCCGATTGCACCGTTCTCGATCAGGATGTCGGCCGAACGGAAGTCACCCAGCGCCCTGTCCATGGTGACGACCTGCGCCCCTCGAATGACCGTTCTCCTGGCCATCACGCCCCCCGCCGGTTACGACGCAAGCCTGCCCTTCAGCACCTCGCCGGCGAAAGTCCCCGTGGCCTCGCCGTTCTCGAAGGCCACGGAGCCATTGACGACGGTCCCGCGGATGCCTTCCGCCTTTTGCACCAACCGTCGCGCACCGCCCGGCAGATCGGTCTCGACCGTCGGCAGGCAGGGCCGGATGCGATCCTCCTCGAACAACACCAGGTCTGCCCTATAGCCTTCCTTGACGAGGCCCCTGTCGTGCAACTCCCAGGCACGGGCGTTGTCATGTGTCAGCTTCCTGATTGCCTGTTCGAGCGTGAACGCGCGGTGCTTGCGCACCCAATAGCTCAGGAAATGCGTCTGCAACGACGAACCCATCTCCTGGCACACATGCGCGCCTGAATCGGAAAACGTCGCGAGCGTGCGGCCATGCCGCAGGATGCCCAGCACGTCCTGCGGCGATTCGTTCACCAGCGGCTGAACGTAGATCTGGTTCTCGTCGGCGAGGCAGAGGTCGATCATCACCTCGACCGGATGCCGGCCGCGCGCCCTGGCGAGCTGGTCGACCGTCGGGTCGTCCCAATCGACGCCCTTCAAGGCGAAAAGGTTCGTGTAGTCCGGCTTGCGCGGATCCGTTGTCGCGGCCCCGCCGCCCTGGAAGGTGGCGTCGCGCGGCTTCATCTTCGCCTCGGCCGCCACCAGCTCGCGGCGCACCGCGGGATCGGAGAGCCGTCTCTTTTGCTCCGCAAGCGGCAGCGCGCGGATCGGCTTCCATGCCGGCAGCACATCGAACGGCAGATAGGATTTCAACGAGAAGATCGCGTTGATCGAACGCGTGGTGCCCTGCCCGAACATCCTCCCGCCGGCAGCGACCGTATCGTCGATGTATCGCGTCTGGTCGTGCCAGGGTGTGGGATCGTCGCCCTGGCGCGTCGACAGCACGCCGAACATGATGGGCCGCTTGTGCGCGAGCGCGATTTCCCGCAGGCGTTCGAGGAAGGCGCGATGGGCGGGACCGCTGGCGATGTCGGGGCCGATCTGGAAGATGCCGGCATCGAGCTCGGCCATGGCGGCGACGATGCGGTCGATCTCTTGCCAGTCGGCGATGCGGCTGGCGACCGGCGTGTTGTCGGGAGTGACATGCGTATTGGCCCGCGAGCTCGAAAAGCCGAGCGCGCCCGCCTTCAGCGCTTCCTGGACCAGAAGCGCCATGCGATGCATGTCATCGTCGTTGGCCGTCTCGTCGAGCGCACGCTTTCCCATGACGTACATGCGCAATGCCGAATGGCCGATATACATGCCGTAGTTGATCGCCTTCGGCAGGCGCTCCACCGTGGCCATGTAGTCGGGGAAGGTCTCCCAATTCCAGTCGATGCCGGCAGCCATCGCCTCGGTCGGAATGTCCTCGACGGCCGACAGGCAGCGCGCGTACCAGTCACGATCTGCCGGCTTGCAAGGCGCCAGCGCGAAGCCGCAATTGCTCATCACGACCGACGTAACGCCGTGCCAGCATGAGCAGCTCCCCAACGGATCCCAGGCCACCTGCGCATCCATGTGAGTGTGGCCGTCGATGAAGCCCGGCGAGACGATCAGGCCGTCGGCATCGATCGTCCGCCGCGCGGGCCCGGAGACTCGGCCGATCTCGACGATGCGCCCATCCCTGACACCGATATCGGCGACAAACCGCCTGCCGCCGGAGCCGTCGACGACGGTACCGCCTCGCACCACCAGATCCAGCGCCATGGCCTTCTCCACCTGATCATGACGATGCTATTGCCACGACCAGGTGGCGTCCATCCTCGGACTGCGGCGCCGGATCGGATGGCGGCTCAGTCGGCGGCGATGCTGGACGGCACGTCGCTCAGCGCAATGCCAAGCGCATCGGCAACGCCCTTGCCGTAGGCCGGATCGGCCTCGCGGCAATGCACGATATGTCGGACCTGGATCTCGGCCGGCACACCGGCCATTGCCCGCGCGGTATTGGCGAAAAGCGTCTGCTGCTGCGCCGGCGTCATCAAACGGAAGAGTGCACCGGGCTGGGAGAAGTAATCACGATCCTCCCGATGGTTCCAGTGATCCGCCGCGCCTTCGATCGAAAGTGGCGGCTCCCGGAAGTCGGGCTGCTCCTGCCATTGGCCGAAGCTGTTGGGCTGGTAGCCGATCGTGCCGCCGTAGTTGCCGTCGGTTCGCATCTGGCCGTCGCGATGATAGCTGTGCACCGGGCAGCGTGCTGCGTTGACGGGGATCAGTTGATGGTTGACGCCAAGCCGGTAACGCTGCGCATCGCCATAGGAGAAGAGACGCGCCTGCAGCATCTTGTCGGGTGAGAAGCTGACGCCCGGCACCACGTTCGCCGGATTGAAGGCCGACTGCTCGACCTCGGCGAAGAAGTTCTCGGGATTGCGGTTGAGCTCCATCACGCCGACGTCGAGCAAAGGGTAGTCCTTGTGCGGCCACACCTTCGTGAGATCGAATGGATTGTACGGCACCTTCGAGGCGTCCTTCTCCGGCATGATCTGGACCTTCAAGGTCCACTTCGGGAACTCCTTCTTCTCCAGAGATTCGAAGAGATCGCGCTGATGGCTCTCGCGGTCCTTGCCGACGATCTCCTGCGCCTCGGCGTCGCTCAGGTTCTTGATGCCTTGCTGGCACCTGAAATGGAATTTGACCCAGAACCGCTCATTGTCGCGATTGATGAAGCTGAAGGTATGGCTACCGAAGCCATGCATATGGCGGTAGGAGGCCGGGATGCCGCGATCGCTCATCACGATCGTGACCTGGTGAAGCGCCTCGGGCAGCGACGTCCAGAAATCCCAGTTGTTCCGCGCGCTGCGCATGTTGGTCCTGGGATCGCGCTTCACTGCGTGATTGAGATCGGGGAATTTCAGCGGATCGCGCAGGAAGAAGACCGGCGTGTTGTTGCCGACCAGATCCCAGTTGCCTTCCTCGGTGTAGAACTTGATGGCAAAGCCGCGGATATCACGTTCGGCATCGGCGGCGCCGCGCTCGCCCGCCACGGTCGTGAAGCGCGCGAACAAGTCGGTCTTCTTGCCGACGGCCGAGAAGATCTTCGCGCGGGTGTACTTCGTGATGTCGTGGGTGACGGTGAAGGTCCCGTAGGCGCCGGATCCCTTGGCATGCATGCGCCGTTCGGGGATCACTTCGCGATCGAAGTGCGCGAGTTTCTCGAGCAGCCAGACGTCCTGGAGCAACAGGGGACCGCGCCGCCCCGCAGACATCGAGTTCTGGTTGTCGACGACGGGCGCACCCGCCGCGGTCGTGAGCTTCTTATCGGTCATATGCACCCCTCCTTTGGGACGAGAAGTGAAATCTGGGCCCTGGCCTCCTGTCTGTCAATTAGTTTAGAATAATTCTAATATAGAAATGCCGGATCGAACGCCCGTCCCTGGCGCGACTAGGCGTCGGACTGCAGCGACGCGAGGACCAGTTCGATGACTTCCTCGCTCCTGTAGGGCTTGTTGAGGAAAGCGCGGTCGCGGTAGCGCGGCGGCATGAGCGCGCTCGACTGGCCGGAGATGAAGACGAAAGGAATGCGCTGCGCGGCGAGCGCATCGGCAAGTGGGAACGCCGTCTCGTTGTTGCGCAGCGTCACGTCGAGCAAAGCCGTCTCGATGGTGCGATCGGCCATTTGATCGTAGGCGCCTTGCACCGACGCCACCGGTCCGACCACGGCGGCACCCGCTTCCGAGAGGATAGCCGTAAGTTCGAGAGCGATTTCAGAATTGTCCTCGACCACGAGGACCGTTCGGCCGGCGAGCGGCGCGGTCTCGGATGTATCCGTCGCCTCAAGCATCGCCTGCCTCCTCTGCTGTGCTGCTGCGGCTCATGATCGCCCAGCCCTGGCGCGGTGGATTGCCGCTGTAATCAGGCTGTGCGCCTCCTCGACGTCGCCCCAGCCCAGAAGCTTGACCCACTTGCCGGGCTCCAGGTCCTTGTAGTGAACGAAAAAGTGCTCGATCTGCTGGCGCGTGATCTCGGGCAGATCCCGATAGGTCTTCACGTGGATATATCGCTGGGTAATTCTGGGTGTCGGCACGGCGATGATCTTTTCGTCACCGCCGCCGTCATCCTCCATCCGGAGCACGCCGATCGGCCGCACGTTCATGACCGCTCCCGGAATGATCGGGCGGGTATTGGCGATCAGCACGTCGATCGGATCGCCGTCGTCCGACAGCGTATGCGGCACGAAGCCGTAATTTCCGGGATAGCGCATGGGCGTATAGAGGAAACGGTCGACCACCAGTGTTCCAGCGGCCTTGTCCATCTCGTACTTGATGGGCTCGCCCCCGATCGGCACCTCGATGAGGACGTTCACATCGTCGGGCGGATGGTGGCCGATATCAATGGCGTCGAGATTCATACACGTATCCTGATTACACCTGAAGCGCCTGTCAGGATGCCTTCTCGGGCCCTAAAAGGAAACCGGCCCGGAAAGCCCGTTTTCACCCCGAAATTGCGGTCTGCGGCTTCAAATTTACAATGGCCGTGCGGATGGAAATAATCAGACCGACATGACCGAAGCCTCTTCTGCGCCGCGCAGCTTCCTGATTGCCGACGACCATCCCATGGTCCGCGACGCCCTGAGCACGGTGCTGTCGCAAAGTTTCCCGGGCGCCGTCATCGGCCTCGCCGGCAGCCTCGCCGAAGCGCAGGCCGCACTCGAGCACCAGCCCGATACGGACGCCCTGCTGCTCGACCTCGACATGCCCGGCATGGACGGGCTGACTGGCCTCGTGCTGCTGCGCTCGGATTGGCCGACGGTGCCGATCATCGTCGTCTCGGCAGCGCGCGATGCCGCCGTCGCACGCCGTACGCACGATCTCGGGGCCTCGGCCTATGTCGACAAGTCGGCTTCGCTTGAAGAGATCGCAGTCACGGTGCGCGCGGTGCTCGATGGCGAGATCATCGCGCCGCCCGACACCGGCACCGATGCCAATGACAGTTTCGCCCGACGCGCCGGCCAGCTCACGCCGCAGCAATGGCGTGTCCTGGCGCTGATGGTGCAAGGCGACCAGAACAAGCAGATCGCCTACAAGCTCGGCGTCGGCGAGGCGACCGTGAAAGCCCATGTCACCGTGATCCTGCGCAAGCTCGGCGTGCGTTCGCGCACCCAGGCCGTCATCGAGGCACGCAGCTTGTCCCTGCCGCCGGCTTGAACGGATTGAACTGACGTGTCCGCGGGAGCGTCAGGCGACCATGGTCGACCGTTCGCGCATGCGCAGGAGGGCGCGAAGGGCGGCGGGCTTCACCGGCTTGTGCAGGAGCTCGACCTGCTGCGCACGAGCCCGCAGGCGCAGCGTCGGTTCGCGGTCGGCGGTGACGAGGGCTGCTGGCACGGTACGGCCCCAGTGCCGACGCAGGATCTCGATCACGGCGAGGCCATCGGGCCGATCCTCACCGCGGTCGTCGAGATGTAAGTCGGCCAGTATGAGATCGGGCAGCCGCCTCGCCGCCCTCACGCGTTCGAGCGCCTCGGCTTCACAGGCCGCCGTCGCGACCTTGCAACCCCAGCCACCCAGCAGCGTCGCCATCGCTTCACGCACCCGCACCTCGTTGTCTATGCACAGCACGAAGCTGTCGGCTTCCAGCGTCGACGCCGCTATCGGGACGGCGGCCACGGCGGGCATCGCCTCGACCGACGGCGCGCACGGCACCAGCACCGAAAAGGTCGACCCTTGTCCCGGTGCCGAGGAGATGCGCACCGGCAGGTCGAGCATGCGCGCCACGCGCTCGACGATGGCAAGGCCGAGCCCCAACCCGCGCTCCTCGCGCACCGGGTCGGCCTCGGGCCTCAGGCGCACGAACTCTTCGAAGATCACGCCCTGCTTGTCGGCGGCGATGCCGGGGCCGTTGTCCTTCACTTCGATGCGCAATTGCCGGCCCTCCCGGCGGCACCCCAACAGCACGCGTTGCGGCCGGCCCTCGGCCCGGCCATAGCGCAGCGCGTTGGAGAGCAGGTTCTGCAGAATGCGGCGCAGGAAGGCAGGGTCTGTGCTCACGAAGGCCCGTGTCGGCACCACCACGAGCTGGATATCGCGCCGCGCGGCGACAGCGGCGAAAGAGGTTGCCAGCGATTCGAACATCGGCTGCAGGGCGAAGCTGCGCGTTTCCGGCTTGAAGGCACCGGCGTCAAGCTTGGAGATATCAAGCAGCGCGTCGAGCAGCGATTCCACCGCGCCGAGGCTGGCATCGATCTTGGTGCCGAGATCGTTGCCGGGATCGCGGTCCATCATCGCCGCCGTGAAAAGCCGTGCAGCATGCAGCGGCTGCAGCAGATCGTGGCTCGCAGCGGCGATGAAGCGGGTCTTGCCGAGGTTTGCCGCCTCGGCCTCGGCACGGCTGGCCTCCAGTTCGGCGGTGCGTTCGACCACGCGCTGCTCCAGCGTCTCCGCGGCCTGCCGCAGCCGACGGTCGCTCTCGCGCAGCGCCTCCGCGGTGCGCACGCGGGCCGTCACGTCGTTGCAGGTGGCGACGAAGCCGCCGCCCGGCAACGGATCGCGTCGAAGCTCGACCACGCGGCCCTCGCGTGTCGTGATCTCATGGGTCTGCGGTGTCTGCGGCCGGTGCAGGAGCGCCACGATGTCGGAGGTGCCGCCGAACCGGAGCGGTGAAGCCCCCACCACGACCGCCTCGCTGTCGAGGGACAGAAGGGTCGTGAAGCGGTCGTTGAAGATCTCGAGATTGCCCTGGCGATCGAAGGCGGCGATGCCCATGCCGACATGGTCCAGCGTGTTGCGCAAGATCTCGTAGTTGTAGCGGATCGCTTCCGTCGCCTCGTCGATCAAAGCGCGAGCGCTGCGCGGAATCAGCTGCCCGCGACCGCCGAACGCGGCGACGACCACCCGCGCCGAAGCAGCGCCCAATGTGCCCGACAGCATGCGCTCGGTGCGCTGCAATGCCGTTTCGATCGAAAGCGGTCGATGGCCCAGTGCGCGCTCGGCGCGCTCGAAACCGACGAACCGGGCCAGAAGCTCGCGCAACTCCTCGAGGCGACGGGCGTCGGCCGGCGTCTGCGGATCAGCCTCTGCGGGCTCCGCGCCGACCACAAAGGCGTGCGCCTGCTCGGCATCGGCACCGCGTGCGCGCATCAGCAGCGACACGCCCACCAGCAGAAGGGTGTTGACGAGGATGCCGACCACGAAGCCCTGCCCCACCGGGTCGAGCCCGTCGAACGGCGCCGGCAGCCAGTGCCGGAGTGGCATCTCCTGCGCTCCGCCCGCCTCCTGGTGCAAAGTCGGCAGCAGGAGAGCATATAGCCAGACGACGAACCCGCCGGCGAGCCCCGCCACGACGCCCCAACGATGGGCGCGGCGCCAGTAGAGGCCGAGCACCAGACCTGGCGCGAAATTGGCGACGGCGCAGAAGCTGATGAGCCCGATCGAGGCGAGCGGCAGGATGCCCGACACGATCCGCTCGTAGACATAGGCCGCCAGCAGGATCAACACGACGGCGGCACGACGCACAGTCACCACCAACGGGCCCATCTCATCCCGCTGCACCATCTGGTGGCGCAGCAGGTAGGGCATCAGGAGCTCGTTGCCGATCATGCCCGACAACGCCATGCAGGCCACCACCACCATCGCCGTCGCGGCCGAAAGGCCGCCGATGAAAACGAAGGCCGAGAGCCAGATGGCACCATGCTCGAGCGGCAGTCGCAGCACATAGAGATCGGGATTGAAGTGCGCGCCCAGCAGCAGCAATCCCGCCGCAGCGATCGGGATCACGAACAGATTGATCAGCACGAGGTAGCTCGGGAACAGCCAGCGTGCGGTCGACAGGCTCGCGGCGTGGCCATGCTCGACCACGGCGACATGAAACTGGCGCGGCAGGCAGAGAAACGCCATGGCCGAGAGCAGCGAGGTTACGATCCAGGCGACGGGCGAGCCCTCCTGCAACACCCGTCCGGCCACCGCCGGCTGGGCGGTGAGCTGTGCCCAGAGATCGGAGGGCCCGTCGAACAGCACGAACAGCACGAAGGGGCCGACCGCAACAAGCGCGATCAGCTTCACCACCGATTCGAAGGCGATCGCCAACATCATCCCGCGATGCTGTTCGGAAGCAGAGACATGGCGCACACCGAACAGGATGGTGAAGACCGCCATCAGCGCCGCGACGATGAGGGCAGTATCGGTATGGATAGCAGCATCGGTATGGATAGAGGTGACCTTGGCGTCCGTCCGGATGGTCGGGTCGACGATGGCGATGAAGGACGACGACACCGCCTGGAGCTGCAGCGCGATGTAAGGTAGCACGCCCACGGTCGCGAACAGGGTGGCGGTCACTCCAACCGTGCGGCTTTTGCCGTAGCGCGAGGCCAGAAAGTCGGCGATCGAGGTGACATTGTGCTGCTTGGCAAGCCGCACCATCTTGCGCAGCAGCGGAAAGCCCACCGTCATCACCAGCACCGGGCCGGTATAGATCAGCAGGTAGTCGAACCCTGTCGCGCTGGCCCGGCCAACCCCGCCATAGAAGGTCCACGACGTGCAGTAGATGGCAAAAGACAGGCCATAGACCGCCGGCGCGACCGTGCGACTGGCCGACCAGACGCGCTGATGCCGGTCGCCGAAATAGGCCACGGCGAACAAAAGGCCGAGATAGGCCAGCGACAGTGCGAGGACCACCGGTTCGGAGAGCATCGCCCGCATTGAACCAAGCCCCCTCGGTCGCTACAAGGCTCGCCTTCCCGTCCCATTTCCTGCTGGAGCCCCAAGGAGCCCGCAATGGCCGCGTATCAGTACATCTACGTCATGAAGGGTCTCAACAAGACCTACCCGGGCGGCAAACAGGTCCTGAAGGACATCTGGCTCTCCTTCTTACCGGGCGCCAAGATCGGCGTCCTGGGCCTGAACGGCGCCGGCAAGTCGACCCTTCTGCGGATCATGGCCGGCCAGGACGACAATTTCACCGGCGAGGCCTGGGCAGCCGAGGGTGCGAAGGTGGGCCTGCTCGAGCAGGAGCCCAAGCTCGACCCCAAGAAGGATGTGCTGGCCAATATCATGGACGGCGCAGGCGAGATGGCCACGATGCTGGCGCGCTTCGAGGAGGTGTCAGCCGCCTTCTCCGACCCCGACGCCGACATGGACAAGCTGATCGCCGAGCAGGCCGAGCTGCAGGAGAAGATCGATGCCGGCAACGGCTGGGACCTGCAGCGCACGGTCGAGATCGCCATGGACGCGCTGCGCTGTCCGCCGGGCGATGCCGATGTCGAGAAGCTGTCGGGAGGCGAGCGCCGCCGCGTCGCGCTCTGCCGGCTGCTGCTCAGCAAGCCCGACATGCTGCTGCTCGACGAGCCCACCAACCATCTCGACGCCGAATCGGTGGCCTGGCTCGAGCGGCATCTCGGCGAATTTCCCGGCACGGTGGTGGCCGTCACCCACGACCGCTATTTCCTCGACAATGTCGCGGGCTGGATCCTCGAACTCGACCGCGGCGCGGGCATTCCCTGGGAGGGCAACTATTCCTCCTGGTTGAAGCAGAAGGACAAGCGTCTGGCGCAGGAAGAGAAGGCCGCCGACACCCGCCGCCGCACTCTGCAGCGCGAACTCGAGTGGATGGGCCAGTCGCCGCAGGCACGCCGCTCCAAGAGCAAGGCGCGCATCGCCGCCTACAACCAGATGGTCGAGGAGGAGCAGAAGGCCACGCTCGACACGGCGCAGATCGTGATTCCGGCCGGTCCGCGGCTGGGCGACCACGTCATCACGGCCGAAGGCATCTCCAAGGGCTTTGGCGACCGGCTGCTGATCGACAACCTCTCGTTCAACCTGCCGCCCGGCGGCATCGTGGGCGTGATCGGCCCCAACGGTGCGGGCAAGACGACGCTGTTCAAGATGATCACCGGCCAGGAGACGGCCGACTCGGGCAGCTTCTCGGTCGGCCCGACAGTAAAGCTGGGCTATGTCGACCAGAGCCGCGAGACGCTCGATCCCAACAAGACCGTGTGGGAAGAACTGTCGGGCGGCCTCGACATCATCAAGCTCGGCAACCGCGAGGTCTCGAGCCGCGCCTATTGCGGGTCGTTCAACTTCAAGGGCGCCGACCAACAGAAGAAAGTGGGCCAGCTCTCCGGCGGCGAGCGCAACCGCGTCAACCTCGCCAAGATGCTGAAGAGCGGCGCCAATGTCCTGCTGCTCGACGAGCCGACCAACGACCTCGACGTCGATACCCTGCGCGCGCTCGAGGAGGCACTGGTCGATTTCGCCGGCTGCGCCGTGATCATCAGCCACGATCGCTGGTTCCTCGACCGCATCGCCACCCACATGCTGGCGTTCGAGGGCGACAGCCACGTCGAATGGTTCGAGGGCAACTACCAGGACTACGAGGCGGACCGCCACCGCCGTCTCGGCACCGACGCCGACCAGCCGCACCGCATCAAGTACAAGCCGCTGGTACGGAATTAAGCGACGGTACGGAAGTAGGCGGCACGGCCTGACGTCGGAATAACGCCTATTCTCTCACGGTTTCTCACTTCTTCTCATCGGGTGAGAAACCTCCGATGCCGATGGCACGGGCTTTTTGGGCCATTTTCTCACTTTTTCGTCCCTCGCTGTCGTCGACGTTCCTCGCCGAGCGCCAGGAGCCGCGCGCGCTCCGCCGGGTCGACGCGACCGTAGCGTGCGCGCCAGCCGGGATCGTCCTCCTTCCAGCGGAACGGCGCTTTCACCGTCGTTCGCGGGCCCCCGGCCGACTCGAGCAAGCCGAGAGCCTGCCGCACGATCGCCTTCTGCATCGCCCGATCCCATGGAAGGCCGCAGGGATTGCCGAGCGGAAAGTCGGTGAACAGGAAACGCGGCACGCCGCAATGCTCGACGACGTCGAGAGCCGATCCGATGATCACGGTCGGGATGCCATTGGCCTCGAGATGACGGGCGACCAGACTCACGGTCTGGTGGCAGACGGGTCAAAGCGGGCAGAGGATCGCCGCATCGGCTCCGTCGTCGCGTAGCCGTTGCAGGACCTGAGGCGCATCCTCCTCCGTCGTCTTGCGCTGGCTGTATTCGGTCGGCACGCCATGGAAGCGTCCGGTCAAGCCGGCGAACACGCCTTCGGCCGCCAGTGCCGAAGCCGCCTCGATCGGCAGAAAGCTCTCGCGGTCGTCGGTGTGCGTCGACTCCTTGTCCCAGGCGAGATTCGTGGTGAAGAGCTTCGCCGGCGGCGGCGTCATTTGCCCCGACCACACTTGTCTGGTCCCCTTGAAATCCGCGGGGCTGGCCGTCGTGATCAAGGCGATGCGTGACGCTGCAAGCGGCTTGTGGAGGCGGGCAAACGGCACGTCGTCATGCCTCGCCCAGACATAGTCCTTCGCGTATCCCAGGGCGCGGTAATAGTGCCGGGTGCGATCGATATAGCGGACCGGCTCGCCAAGCTCCGTCATCTGCCTCTCTCCCTCTTGAGTCCAATCATGGTCCGTCAATCGCCCGGCTGCCTGGCCGGCGTGACTTCCTTCCTGCCGAACCGCTCCCGCAGCCCTTGGAAGACGACATAGAGCATGGGAATCACGAAGATGCCAAACACGGCCGCCGCGATCATGCCGCCGAATACGGGCGTGCCGACAGCGCGACGGCTTGTCGATCCGGCGCCCTCGGCGATCACCAGCGGCAGGAGGCCCAGGATAAAGGCGAAGCTCGTCATTGCGACCGGACGAAAGCGCAGCCGTGCGCCCTCGAGGGCGGCATCGAGGATGGACTTGCCGTGCAGTCTCTGCTCGACCGCGAACCGGAGGCTCATGAAGCGGGCAGCATCAGGCATCATCCCCTCATCGACATCGAGTCGCTTCGCCGCGGACAGCGCCGGCCACGACCACCGCCCAATGCGGCATCGGGTAGCCACGGCCGAGGGAAAAGCAAGAAATTCCAAGGTGCTCACAAATCAATCGGCGCATGCCGCAGCACGCAGGCTGCAGTCGCGATCAGCCGATCCTTTTGCTGGCACGCCTCTTGCTCCTCCTTGCCCGTCAGACCACCGAAGCGAGAGGTATGTCATGGACTATGTCAAGCCTGCCGCCGTTGCGCAGGCGATGGTCGATGCGGGCACGGCCAAGCTGGCGCTCCCACCGCGCGACCTCTTCGTGCGTGGCATGCTGTCGGGCGCCATCCTCGGCGTGGCGACCAGCCTCGCTTTCACCGGCGCAGTGACGACCGGCCAGCCGATCGTGGGCGCCATCATCTTCCCCGTCGGCCTCGTGACGATCGTTCTCCTGGGGCTCGAGTTGGTGACCGGCAGCTTCGGCCTCCTGCCGCTCCCCTATATCGAGGGACGCGCTTCACTTCGCGAAGTCCTCGTCAATCTCGGCTGGGTATTTCTTGGCAATCTGGTGGGCAGCGTGCTCTATGGCGTTCTGCTCGCCATCGCACTCACCGACCTGTGGTCCGTCGCGCCCACCGGGGTCGCCCGGCGCATCGTGCAAATCGCCGAAGCGAAGACCAACGGCTTCGAGGCTTTCGGCGCCGCCGGTTGGATCACCGCCTTCGTGCGCGCCATGCTCTGCAACTGGATGGTGTGCCTCGCTGTCGTGCTGGCGATGACCACCACGTCCACCGTCGGCAAGGTCGTGACCGCATGGCTGCCGATCTTCATCTTCTTCGCGCAGGGTTTCGAGCACGCCGTCGTCAATATGTTCATCATCCCCACCGGCATGATGATGGGCGCCAAGGTGACCGTCGCCGGCTGGTGGTGGTGGAACCAGATCCCGGTGACGCTGGGCAACTTCGTGGGCGGCTTCGTGTTCACCGGTCTTGCCCTGTATTTGACATACCGCCCGCGAACGACGGTCGTCGACGACGCCGTCGCCGCCCCCGTCGCCGCCGAGTGATCCCGTGAGCGGGCCGGACTTCCTGCCCGAGCAAAAACGTTACCTCGAAGGCTTCGCGTCAGGCCTGCAGGCGGCGCGCAGCGGTGGGCATATGCCGGCGCCCTCCGCGCCAAGCGGGCCGGACGCGGCGCATCTCGCCGCCATGGCGCGCTTCGAGGCCGAGGGCAAAAAGCTCGTCGATCCCGAAAAGTGGAAGCGCGAAGAGCATCCCTTCGACGGTTACGCACGGCTCACGGACCAGGCATCGCGCAACGAATATCCCAAGCCCGCAGACAATTTCCGCTGGCGTTTCTACGGCCTCTTTTATCTCGCGCCCAACCAGCCCTTCTATATGGCGCGGCTGCGCATGCCGAACAGCCTCCTGAGCTGGCGACAGTTCGCGGGACTGGCCGACATCGCCGAGCGCTGGGGCGCGGGTCATGCGCATGTGACGACCCGCGCCAACCTCCAGATCCGTGGCATCGAGGCGAAGAACGCGACCAATGTCGTCGAGGCGGTGCAGGATCTCGGCCTCACCTCGCGCGGCTCGGGCGCCGACAATATCCGCAACGTGACGGGCGATGCGACTGCGGGCATCGCGCCGCATGAACTCATCGACACACGACCCGATACGCGCCGCTGGCACTTCCACGTCCTGAATGATCGCTCCCTCACCGGCCTGCCGCGCAAGTTCAACGTCGCCTTCGACGGCGGCGGACCGATCCCTACGCTGGAAGAGACCAATGACATCGGCTTCACCGCGGTGCAGGTCGGCGAAGGCGCAAGCGTCGCGCCGGGCGTCTGGTACCGCCTGGCGTTGGGCGGCATCACCGGGCACAAAGACCTCGCACGGGCGACGGGCGTCGTCGTGGCGCCGCGGGACTCGACCAAGGTCGCCGACGCGATCGTGCGCATCTTCATCGACCATGGCGATCGCACCAATCGCGCCAGGGCGCGCATGAAGTATCTGATCGACGCCTGGGGGCTCGAGAGGTTCCTGGCCGCGGTCGAGGAGAAGCTCGGCCGCAAGCTCGATCGCGTCGAGGACCGGCATGTCCTGCCGCGTCCGCCGCAGGATCGTGCCGCGCACGTGGGCTTCCACAGGCAGAAGCAGGCCGGTCTTTACTACGCGGGCGTCGCGCTGCCGGTGGGACGGCTGGAAGCGATGCAGATGCGCGCGCTCGCCGAGGCGGCTCGCGAACTGGGCGACGGCGATCTCCGGCTCACCGTCTGGCAGAATCTCCTGGTCTCGGGCATCGCCGAAGCCAATCGAACGGCCTTCGAGCGGCGCGTCGCCGCGGCCGGACTCGCGCTCGCGGTCTCGCCATTGCGCGCCGGGCTCGTCGCCTGCACCGGCGCCTCGGGCTGCAAGCTCGCCAATGCGCACACCAAGGAGATGGCGCTCGCCATCGCCAGGCATTGCGAGCCGCGCGTCGCGCTCGACACGCCGATCAACATCCACCTCACCGGCTGCCCGAATTCCTGCGCCCAGCACTACATTGGCGATATCGGCCTTGTCGGCGCCCGCATACCGTCGGACGGGGACGAGACGGCCGACGGCTACAATGTCGTGATCGGTGGCGGCTACGGCAGCGATGCCAGGATCGGTCGCGAGTTCGCCCGCGGCGTCCAGGCCAAAGACACGCCTGCCTTCATCGAACGCCTGCTCGCCGCCTATCTCGCCCACCGTTCCGGCCCGGAGGAAACCTTCCGGCAGTTCTCCACGCGCCATGACGACGAAAGCCTGCATCGCCTTGCCGGAGTGTGATCCATGTCCGTGATGGAAAAACCTCTGCCCGCCGACATGGCCAGATACATCCCCGAAGACGCACCCTTCAGCGGGGAGCAGCGCGCCTGGCTGAACGGCTTCTTTGCCGGCCTCTTGTCGACCCCTCCAGCCGGGCAAGGCCTGCCCTCCCTGCCCGCCGCCGCCGATCCCGCCTTCCGCAACCCGATGGCGGACGGCGATGACGACGGCGCACCCTGGCACGATCCGGCCCTCACGCTCGCCGAACGCATGGAGAGGGCCAAGGACCGGCCGATGCGCCGGCGCATGATGGCGGCCATGGCGCAGCAGGATTGCGGCCAGTGCGGCTATACCTGCGAGACCTACGCCGACGAGATCTCCCAGCACGCCGAGGAGCGGCTGAACCTTTGCGTGCCCGGCGGAAAGGAAACGGCGCGCATGCTCAAAAAGCTCATCGAAGAGATGGGCGGCGGGGCGATCGATCCTGACGAGGAGAAGGCCAAGGTCGAGGCGAAAGCGGCAGCGCGACTCGCGCCAAAAGCGCCGGCCGAGCGCGGCTATTCACGTGAGTTGCCGGTCGAGGCGCGGTTCTGCTCGCGCAGGCTCCTGAACAAGGGCGCGTCGGAGAAATCGACCTGGCATGTCGAGATCGACCTCACAGGCTCAGGCCTGGACTATTCGGCCGGCGACAGCTTCGGCGTCTATCCCGTGAACGACCCCGCGCTGGTCGCCGCCGTGATCGAAGCGATCAATGCGCCATCCGACTTCCCGATCGCGGGCAAGACGCTGACCGACGTCCTGACCCATGACATGTCGCTGGGCGCGGCGCCCGACATGCTGTTCGAGTTGATCTCGTACATGGTGGGCGGCGAGCGCAAGGCCAAGGCGAAGGCTTTGGCGCAGGGCGAGGATTCCGATGGTGACGCGGCGCGCCTCGACGTTCTGGCTGCCGTGCGAAAGTTCGCCGGCATCCGGCCCGACCCTGAAGCTTTCGTCGAATGCCTCGACGGCCTGCAGCCCCGTCTCTACTCGATCTCGTCCTCGCCCAAGGTCGATCCGAACCGGCTCACACTCACCGTCGATCACGTCCGCTACGAGATGGACGGCCGCATGCGGTTGGGCGTTGCCTCGACATTCCTTTCACGGGCCGTCGCGCCCGGCATGCCGCTCAAGGTCTACGTCCAGCGGGCGCACAACTTCGCCCTGCCCAGCAATCCGCAAACGCCGATCATCATGGTGGGGCCCGGCACCGGCATGGCACCGTTCCGTGCCTTTCTGCAGGAGCGCATGATCACCCAGGCGCCGGGCGATGCATGGCTGTTCTTCGGCCACCAGCGCCGCGCCTGCGATTTCTTCTACGAGGATGAATTCGCCGGTCTGCAGGACAGCCGGGCATTGACACGGCTCTCGCTCGCCTGGTCACGCGACACCGAGACGCCCAGGACCTACGTGCAGGACCGGCTGCGCGAGGAAGGCGCCGAGCTTTGGGCCTGGCTGCAGCGCGGCGCCCATTTCTATGTCTGCGGCGATGCCACGCACATGGCGGGCGATGTCGAGAAGGCACTGGTCGCCATTGCCGCCCAACATGGCTCCCTCGGCGAGGCCGAGGCCCGGGCGTTCGTGACCGGCCTCAAGAAGACCGGCCGCTATCTCGCCGACGTTTACTAGCCGTTGACACAGATTTCTCCACGTTCCGCTGGAGTAGAACGTTGTAGACTGCAAATCGCGTGACCGGGAGGGGTCCTGGTCATGCACCCGAAGGGCTGACGGACGTGTCGTCCGCACAAGCCGCCGGGATGTGTGTGGGATGTTGCCATGTTTGGAACTGCAGGCCGAAAGGCCTGATGAACGGGTCATGCGTTCTCGCTGCCTCGAAAAGGGCACAGGCGCCGGACCGATCGTTGCAGGCGTGGCATTGCTTGGGGCTGTATCGCCATGATCGAACCAATCGCCGGATGGCGCGATCCGGAGTTCACGGAAATCTATTACGACTTCCGGAACGCTGCCCGCGCGCGGGCGCGGGAACGCACGATTCTGACGTTCATAGGTCTGGTCGCGCTGACCTTCACAACGCTGACGGGCACGATCGCAACCGTACTCCTGTGGTGATCCTGTGACCGACCGCGGCCGCACTCAGATCCGCTGATCCATCTCCAGCGCCGGCTCGGGAACGTCGACGCAGCCGATGATGCGCGCCGGCACACCGGCTGCCGTGCAGCCGGCGGGAACCGGCTCCAGCACCACGCTGCCGGCCGCGATCTTGGCGCAAGCGCCGATCTCGATATTGCCCAACACCTTGGCGCCGGCACCCAGCAGCACGCCGCGTCGCACCTTGGGATGGCGGTCGCCGCGTTCCTTGCCCGTGCCGCCCAGCGTCACGCCATGCAGCATCGATACGCCGTCCTCGACCACGGCGGTTTCTCCGATCACGATGCCGGTGCCGTGATCGAGGAAGATGCCCTTGCCGATCACGGCGGCAGGATGGATATCGAGGGCGAACAGCGAGCTGGCGCGGCTCTGCATATAGTGGGCAAGCGCATGACGGCCCTGCTTCCATAGCCAATGGCCGACGCGATAGGTCTGCAGCGCCTGGTATCCCTTGAACCAGAGCAGCGGATCGAGATGCGAGGTGCAGGCGGGATCGCGCTCGACCACAGCCATGATGTCGGCGCGTGCCGCCAGCCCGATGCCGGGATCGGCGTTCAGCGCCTCGTCGAAGGTCTGGCGAATCAGCGCCGCCGGCACCTCGGTCGTGCCGACGAGCCGTGCGAGATGGTAGCTCAGCGCGCCCTCGAAACGGGACTGGCTCAGGATCGTGGCATGAAGGACACCGGCCAGCACAGGCTCGGCGCTGGCGACTGCCTGCGCCGCCTCGCGGATCCTGGCCCAGACCGGATCGACCGAGCGGGGCTCGGCAGCATTCTTGACGACTGCGCTATCCATTGGCGCTCTCCTTCGGTCCCCCAACCCTGACGCGGCGGGACCAATCGAAAGGCCTCCCGCCGTCACTCTAGGGCGGAACCCTTGCCGCCGCAATTCACCGCTTGGCGCGGGCTTCCAGTTCGTCGATCAGCGCTTCGACCTTGCCGCCGTGATTCTGGATGTAGGAATTGAAATCCGATCGTCTAGTCATGACCATGCTGACGCCCTCGATCTTGACATCAACAATGCGCGGCCCCTGGCCTTCGTTGCGCACCTCCCACTGGATCGCGATCGGCTCGCCGTTACTCTGATTGAGCTTGCTGTCGACGATGGAGATGCCGTTCCCCCGCGGTATGACACGACCGATGGTCAGCGTCTGGCCGCCATACTTGCCGAACCGGTCGGCATAGGCGTGCGCTTCGGCGCTCGCCGCCGCCTTGAGGAAGCGTTCACGCTGTTCGGGCGTGGCCTGGTTCCAATGGGTACCGAGCGCCGAACGGCCCATGTAGTTCAGGTCGAAATCGGTCTGAAGTACCTGCCGGATGCCGGCTTCGCGTTCCGCCCCGGTCTTGGTCTTGATCAACTCGATCACCCGGGCCGCCGTCTTCTGGATGAGCTCGGCTGCAGGATCCTGGTCTGCCGCCGCCTGCCCGATGGTCGTGACGGCAAGACCGGACACGACGAGAGCTGCGGCCACACCCATGGCTTTGGGCAACATGCTTCGACGAGAGATGAACAATGACACCGATCTCTCCTTGCGAGGATGAACGACTGAGGACTTGTGAATTGAAGTCCTAGCGCACCAGCGCGAGATTGTCGCGCCGCTCGAGCTCGGCACGGGAATCGGTCTTTTCCCGCTTTTGACGAATTTGCTCGGCGCGGCGCTGGGTGTAGGCACTGCGCAACGCCGCATAGTAGTCGACGCTGTTCTGCTGCAGGTCGTCGAGCGCATCCATGGTCCGGGTTCGCGCATCGAGCATCGTGACGCCGTACCGGGTACCGGCATAGACCCAGTAGGCATTGCTGCTGGCGAGATTGTAAATCGCAAGGCCGAACGGATCGATCGACGCGTCGGCGACGAGCCCGACCGCATCACGCGCATTGGACGGTCCGATCAGCGGCAGCACCATGTAGAAGCCGCCGTTTTCGGGTTCGACGCCGGCATAGTAGCCGATCGTCTGGCCGGCATCGTTATCGCTCTTCTTGAGGCCGAACGAGGTGGCGACGTCGAACAGACCGGCCACACCAAGCGTCGAGTTCACCAGGAAGCGCGCCATCGATGTGGCCGCCTGGTGGGCATTGCCCTGTACGGCGTCGTTGATCGCCGTCACGGGCTCGCCGAGATTCTGCACTGCATTGTGCACACTGCGCTGGGCGGGCTTGGGCATCCAGTCGCGATAGAGCACCGCAATGGGGCGGAGAGCGATAGTGTCGACGGCCTGGTTGATCGAGAAGATGAATCGATTGGGAACCTCCAGCGGATCCCAGACATCGGCTGATCCCGTGTCACGTGTGGCACAGCCACCGAGCAGCGCCGCCGCCACGATTGTCCCCATTGCGGACGAACCGATGCCAGCCGTCCTTCTCACTGAACTCTTGCCCCTGGACGTCAAATCAGACCATCCCCCGCCGGCCTACGGCACCCGAATACCAAAAGACGGCCTGCCTGGCCGCCGATAGGGGAAAGTGTTGCATAGACCCGAGACAGTTTGAAGGGGTGGCTCAGCAACCGCCGGTAAAATGTGGCAGCATGGCCACAATTTCCGCCTCGAAGTGATCTTGCAGACATAAAGATATGCTTATATCATGCACTCTATGGATCACCTTCTCACCCTGCTCCGGGCCGCTGCGGAAGATACCCGCTTGCGCATTCTCGCCCTGGCGGCGCGCGAAGACCTGACCGTCAGCGACTATGTCCATGTCCTGGGGCAGAGCCAGCCGCGCGTGTCGCGGCACTTGAAGCTTCTGGTTGAGGGCGGCCTTCTGGAGCGCTTTCGCGAGGCCCAGTTCACGCGCTTCCGTCTGGTCACCGAGGGAGACGACGCGACGCTGGTGCGCGAGTTCGTGCGGCGGCTGGATTCCAGGCATCCGCGACTCGCTACCGACCGCGCCCGCCTCGACGCCCTGCAGCAGCGCCGCCAGAACGCGGCCGTGCGTTTCTTCCGAGACAACGCCCAGCGCTGGGACGAGCTCCGGGCCCTGCACGTCGCCGACCGCGAGATCGAGCGCGCGCTTGCCCATCATTTTCCCGTGGGCGCCCGCCGACTGCTCGATATCGGCACCGGCACCGGCCGGCTGCTGGAAGTTCTGGCGTCCAAGGTCGAGCAGGCCGTGGGCGTCGACCAGAGCCGCGAGATGCTGGCATTGGCGCGCGCCAACCTCGCCCGCGCGGGCATCGACAATGCCGACATCCGCCAAGCCGATATGTACGCCCTGCCGTTCGAGGCGGAGAGCTTCGATGTCGTCACCATCCATCACGTGCTGCACTACGCCGACGATCCGGCGGCGGCGCTCGCCGAAGCCGCACGGGTGGTCCGGCCCGGTGGCGTGGTGCTGGTGGTCGATTTCTCGCCGCACGATCTCGTCGAGCTGAAGCGCGAGCATGCCCATGTCCATCTCGGCTTCGCCGACAATCAGGTACAGGGCTGGCTGAAGAGCGCCGGCCTCGTACCGCTGGAGCCGATCCATTTTCCCGGCCGGCGGCTGATGACCGGCATCTGGCGCGGCGAACGCGAATTGTCCGACCATGCCGCGCCGCGTTCGGCCGGACTGTCAAACCTGTCTGAACAAGGGGGAATCTCCCGATGAGCCCGGACACCGGCCCGCTTTACGCCGAACCGATGAGCACGGCGCCGCTCGGCCTCGGCGAGGCGCACTTCCCCGCGCGCGCGCCGCAGCGTCTGGAGGTCTCCTTCGAATTCTCGCCACCCAAGACCGAAGCAGCGGAACGCACCCTCTGGGAGACCGTGACACGCCTGACGCCGCTGCGCCCCACGTTCTTTTCCGTGACCTACGGCGCCGGCGGTTCGACGCGTCAGCGCACACACGAGACGGTCGTGCGGTTGAAGAAGGAGACCGGCATAGAGCCCGCCGCCCACCTGACCTGCGTCGGCGCGACACAGGGCGAGATCGACGATGTCGCGCGCGCCTACTGGGACGCCGGCATCCGCCACATCGTGGCGCTGCGCGGCGACCCGCCCGGCGGCATCGGCGGCAAGTACACGCCTCACCCCGGTGGCTATGCGAATGCGGCCGATCTGATCGCCGGACTGAAAAGGATCGGCCCATTCCAGATCAGCGTCGCCGCCTATCCGGAGAAGCATCCCGATTCGACCGACGAGGCGGCAGATCTTGAGAACCTCATGCGCAAGGTCGATGCCGGCGCCGACCGCTGTATCACCCAGTTCTTCTTCGAAGCCGAGGACTTCCTGCGCTTCCGCGACCGCACGGCCGCGGCCGGAATCAATGTGCCGGTCGTGCCGGGCGTCATGCCGGTCTCCAACTTCCAGGGCATCCTGAAGATGGCGGGGGGATGCGGCTCCAAGGTGCCGGCCTGGCTCGCCAGCCTGTTCGACGGGCTGGACGACGATGCCGAGACGCGACGCATGATCGCCGCCACCGTTGCCGGCGACCTCTGCCGGCGCCTGCAAAGCGAGGGAGTCGAGCAGTTCCATTTCTACACGCTGAACCGCGCGGACCTTACCTTCGCGATCTGCCATCTGCTGGGCGTGCGCCCGCAAAGGAGCTCTTCATGAAGCGCTCGGAAAAGGCCGACGAGCTCCGCGCCCTGGCGCAGGAGCGCATCCTGGTGAAGGACGGCCCCTACGGATCGATGATCCAGACCTACAAGCTCGACGAGGCGAGCTTTCGCGGCGGCCGCGACTTCGAGCACGACCAGAAGGGCAACAACGACCTTCTGAACCTCACCCGGCCGGATGTCGTCGGCGCCATCTGCAGCGCCTATCTCGACGCCGGCGCCGATATCGTAGCCACCAACACCTTCAACGCCAACGCCATCAGCCTCTCGGACTACGGCATCGCCGGCATGGCCCGCGAGATCAATCTCGCGGCAGCCAAACTGACGCGCACCTGCGCCGATGCAGCGACCGCCGGGAATCCCGACAAGCCACGCTTCGTGGTCGGCGCGCTCGGCCCGACCAACAAGACGCTCTCGGTCTCGCCCAACGTCAACGACCCGGGCTATCGCGCCGTCACCTTCGACGAAGTGAAGGGCATCTATCGCGAGCAGATCGACGGCCTCTTGGACGGCGGCGTCGATTTCATCCTCATCGAGACGGTGTTCGACACGTTGAACGCCAAGGCCGCGATCGTGGCCGCCGACGAGGCGGGTGAAGCGCGTCACGAGGAGATCCCGGTCATGGTCTCCATGACACTGACCGATCTGGCCGGCCGCAATCTCTCGGGCCAGACAGTCGAGGCGTTCTGGCATTCGGTGCGCCATGCACGACCGCTCACCATGGGGCTGAATTGCAGCTTCGGCGCCACCGAGCTGCACCCCTACGTGAATGCGCTCAATCCGCAGGTCGACGGGCTCGTCTGCGTCTATCCCAATGCCGGCCTGCCCAACGAGCTTGGCGCCTACGACGAGCCGCCCGAGATGACGGCAAAGTTGGTGAAAGGCTGGGCCGAGAACGGCTGGTTGAACGTGGTGGGCGGCTGCTGCGGCACGACACCCGCCCACATCAAGGCCGTCGCCGAGGCGGTGAAGGGCGTGAAGCCGCGCCAGTGGCGCGCCCTGCCGCCGGCATTGCGCCTCTCCGGCATGGAAGCAGCGAGTTTCTTTTGAGTTTCATCATGACCGAGAATGCCATGCCCGAAAGCCGGGCCACCTTCATCAACATCGGCGAACGCACCAATGTCACGGGCTCGGCGAAGTTCAAGAAGCTGATCCTGGCCGGCGACTACGCAGCCGCCGTCGAGATCGCGCGCCAGCAGGTCGAATCGGGCGCGCAGATCATCGACGTCAACATGGACGAGGGCCTGCTCGATGCCGAGAAGGCGATGGACACGTTCCTGAAGCTGATCGCCTCGGAGCCCGACATCGCCAAGGTACCGATCATGATCGACAGCTCCAAATGGAGCGTGATCGAGGCCGGGCTGAAATGCGTCGCCGGCAAGCCGATCGTGAACTCGATTTCCATGAAGGAAGGCGTGGAGCCTTTCATCGAACACGCCCGCAAGGTGCGCCGCTACGGCGCCGCGGTCGTGGTGATGGCGTTCGATGAGAAGGGCCAGGCCGACACCAAGGAGCGCAAGGTCGAGATCTGCGCCCGCGCCTACGACATCCTGGTAAACAAGGTCGGATTCCCCGCCGAAGACATCATCTTCGATCCCAACATCTTCGCCGTGGCGACAGGTATCGAGGAACACAACAACTACGGTGTCGATTTCATCGCGGCCACGCGCGAAATCAAGGCGCGTTGCCCCGGTGCAAAGATCTCGGGCGGCGTCTCCAACCTCTCCTTCGCCTTCCGCGGCAACGAGCCGGTGCGCAAGGCCATGCACTCGGTGTTCCTCTATCATGCCATCCAGGCCGGCATGGACATGGGCATCGTCAATGCCGGCCAGCTCGAGGTCTATGACGAGATCCCGGCCGAGCTGCGCGAGGCCTGCGAGGACGTGATCCAGAACCGCCGGCCCGATTCGACCGATCGGCTGCTGGAGCTTGCCCCGAAATACAAGGGTACGGGCGAGGCCACCGAGACACGGGACGCCGAATGGCGGAGCTGGCCCGTGGAAAAGCGGCTGGAGCATGCGCTGGTGAAGGGCATCGACCAATACGTCGTCGCCGACACCGAGGAGGCACGCCAGCAGATCGCCAAGCCGATCGAGGTGATCGAAGGCCCGTTGATGGCCGGCATGAACGTGGTCGGCGACCTGTTCGGGTCGGGCAAGATGTTCCTGCCGCAGGTGGTCAAGAGCGCGCGCGTGATGAAGAAGGCGGTGGCCTATCTCCTGCCCTACATCGAGGCCGAGAAGACCGAAGGCTCGCGGTCGAAGGGCAAGATCGTCATGGCGACGGTCAAGGGCGACGTCCATGATATCGGCAAGAACATCGTGGGCGTTGTACTGCAGTGCAACAACTTTGACGTCATCGACCTCGGCGTCATGGTGCCGTTCCAGGAGATCCTGAAGGCGGCCAACGACAACAAGGCCGACCTGATCGGCCTCAGCGGCCTCATCACGCCCTCTCTCGATGAGATGGTGACGGTGGCCGAGGAGATGACGCGACAGGACTTCAAGGTGCCGCTCCTGATCGGCGGCGCCACCACATCGAAGGTCCATACCGCGCTCAGGATCGCGCCGCGCTATCACGGCACAACCGTGCATGTGCTCGACGCCTCGCGGGCGGTCGGCGTCTGCACCGCGCTCGTTTCGGAATCGGGCCGTCAGGCGGCGGAGTTCGCGGCCAAGGTCGCGGCCGAGTACGAGGCGATCCGCGCCGAGCGGGCCGGCCGCGGCCAGGAGAAGCTGGTGTCGCTTGCCGCCGCGCGCGCCAACGCCTTCAAGATCGACTGGTCGGGCTACGTGCCGCCCAAGCCCGCGACGAAGGGCACGCGCGTCTTCGCCGAATATCCGCTGCACGAGCTTGTCGAGCGCATCGACTGGACGCCGTTCTTCCGCGCCTGGGAGCTGGCCGGCAACTTCCCCGGGATCCTCGAAGACAAGGTGGTGGGCGAGAGCGCTCGCAAGCTCTACGCCGACGCACGCAAGATGTTGGACCGCATCGTGCGCGAGAAGTGGCTGACGGCGAAGGGTGTGGTCGCCTTCTGGCCGTGCCGGCGCGAAGGCGACGATGTCGTGCTGTTCGAGGACGAGAGCCACGCCAAGGAGGTCTCGCGCCTCTTCTTCCTGCGCCAGCAGATCGAGAAGCGCAGCCCCCGGGCCAACATGTGCCTGGCCGACTTCATCTCGCCGAAGGCGGACTGGATCGGCTGCTTCGCCGTCACCGCCGGCCACGGCATCGAGGCGCATCTCGCGCGCTTCAAGGCCGATAGCGACGACTATTCGGAGATCCTGCTGAAGGCGCTGGCCGACCGGCTGGCCGAGGCCTTCGCCGAGCGCCTGCATGAGCGGGTACGCAAGACACTGTGGGGCTACGCGCCCGACGAGGCGCTCAGCAACGACGAGCTGGTCCGCGAGAAATATCGCGGCATCCGCCCGGCGCCCGGCTATCCCGCCTGCCCCGACCACAGCCAGAAGCCCGAGCTGTTCCGGCTCCTGAACGCCGGCCAGAACGCCGGCATGGCGCTGACCGAAGGCTTTGCCATGCTGCCGACGGCAGCCGTTTCGGGGTACTACTTCGCCCATCCCGAGGCGCAGTATTTCGGCGTCGCACGCATCGGGCGCGACCAGGTGGAGGACTATGCCAAGCGTCGCGGTATCCCGCTCGAACAGGCGGAAAAAGTCCTGCGCGCGAACGCGGGATACTGATCGATTGGAGTGCCGCTCCAGCGGCACTCACGATGCGCCCCTGGAGGGGCGCTTTCCCCTGGACGGGTCGTGCTGACCTACGCCCTGGTCCTCGTGGTCGGCGCCGTCGCCGGTCTCGTGAGCGGCATCGTCGGGACAGGCGCCACGGTCATCCTCCTGCCCGTGCTGGTCTTTGCCTTCGGCCCGATCGAGGCGGTGCCGACCATGGCCATCGTCGCGCTGATGTCGAACTTCGCCAAGATCACCTCCTGGTGGAAGCATGTCGACTGGCGCGCCACAGTCGCCTATGCGGTGGGCGGCATTCCGGGCGCAGCGCTCGGCGCGCGCACGCTCCTCAGGCTGCCGCCGTCGATCATCGACCTCGCACTCGGCGTGTTCTTCCTCGTCATGATTCCGGGTCGACACTGGATCACCGCCCGCAACTACCGGATCGGGCTGGCGGCGCTCGTGCCGGCAGGCTTCGCGATCGGTTTCCTGACCGGCATCGTCGTGTCCACTGGACCGCTCAGCGTGCCGGTCTTCGGCGCCTACGGCCTGGTGAAAGGTGCATTCATCGCCACCGAGGCGGCGGGCTCGCTTGCGCTCTACATCTCCAAGGCCGCGACCTTCCGCACGCTGGGCGCGCTGCCAACGGACATCATCCTGAAGGGCCTGATCGCGGGCTCGGCGGTGATGGTGGGGACCTATGGCGCTCGCCTGCTGCTCGAGCGGCTGCATGTCGCCACCTTCCAACGCCTGCTCGACGGCGTGATGCTGGTCTCGGGTGCCATGCTGATCTGGGAAGCGCTGCGCTAGCCTGACTGCACGCCCAGCAGCAGGAGCGCGACCGACAGCGTCACGATGCTGGCGGCCGTGGAAAGGACCACGACGTTGGTCGCGAGCCCGACGCCGGTGCGATAGAGCTGCGCCACAAGGTAGACGTTGGCGCCGGCCGGCAGGGCGGCATTCAGGGTCGCGACCGTGAGCCAGAGCGAATCGAGTTCGAAGATATATCGTCCGGCGAACCAGACCAGCAGCGGCAGGACCATGAGCTTGAAGGCTGTCGCGACGGCGGCGGTCTGCCAGTGCTCCTTCAGGCCGACATGCGCGAGCGAGGCGCCCGCCATGATGAGTCCGCAAGGCGGCGCGGCCACGCTAAGCCCCTGCAGCACGCGATCGATCACGACCGGCGTTCCCAGACCCGGCACCAGGGTCGTGATCTCCGACCACAGGAGGCCGGCGAAGATCGGCGGGATCACCGGATGCTTCAGCATCTTGAGCGCCGCGCCGCCCAACTGGCGCAGCAGCCTTCCGCGCGCCGTGCCCTGACCGTCCATCTCCATCAGCAGGCAGGAGAATGTGAGCAGGATCAGCGAGTTGACACTGATGATCATGAGCAGCGGCACCAGTCCCTTCTCGCCGAAGGCGAACGAGATGAAGGGAATGCCGATGCCGACGCCGTTGGAGAAGACGCCGGCGAGCGCGAATACGGCCTGCTCGCCGAACCGCATGCCCATGAGGCGCGCAAGAAGCATCAGCAGGAAGTAGAGCAGCAGGGCCGAGCCAAAGAAGACGACCAGGATGTCGAGCGACAGGCCCTCGACATGCACCCGCGACATCGATCGAAACAGAAGCGCAGGGAAGAACGCGTAGAAGGTGACATTGGTGAGGCCGCGCAGGCCCTCGTGCGTCAGCAGCGACGTGCGCCCGATCGCCCAGCCGACCGCGACCATGCCGAACACCGGCACGATAATGTCGAGGATTGCGGTCATGGGCTAAGCGCGCGCGATTCGCGCGGAGCACCCTCCGCGCCCAGTCGTGCGTCGGACACTTCCGCGAACCACGACGCGCCACTGGAGTGGCGCGTCCCCGGCACTAAGCCGCCATCGCGAGGTTGCTGTAGCGCGTCAGGTGATGCTGCTGGTTGCCGAACATCAGGTCGATCATGGTCAGCCGCTTGAAGTAGTGGCTGACCGAGAGCTCGTCGGTGACGCCCATGCCGCCATGCATCTGCACAGCGCTCTGGCCGCAGAACCTGCCCGACTTGCCGATCTGGACCTTGGCGCCCGAGGCCGCCTTGCGGCGCACGACCGGATCCTTGTCGTCGATCTTGAGCGACGCCATCAGCGTCATCGAGCGCGCCTCCTGCGCGTTGGTGAAGCAGTCGACCATGCGATGCTGCAGCACCTGGAATTTTCCGATCGGCACGCCGAACTGCTTGCGCGTCTTGATGTATTCGAGCGTGGCCGCATTGATCGCGTCCATGCATCCGGTCGCTTCGGCACAGAGCGCGACGATGGCGCGGTCCACCGCCTCCTCGACCACCGGAAACGCACCGTCGACCTTGCCCAGCACCGCATCGGCGCCGACCGAGACCTTGTCGAAAGTGAGTTCAGAGGCCCGCAGCGCGTCCTGGGTGGGGTAGTCGCGGCGGGTGAGGCCCTTGGCCTTGCCGTCGACGAGAAAGAGCGTCAGCCCCTTTTCTTCGCGCGCCGATCCCGCGGTGCGGGCAAGCACGATGATGTTGTCCGCGGAAGCCGCATTGTAGACCACGCCCTTGTGGCCCGACAGCGACCAGCCATTGCCGTCCTTGGTCGCCTTGAGCGAGACGTCGGCGAGATTGTAGCGGCTCTGCCGCTCCAGCCAGGCGAAGGCGAACTGCTTCTTGCCCTCGATCATCGGAGCGAGGAGCGCCTCCTTCTGCGCCTTGCTGCCGGCCGCGGCGATCATGCCGCCGCCCAGCACCACCGTCGGCAGGAACGGTTCCAGCACCAGGCCTTTGCCGAACTGCTCCATGACGATCATGGTCTCGATCGGCCCGCCGCCGTAGCCGCCGTCCTCTTCCTTGAAGGACATGCCGAGCCAGCCGAGCTCGGCCATCTGCGCCCAGTTTTCCGGCAGCCAGCCGCGCTCGGTGGCGGCGATCTTGCGGCGGTTCTCGAAGGCATACTTGTCGCGAACAAAGCGCTCGGCGGCATCCTGCAGCTGCTTCTGCTCGTCGGAAAGGGACAGATCCATCTAAAGCTCCTCCGCAAAATCCCTTGTGCCTTATAGCCCAGGCCTAAAGGCCCAACACCATCTTGGACACGATGTTCTTCTGAATCTCGTTGCTGCCGCCATAGATGCTGGTCTTGCGCATGTTGAAATAGCGCGGCGCAGCGGGCGGCGCGTGGTCGGGGCCGACCGGCGTCTCGTTGGTGTCCTGGAACAGCAGGCCGGGCTGGTAGGGCTGGGCATATTCGCCCACCGCCTCCATCGCAAGCTCGGCGATGCGCTGCTGGATCTCTGAGCCCCGGATCTTGAGGGTCGAGACCTCCGGTCCAGGCGCGCCACCCAGAGCCATGGTCGAAAGGGCGCGCAACTCGCTCATTTCCAGCGCCTGCACCTGCAGGTCAATGTCGGCGATCCTGGCGGCAAAGGCCGGATCGTCGGCAAGCGTGTGGCCGTCCTGCGGCTCGGCGCGGGCGATCTCGCGCAGCGAGCGCACGCCGCGCTTGGAGGCCGGGACCTCGGCGATGCCCAGCCGCTCGTTGGCGAGCAGGAACTTGGCACAGGTCCAGCCCTCGCCCTCCTTGCCGATGCGGTTGGCGACCGGGACCTTCACATTGTCGAAGAACACGTCGTTCACGTGGTGCGCGCCGTCCAACATGATGATCGGCCGCACGGTCACGCCCGGCGTCTTCATGTCGATCAGAAGGAAGGAGATGCCCTCCTGCGGCTTGGTGTCGGGATCGGTGCGCACCAGGCAGAAGATCCAGTCCGCCCAGTGGGCGAACGAGGTCCAGGTCTTCTGGCCGTTCACGATGTAGTGGTCGCCCTCACGCACCGCGCGCGTGCGCAGGCTGGCGAGGTCGGAACCGGCGCCGGGCTCGGAATAGCCCTGGCACCATTGCACCTCGGAGCTGCGGATGCCGGGCAGGAAACGCTCCTTCTGCTCGTCGCTGCCGAACGTATAGATCACCGGCCCGACCATCTTCACGCCGAACGGGATGATGCGCGGGGCCCCTTCCTCGGCCAGCACGTTCTCGAACAGGAAGCGGCGCGTGACGTCCCAGCCCGGCCCGCCGTACTTCTTGGGCCACGTGTAGGCGAGCCAGCCCTGCCTGCCGAGGGCCTGCTGCCATACGACATGGTCATCCTTGTCGTAGTGCTTGCCCGAGAAGGTCTTTTCCCGGGTCGCGGGCGAGAGGTGCTTGCGCGCGAAGTCCCTGACTTCGTCGGCGAATGCCTGGTGTTCGGGCTTGAGGGCGAGGTTCATCACTGCACCGCCGATTCCAAATAAACCGTCACTCTGAGCGAAGCCGAGGGGCCTCACGTGGTCTTCATGATGCAGTCGCAGACTGCGCGACTGCCGTACCCTTACCTGATGCGCGACATGGTTTATCAGGCGCTGACGGGTAATTAGCTAGGTCAGCTCGCGATCCGCATCTTGCCGAGGAAGTCGCGCTTACCCAGCGGCACGCCCTTCTGGCGCAGAATGTCGTACGCTGTCGTGGCATGGAAATAGAAGTTCGGCAGCGAGAACGACATCAGGAAGCCCTCTGCCTTGAACGGTACCTTACGGTCGCCGACCGAGAAGATCACGTCCTTGCCCTCGATGCCGTTCACCTCGTCGGGCTTGATCGCCTCAAGCGCGGCTTTCGCGTCGCTCACCAGCTTCTGCAAGCCGGCATAGTCCTCACCCGCGGGCTTGGGCGGCGAGAAGGCGCCGGCCATCGCGCCCTTGACGCCGCCGGCGGAGTGGTGCGCCACCGAGACGATCTGGAAGCGGAACGGCGCCATGTCGGGAAACAGCCTGGTCTCCACGATCTCGTTGAGATCGAGTCCCTTTTCCTTGCAATGGGCGAGGCCTTTCGCGAGAAAGCCTTCGACGCCGCCCAGAACCTGCAGGAACGACGTGACGCTGAGGTCATAGAGTGAAATGGCCATGAAGTGTTTCCTTCTCTGCGGCGATGCTACGACTTGGGAACGAGATCGGCGAGTTTTCGGGCACCGCCAAAAGAGGTCCCTCCGCTGCGGCTCGCTTCAGCGCGCGGGTTACCGCGCGCGACTCGCCTTCGGTCGGGATGACGGATTGTGGGAACCCACTCATAACCCCAACACCATCTTGCTGATGATGCCTTTCTGGATTTCGTTGCTGCCACCGTAGATCGTGGTCTTGCGGTTGTTGAAGTAGCGTGGCGCCGCAAGATGCGCGTATTCCGGCCCGACCGGAGCCTCGTTGGTGCCGTGCCACAGCAGGCCCGGCAGATAGGGAGCCGCATATTCGCCGACGGCCTCCATCGTGAGTTCGGAGATGCGCTGCTGGATCTCGGAGCCCCGGATCTTGAGGCCGGAGACTTCCGGCCCGGGCTGGCCCCCTTGCGCCATCTGCGACAGCACACGCAGCTCCGTGAATTCGAGTGCCGTCACCTGGATCTCGAGATCGGCGATCTTCTCGGCGAAGCTTTGGTTCTCGATCAGCGGCCTGCCGTTTTCCTGCTCGGCGCGGGCGATGTCCTTCAGCGCCTCGACGCCGCGCTTGGACTGCGGCACGGCGGCGATCCCCAGCCGCTCGTTGGCGAGCAGGAACTTGGCGCAGGTCCAGCCCTCGTTCTCCTTGCCGACGAGATTGGCGACCGGGACCTTCACGTTGTCGAAGAAGACCTCGTTCACCTCATGCCCGCCATCGGCCATGATGATGGGCTTCACGGTGATGCCGGGCGTCTTCATGTCGATCAGCAGGAAGGAGATGCCCTCCTGCGGCTTGACCTTGGGATCGGTGCGCACCAGGCAGAAGATCCAGTCGGCCCAATGGCCCATCGTGTTCCAGGTCTTCGAGCCATTCACGATGTAGTGGTCGCCCTGCTTCTCGGCCTTGGTGCGGAGACTCGCGAGATCGGAGCCCGAGCCCGGCTCGGAGTAGCCCTGGCACCACCACACCGTGCTTTCGCGGATCGGCGGCAGATACTTCGCCTTCTGCTCGTCGTTGCCGAAGGTGTAGATCACCGGCCCGACCATCTTGGTGCCGAACGGGATGATTCCGGGTGCGTATTCCTCGGCGCAGACATTCTCGAAGATATAGCGTTGGGCGGGAGTGAACCCGGGACCGCCATGCTTCCTGGGCCACGTGTAGACCAGCCAGCCCTTCTTCCCCAGCGCCTGCTGCCAGCGCATGTAGTCGTCGCGGATCAGGTGCTTGCCGTTCTTCACCTTGTCGCGGACGTCGGCCGGCAAATTGGCCTTCACGAAGGCGCGTACCTCGTCGGCGAATTTCTGCTCTTCCGCGGTGAAAGCGAGATCCATCTGCCCCTCCGTGGGCTCGGCACCATATGCGCTGGAGTTTAGCCGCCGACCCGCCCCGGACAAGCGCGGCGATACCGGTTGGCGGCTGCGAACGCCGCGGCGCGGAACGCCTTTCCGTAGAAATTCCGAACGGAAAGGAGCTCCGGCATCGGGCGATCAGGTCGGCTATCATCTGCCGAACGCCACCAGACCCGAGCCCAGGATGATCTATATATCGGCCATAGGACGCTCCCTCCCCCTTCTGCCGATCACCGTGGTCGTCTTCATCGGCTTTTTGACCATGGGCATCGCGCTGCCGATCCTGCCGCTGCATGTCCATCACACGCTGGGCATGGGCGAGACGGTGGTGGGGGTCGTAGCCGGCTCCCAGTTCGCGGCCGCCCTGTTGTCGCGGGTCCAGGCCGGCATCCTGTGCGACGTCCACGGCGCGAAGCGATCGACACAGATAGGGCTGTTGGCCGCGATGCTGTCGGGCGTCATCTACCATGTCTCGCTCCTGTTGTTGCAGGCGCCCACCAGCTCGGTTGTCGTGCTGATTGTCGGGCGGCTGCTGATCGGTTGCGCCGAGAGCTTCATCGTCACCGGTGCCCTGACGTGGGGCGTTGCGCTGGTCGGACCGCAGAATGCCGGCAAGGCCATCGCCTGGGTGGGCATTGCCATGTATGCCGCCTACGCGGTGGGCGCGCCGCTCGGTGTCTTCCTCTATGCCCGCTACGACTTCGCAGGCATCGCCGGCGCCACGATACTCATCCCGCTGGTGGCGCTCGCCTGCGTCATGCCGCTTGCATCAGTCGCGCCGCCGACGGTCCGTCGCGCGCCGTTCTACAAAGTGATTGGTGCGGTCTGGCTGCCCGGCCTTGGGCTCGCCTTCTGCAGCGTCGGCTTCGGCGCCATCACCGCCTTCATCGCCCTCCTCTATTCGAACAAGGGGTGGGGCGGCACATCGCTCATCTTCACCATCTTCGGCGTGGCCTTCATCGGCGCGCGTATTTTCTTCAGCCACCTGCCCGACAAGATCGGCGGCGCCAAGGTCGCGCTGGTCTGCGTGCTGATCGAGGCGGCAGGTCAATTCCTGATCTGGCAGGCGCCAAGCCCGGAGGTCGCCTATCTCGGCGCCGCGCTCACGGGCTTCGGCTATTCGCTGGCCTTTCCCGGCTTCGGCGTCGAGGCGGTGCGGCTGGCGCCGCCACAAAGCCGCGGCATGGCAATGGGCGCCTACGTCGCTTTCCTCGACATCTCGCTCGGCCTTTCAGGCCCCCTGCTCGGCGCCCTCGGCCACCGCTTCTCGGTCGCCACGATCTATCTCGCCAGCGGCGCGATCGTGTTCAGCGCCGCCCTCGTCGCAGCCGCGCTCCTCACGGCACGATCAGCGCCTTCTCCGACTTGAGCTTGTCGATCTCGGCGTCCGTCAACCCGGCCTCGCGCAGCACCTCGACGCCGTCGCCGCCCAGCCGCGGCGCATGATGGCGGTATTCGACCTTGGTCTTCTCGAAATCGAGCGGGCTGGCGAAGGTCTTGATCGGGCCTTCGCTCGGATGCACGCGGTCGGTAAAGAAACCGGTCGCCTTGAGGTGCGGATCCTCCATCAACTGCTCCATCGAGTGTACCGGCATGGCGGGGATGTCCGCCTTGTCGAACATTGCGAGCCATTCCGCCGTCGTGCGGTGCTCGAGCAGCGCCCCGAGCACCTGGTAGAGCTCGCTGAAGTGCCTCGCACGTTCGTGGCGGTCGCAGAACCTCGGATCCTTGGCGAGGTCGGGCCGACCGGCGAGTTCAAAGAAGGTGACCCAGTGCTGGTCGGTATAGGGCAGCGCGCAGACATAACCGTCCTTGGTCGGGAACGGATGGCGGTACTTGTTGATGATGCGGTCGTAGCCCATCGAGCCGCGCTCGGGCGTCCAGGTTGCGCCGAACAGATGCTCGGTCAGCCAGAAGGAGGCGAGCGTCTCCAGCATCGGCACCTCGATCATCTGCCCCTCGCCGGTGCACTTGCGATGGTAGAGCGCGCCCAGCACGGCGATGCAGAGATGGAGCCCGGTGGTCTTGTCGGCCACCAGGCTCGGCATGAACTTGGGGGGCAGCCCATCGACGCGGCTCTGCAGCGACGCCGCACCGCTCACACCCTGCACCAGATCGTCGAAGGCGGGCTTGTGGCCGTAGGGGCCGCGGCGCGCATAGCCCAGCGAATAGGCGTAGACGATCGAGGGATTGACCTTCTTCAGATCCTCGTAGCCCAACCCCAACCGCTCCATGGCCGCGGGCCGGCTGTTGTGGATGAAGAGGTCCGCCGTCCCGATCATTCCCTTCAGGACCTCGAGCGCGGCGGGCTTCTTGAGGTCGAGGCAGATCGAGCGCTTGTTGCGGTTGGCCGCCATGTAGATCGGCCCCATGTTCTTCTCGTGGCTCAGCGATCCCCCCGAGGCGCGCAGGAGATCACCCTCCGGCGGCTCGACCTTGATCACGTCGGCGCCCATGTCGGCGAGATGCTGGGTGGCGAAGGGCCCCAGCAGCACCGCCGTCAGATCGATCACCTTCACGCCCGCAAGCGGCCCCGACATTTCGCTGCCTCTCCTTCGCCATCAACAGTAGGCGGGATCGTAGCCCATCCCCACTCCTGCGCCATCGGGATGCGACTCTTGCGCGGGCGGACACGACGTCGTCGCGCTCGGCGGAATTCGATGGTGCCTCCGCGATGTTCTGGTATAGCCACCGCCGTTCGGGCATGGTGCCCGAAAGAAGCACGTCACGGAACAAGTCGAGAGCAATGATGCCAGGAGCGTTGGACGGCCTGCTGGTGGTGAGTGTCGAGCAGGCGGTGGCCGCCCCCTATTGCTCGGCGCGGCTGGCGGATGCCGACGCCCGTGTGATCAAGATCGAGCGGCCGGAGGGCGACTTCGCACGCGGTTATGACGGCTACGTGCACGGGCTGGCGAGCTATTTCGTCTGGCTGAATCGCGGCAAGCAGTCGGTCGTGCTCGACTTCAAGAAGTCGGACGATCTCGCGCTTCTGCATCGCCTGATAGGCAAGGCCGACGTGTTGATCCAGAACCTCGCGCCCGGCGCCGCCCAGCGCGCGGGCTTCGGCGCATCGGACATGCGTACCAGGGACAAGCGCCTGATCACGGTCGATATCTCCGGTTATGGCGATCACGGTCCCTACAAGGATCGCCGCGCCTACGACCTCCTGGTGCAGGCGGAAAGCGGCATGGCCTCGATCACCGGGACCGAGCATGCACCGGGCCGCATCGGCGTCTCCGCAACCGACATCGGTACGGGCATGTACGCCCACGCCGCGATCCTCGAGGCGTTGCTGGCGCGGGCCAAGACCGGCGAAGGTCGCGCCATCTCGGTGTCGCTGTTCTCCTCCATGGCCGAATGGATGAGCGTGCCGCTGCTGGCCAAGGACTACGCCGCCTACGACTGGCCGCGACTCGGCCTCACCCATCCCACCATCGCGCCCTACGGCGTCTATTCGACCGCCGACACGGTGCCGGTGCTGATCTCGATCCAGAACGACCGCGAATTCACACGGCTCTGCGAGGGCGTGCTCGACAAGCCGGGCCTCGATCGCGATCCGAAGTTCGCCACCAACAAGGCGCGCAACGCGCGGCGCGACGAGACCAACGCCATCGTGCAGAAGAGCTTCGGCGCCCAGCGCTTTGCCGATCTCGCCGCCCGCCTCGACGCCGCCCAGATCGCCTGGGCACGCGTGAGTTCGGTGGCCGACCTCTCGCAGCATCCGCAGCTCAGGCGCACGCAGTTCAACACGCCCAACGGAGAGGTCTCGCTGCCGGCGCTCGCCGCGTCCTGGTCCGGCGAGCCTGCGCGGCTGGGCGACGTGCCGGCGCTCGGACAGCATACCGATACGGTGCGGCGCGAGTTCACCGCTTGAGCGATCGCTGGCGGACCGCCGTCCGGCTCGCCGGATTCGGGGCCGCCTATTTCTTCGCGGCCGGCGCCTTCATGAGCTACTGGCCGGTGTGGCTGCGCCATCGCGGCATCTCGGACGCCGAGATCGGCACCCTGTTCATGGCGCGCCAGTTCGTGAGCGTCGGCGCCACGCTCGCGATCGGCTTTCTCGCCCATCGAGTCGGCAATCTGCGCGGCATGCTGCTGGCGCTGGGCGTCGCGGCGGTCGTCATGATGGGCGCCTATCAGCTCTCCTACACCTTTCTCGCCTTGCTGCTGGTCGGCTTGATCTGGGGCGCGGTGTGGTCGCCGACGATGGCGCTCTACGACGGCGTCCTGGTGAACGAGGCACGAGCGCGCGGCCTGGTCTATGGCAAGCTGCGCCTGTGGGGCTCGGTCGCATTCATCCTGGGCACAGTGCTGTGCGGCGTCGCCGTTCAGCGCTTCGGGCCACCCTCGGTACTCTATGTCGGGCTCGGCGGCATCCTGCTGCTTGCCCCCTTCGCCTTCGTCCTGCCGACCGCGGAGAGCCATCCGATCGGAACGAAGCGGCACGCGCCGTTCAGCGTCTTCGCTCTCTTCCGCTCGCGCCCGTTCCTGCTGTTCATGGTCGCCGCCGGCTTCTGCCAGTCGAGCCATGCGGTGCTCTACAGCTTCGGTACCCTCACCTGGCGCGGCGCCGGCATCGACGACGTGACGATCAGCCTCCTCTGGGGGGAAAGCGTCGCGGTCGAGATCCTGATGATGATGGCGAGCGGCTGGCTCGTGCAGCGAATCGGCGTGACGGGCATGATCGGCTTCGGTCTCGCTTGCGGCCTCGTGCGCTGGACCGGGCTCGCCTTCACCACCGACCTGCCCGCGCTCATCTTCCTGCAGGCGCTTCACGCCGGCACGTTCGCCGCCTGCCATCTCGGCGCCATGGCCTTCATCCAGCGCGCCCTGCCTCCGACCGGCGTGGCGCTGGGGCAAAGCCTCTACTATGCCCTCGGCACCGGGGCGACACAGGCGGTGATCTACCAGTTCGCCGGCCTGCTCTACGAACGCTTCGGCCAGCACGCCTTCCTGGGCATGACCGCCATCAGTGCCGTCGGTCTGGTGTCGATCCTGCTGTTGGCCCGGACGTGGAAGGGCGAAGTGTTGGTTCATACCGCCTCGCCATAGGCTATTCTATCCATGGCCCTGCCGGGCGGGAACTAGCTGAATTGTTTGCAGTATCCAGCAAGCCGACCTAGGCGGTCGCTAAGATCCACCGAGATCCCTTGCAGTAAATATGATGCCATTGGCCGTGAGCCCCTCCTCATCCGCATCTGCCTTCTTCTCATGCGTGACGGATCGTACTCGCCACGTCATACAATTTCGCCGTCCGCCGGCGTCGCCAAATTCGACAACCCGACAGTGCTTGTTTGCGGGTTCTTCAACTATAGCAACGTGGTCGGCCTCCACGTCCCGCAATACGCATGCGCAAAATTAGATCGAGCATTGCTGACGCCTAACAATCAGGCCGGTGCTAAAAAATACCTGTTTAGGGAACACTATTCGCTCGATGTTGACCAACTGTACCGCCCGTGCTTCAAGGTGCGAAAATCCTTCGTGCGCGCATATTGCGTTGCTGGTTGCCATTTGAGCATCAACCAAACAGTCCCAAGCTTTGTCGGGCTCATCGTCCTTTAGGTAGAGCCACATTTTTAGTTCCGCTTGCAAAGCTTCGATAACGCACTCGCATCCCAGGAATAAGTTCGCGCTGTTCTCATTCTGCGCGGAAATGGCCTGTATCTTCCATTCGTGAACCTTGGTGCCCATTGCAGAGAGCTCGGCGAGAGCATCGCGCTGCAAGCCACTGTCCCTTACAATGGATAAGAATTTCCTTTGCGCTTCGACGCATTCATTGAATTGGTTGATTTCCTCGGAGTAGTCATTCATCGTTAACCCTAAAGATTACATCGGCTAGCATTGATAGGCCCTTAACGTCGCCTTCATCTTGCACAGACGATCGCCCTTTCGCTCCACAGTGACATCGAGTTTGATTTTCCCGCTAGGATCTCCTCTAAACATTTCTGTCAGGTAGTTTGAAATGACCCCGAGCGCCACCGATACCGCGTTTGGGTCGGTGCTCAGAAGTGCTGCGCCAATGAAAAGGAATGCCCCCCAATCATGGCTCTTGTTGTGAATGAATCGTGGTCGCTCACCACTTGGCAGGAAATCGTCTAGCGACAGCCCGTTGTTTCTCAGCAGGGTGCGAATTGTGGAACTCTCTCCCCGCACGACTAGGTCTGCACGTGACAAAGCAACGTCGAAGTTATCGGGCATGATCGCTATGCCTGTCGGCATGTTGCAGCCAAGTTCTGCCGCTCGGTCTACTACGCGAATGTAGGTTTGTTCCTTTACGGGCATCGGCCATACTCTCTCGGCCGGCTGGCCGCAAATAAGTAATCGCAATCGTCATTCCTCAGATACTATAAATCCAGTTCTATCTACGCGCGCATTTCGATCGAGATGGGCTATGAAAAGTCGATTGGTCGTCCCCTACTCGGCGAGGTAACAATGCGGACATCGTCCTTCCTTCGATACGAAAAACGTCGTTTGATCGTGTTGAGAAGCGTCTGAGGTCCGATTTTCGGATAGCATGCATCATCCGACTGTCTAGTGCAGGCGAACGGAAGTTAGGTAGATGAACTTGAGAAACGTAGTGATCTAGCGTCATTACCGGATAGTCACTGCAGCGGCGTTCCTTCCAGAAAAACTACCGTGACCGCCCTCTCGCCGTGATCGGCCAGATGTCGACCAGCGTGTCGTCTTTCACCACGTGGTAGCTCTCGTAGAGATTCACCGTCGGATCGCAGTGGGGCGGAATCAGGATCACCTGCTCGCCATACGCAGGTGCGGCCTCGCCTTCCGGCGCAATCACCGCGAGGTGCTCGTCACCCATGAAGCGCGTGGTCGAGCCCGGGACGGCGCCCTTCAGGATGGGCGGCGGCCCTTTCTCGGTGGCCATCGCCTTGAGCCCGGCATCGACGGTCGCCATGCCCGGCTTGTTGGCGCTCACCACCCGCGCATCGATCTGCAGCGCCTGCTCGAAGGTGGGCCTGTCGAGCCCGCGCAGGTCGCAGACTTCGTAGTCGTGATCCATGAACACATAGGAGCCGACCTGCAGCTCGGTGAAGACGCCGAGCTTGGCATCGATGAAATGCGTGCCGGTGCCGGAGCCCGTCACGATCGCAGGCTTCAGCCCGGCCGCATCGAGCCTGGCCAGGATGCCCTTGAGGTACTCGGTGCGCTCCTCGATCGCCGCCTTGCGTTGGGCGAACTCCTTTATGTGCTGGTGGCTGCCGCAATAGAACTGCACGCCGGCATATTTCAGCGACTTGAGCCCGGCGACCTTCTGCACCAGCTCGACCACGCCATCAGGCGTCGCCACGCCGGTGCGATGGATGCCCGGATCGATATCGACCACCACGGCAAGCGGCTTGCCCGCCTTGGCCGCGGCAGAAGCCAACGCCTCGACGTTGGCGGGATGATCGACCACGACCATGAGGTCGGCCACCTTGCCGTTCAGCTCGATCAGCCGGGCGATCGCCTGCGGCGTCACGACCGGCGAGGTGATGTGCAGGCTCTCGACCCCCTGCTCGGCCAGCGCCTCGGCCTCGCCCAGCTTGGCGCAGCAGACGCCGAGCGCACCCGCCGCGATCTGGCGCTTGGCGATGTCTGCCGACTTATGAGTCTTGGAATGCGGACGCAGCTTTACATCGTGCGCTTTCGCGAACGACGCCATCTCGGCGATGTTGCGGTCGAGCATGTCGAGGTCGAGCACCAATGCCGGCGTGTTCAGCGAGCGCCGCGAACCCTGCTGGCCGATCAGGTGACGGTGAAGGCGCTCGGCCTCGCTCATGGTTTCCTCGTTTCAGGCTGAAGGGTGCGCACGACCATCGCCTCGCCGGTCGTGCCGCGGTTGACGCCGGCGCTCTTCATGAAAGTGTTGTCCGCGCCTGTCCCCCAAAGCGCCACGCCCTGCGCCAGCAGGCCGCCATCGACCTTGATGGTCTCGCCGGTGACGAAGCGCGCGTCGTCGGAGCACAGGAAGGCCGCCACGTCGGCGATATGCTCCGGCTCGCCGCGGTCGGGCCACGGTTGCTGCTTGAACTGCTTCTCGTATTTTTCCGGCCGGCCGCGATGCACGAGCGGCGTGGAGATCACGCCGGGAGCGATGCCGACGACGCGGATGCGGTCGGGACCCAGCTCGGCCGCGACATTCTCGATCAGGCTGATCACGGCAGCCTTCGCCGCCGAATAGGCATGGCTGCCGCCGCCGCCGACCATGCCGGCGATCGAGGCCGTCACCAGGATCACGCCGCCCCTCTTGGCACCATCCGGGCCGTGCTTCTTCATGGCGAGCGAGGCATGCTTCATGCCGAGGAACACCGAGCGCGTCAGCACGGCAAAGGTGTAGTCCCAGTCCTCGACGCTTGTTTCGGCGATCGGCCCGAAGGCGCCGCCGACGCCGGCATTGAGATAGGCGATGTCGAGTTTGCCGAACCGGCGCTCCGCTTCCGCCACCACGGACGCCACATCGGCCTCCTTGGCCACGTCGCAGCGGACGAAGGCGATGTTGTCGCCGTGACCCTGCGCCTTCGCGACAGAGAGCGTCTCGGCGCCATTCCTCTCGTTGAGGTCGGCCACGACAACCTTGGCGCCGTCGGCCAGGAAACGCATCACCGTCGCGCGGCCCATGCCGCTCGCGCCGCCCGTCACGATCGCGACCTTGCCTGAGAGTTTGCCCATTCGATTTCGCCCTCCGAACGCATGGTGGAGTTGCGCGAGCTCAGCTGCAAGCCTAGCGTTTCGCAAAAGATCGAGGAGACGTCGGGATGAAGTTCGGCCTGTTCTACGAGATCTCGATTCCGCGCCCGTGGACGCCGGAGAAGGAACGCACCGTCTACAACAACTGCCTCGAACAGGTGAAGCTCGCCGATGAGCTGGGCTTCGATCATGTCTGGGCAGTCGAGCACCATTTCCTCGAGGAATACTCGCACTGCTCGGCACCCGAGCTGTTCCTGACCGCCTGCGCCATGGTGACCAAGCGCATCCAGGTCGGACACGGCATCGTGGTCTGCGTGCCGGAGTTCAACCATCCGATCAAGATTGCCGAGCGCACGGCGACCCTCGATCTGCTGTCCGGCGGGCGCCTGCATGTCGGCACTGGCCGCTCCGCCACCTGGACCGAGCTCGGCGGCTTCCGCGCCAATCCCGATACCACCAAGAAGAGCTGGGACGAGTTCGTGCGCTGCCTGCCCAAGATGTGGACGCAGGAGACCTTCTCCTATCAGGGCGAGTTCTGGTCGATGCCCGAGCGCACCATCCTGCCCAAGCCCTACCAGAAACCGCATCCGCCGATGTGGGTCGCCGTCACCAGCCCGGGCACCGAGATCGATGCCGCCGACCGCGGGCTGGGCAGTCTCGGTCTCTCCTTCGCCGGCTTCGAGGAGCAGGAGAAGAAGATCAAGGAGTACCGCCGGCGCATCAAGAGCTGCGAGCCGGTCGGCGCCTTCGTGAACGAGCAGGTGGCGACCACCAACTTCCTGTTCTGCCACGAGGACGAGAAGACGGGCGTCGAGATGGGCAAGAAGCTCGGCAACACGTTCAACTATCTCGCCACGCAGCTGATCTCCACGCGAGAGGTCTATTCCTCGCCCTCCTACCAGTCGCTGGGCCTGCTGCCGGCGCTGCGCCGCGCCGCCACCGGCCCCGACGCGTCCGAGCAACAGACCGAGGGCATGGCCTACGGCGATCCGGCGCGCATCATCCGTGCGGTGAAGAAGTGGGAGTCGCTGGGCGTCGACTGCATCAACTTCATCCTGAACGCCAACGAGGTCGTGCCGCAGGAACAGGTGATGGCGAGCCTGAAACTCTTCGCCAGGGAAGTGATGCCGGTCTTCGCCAAGAAACCGGCTGATGTTGCGGCAGCGGCGGAGTAGGATGATGCCTCTTTACGGAACGCTCGATCTCACCAAATCGCCGGCCCGCCTGCCCACGCTCGGCACCCTCGACACCGAGGCCTGGGCGCTGCCCAAGGCCGAAATGATGCAGCTGCTGGTCGAGGTGCCGCGCACCTCGACCGACGGCCTCCTGCCCAAGGCGATGCATCCGGCGTTGCCGTCCTATGTGATTTTCGCCGTCACACGCTATCCCGAGAGCCCGGTCGGCCCGTTCAATCTCGCGGTATTGCGTCTGGGCAGCCGCGCCGGCGCGCATCCGCGCGGCTTCCTGCTGGGCGCTGTCGCAAGCAGCGAGCCGGCGGCCAAGGAACTGCGCGAACGCTGGGGCTTCCCGGTCGAGGCCGGCGACGTGAAGTTCCTGCGCCGGCACGATCGGGTCATGGGCACGGTGAAGAAGGACGGCAAGACAATCCTCGACGGTGCCCTGCTCGATCCGCAGCCCATCGCCGGCAGCGACGTGCAGTACATCAACTGGGTGACGGCCGCGAACGCCCCGCTCGACGGCACGACGCAGCCCATCCTGATCCAGGTCGACCCCAAGTACACCCTCTACAAGGCCGACCGTGGCAAACCGCAGGTGAGCACCTTCGATGCGGCAGCCTGGAACGCGCCCGGCCTGCGGCTTGCCGATCCGATCATCGGCACCTGCTCCACCGTCGATACCGACCTGCCGCGCATCCGCTTCGTGATGGATCCGCTGAAACCCGTCTTCCAGGGCACGCGCCGGATCCGCGAGTCGCGCGTCGACGAATAATGAGGAGTCCCCCATGAAAATCGGAATCTTCGCCACCTTCATGTCGCCGCTCGCAACGCCGCAGATGATCCGCGCCTTCGGGCGCCGTGCCGAGGAGGCCGGCCTCGATTCGATCTGGATGGGCGAGCATGTGGCGCTGTTCGACAAGAATACCTACGGCTATCCCGGCTCGAAGGACGGCCGCATCCCGGTACCGCCGGGCGGCGGCATGCTCGACGTCACGGCGACCTTCGGTTTCCTCGCCGCCGCCACCACCAAGCTGCGGTTCGGCACCGGCGTTGCGCTCGTGCCGCAGCGCAACCCGATCTACACCGCCAAGGAGATGTGCACGCTCGATTGGCTGAGCAACGGCCGCCTCGATTTCGGCATCGGCGTCGGCTGGAACAAGGAGGAGGTCGAAGCCTGCGGCTATCGCTGGGAAGATCGGGGTGCGCGCTGCGACGAGTTCATGGAAGTGATGCGCAGGCTGTGGACCGAGCCGGTCGTCGACTTCGCCGGCAAGTGGGTGAAGTTCGAGACGCTGCGGCTCGACCCCAAGCCGATCCAGAAACCGCACATCCCGATCATTGTCGGCGGCTATGCCGACGCCTCCTTCCGCCGTGCCGCGGAGTACGGCGCCGGCTGGTACGGCTTCAACCTCGATCCTGCCCGCACCAAGGCCATGCTGGCGAAGCTCGACGCTGCCTTCGCCCGGGCCGGCCGCAAGCGGGGCAAGGACTTCCAGATCATCGTCACGCCGCCGATGTCGATGGCGATGGATGCCATGCAGGGCTATGCCGAGGTCGGCGTCGACCGCGTCGTCGTCAATCTCGGCGGCCAGAAGCCGGAGCAGGTCGACAAGCGCCTGCCCGAGATCGCCTCGCTGGTGAACAAGGCCGCCTAGGTCCGATGCACCTTGAAACACTGCTGCCGCTCGGCAAGGTCGATCCAGGACTGCGCGCACCCGAAGTGCCCCTCGACCTCGGCTCGATCGGACGAGAAGCGCGGTTGCTCGAGGAGATCGGCTACGACGGCCTGGTTGTCGAGGAAACCAAGGACGATCCGTTCGTCTTGATGGCGTTGGCCGCCGAGGCCACGCGCACGTTGCGGCTCGGCACCTCGGTCGCGATCGCCTTTCCACGCAGCCCGACCGTGACGGCGCTCAGCGCCTGGACGATCCAGAAATTGAGCCGGGGCCGCTTTACGCTCGGCCTCGGCACGCAGGTGAAGGCGCATATCGAGCGCCGCTACGGATTATCCTGGTCGCCGGCCGGTCCATGGATGCGCGAATATGTGAGCGCCGTCCGTGCGGTTTGGAACTGTTGGCAGAATGGCGTGCCCCTCGACGTGAAGGGCGAGCACTACAACATCAATCTGATGGTGCCGCTGTTCAATCCCGGCCCCATCGAGCATCCCGACATCCCGATCCATGTGGCGGCCGTGAACGCGGTGATGTGCAGGGTGGCAGGCGAGGTCGCCGACGGGATTCGCGTCCATCCGGTCTGCACGCCCTCCTATATCGAGAAGGTCATGCTGCCGGCCATCCGCGCGGGCGCTGTGCGCACCGGCCGTTCACTTGAGCGCTTTCAGGTATGCATGAAGCCGCTGGTCGTTGCCGCCGCAACGGAGGCCGAACTCGTTCCCAAGGTGCGCGATGCACGCGCCCGTATCTCCTTCTATGCATCCACGCCGCAATACCGCGCAGCCTTCGATCATCTCGGGCTCGGCGATCTCGCCGATCGCCTGAAGCTTCTCTCGCGCGCCCAGCGCTGGGAGGAGATGCCACCGTACATCACCGACGACGTACTGCACACCTTCGTCACGATCGGCACCTACGACACGATCGCGAAGAAGCTTTGCGATCGTTTTACAGGCGTGGTCACACACTGCGAGTTCTCGATTGCCGTCAGGAACGACGCCGACAAGGAACTCCTGCGCAACCTCGCAAAGACGATCCAGTCGCAGCCGATCGACCGCGCGCTCAAGACCATAATGGGCGTCAACGCCTCCTGATTCATCGGGGCGCGACGCGTTGCGCCGGGCCATCGCCGTCTTGGCGCAAAGCGTGAACGCGAGGCTGTCGGGGCATTCCATCACAAAAGGAGGGTAGCGCCGATCTGCCCGGACATGGCGGCCGGAGACAGGCCATCGCCTCATTCTGCGAGTGAACGCCAATCACCTGGCGATCATGAACCCGACACCCAACAACGCGACAAACGTCGAGCAGTATTAGTCGAGCAGTATTACAAGAACGTTGGCGAGAAGGTGGAGACAGAAGAATCGCCACCTTCGATCCTGGCCGTCACATGCTGCGGGACGACACCTCGCCCGGGAAGGAACGCATCGAGACGATCGCCGAAAAAGCCGTCGATCTCGTTCAAGGCATGCGGCAACACGCGGGCGAACATGCCCGAGAGAAAGAAGATCCGCTCGTTCCGCAGGCCACGGTCGTGAAATCCGGCGTTGTGCGGGTGATGGAGGCGCAGGAGCAGGGCTGGCGCCGCTTGCGTCCGTGACGCATTCCAGCGCCCGCCGGCATCATCGGGCCACGCGTCGGGTTGCCTCGCTGAAACGCTGTCGGCGCATCTCGACACGTGGGTCGTCCATTTGCTCCGCGGGAGCCTCCGGCACCCAGGCGTCGCGGCCAGGAACGTAGTTGCGGTTGGTCTGCACCGGATTGCGATTGACCAGCGGCCGCGCATAGAGCGGGTTGCGCATGCTGCGCACCTCGTGCTCGATCTCGAACAGCTTCTTGCCACTCTCGGGATCGATGATGTCTTTGAAGCGATACTGGTGCTGGTTACTCTCCTCGGTCACGAGATCGCGCTCGAGAAGCTGCCGATGTGGGCCTGAGAAATTCGCAACATAGACCTGGATGTGATGGCCGTCATAAGGCTGCAACTTGGCATCGGTCTCGCGGAAGACGAGTTCCTGGCCCATGCCCACAGAGACATGCGCCGCGGGCGAGCCACCCGAGGAGCCAACCGTTGCCATGGTGGCAAAGACGCGGCGATAGAACTCGGCGATTCCTTGCGCGGTACCGACCGGCACGTCGAACTCGACATAGGCCATACCCAGTTCTACGCCATCAAAGCGGGGCGATGGGCTATGACAGAGGATGCGATTGCCCCAGGGACAGGTGGTCTCGACATGGTCGGCGCGTTCGACGAAGGCGAACTGCGTGCCGGCCAGCGGCTTGCTCATCCTGTCCAGCCGCTGCAGCAACGCCTCGCGGTCCGGGATCAGAAGGCCGATACGGCCGCGCAGCCGCTGCGCCGTCCCCGTCGGCAGGTGGAACTGGCTGCGCCCGACATTGACCCACATATTGTCGATGCTGGTCATCATGTAGGGATCTCGGGTGAGCCCGAGCGCGCTCATGTAGAAGAGCGTCGCCAACCCCTGGTCCTCGACCTGCACATTGACGTGCTCCAGCCCCACGATATTGCCGACATCCTCCGCGCTGCGGTCGTATTGCTTGGCCATCGCTTGCCTCCGTTCGATCGCCCGGACATTCTAGCGCCTTCCCGGCTGTGCCGACCAACCCCATCGTTGGCCGCCCCGCTGCCCCGGCAGGCAAAAGACATGGGGAAGGAAACCATGATCTTCGAGGTGCGCACTTATCTGCTGACGTTCGGCGCGATCCCGCAGGCCGATGCAGTCTTCGCCGCCACCCTGCCGGCGCGCATCAAACTTTCGCGATTGGCAGCCCTCTGCCTGACTGACACTCAATCGGATCAGTCGTCTTTCTCTCCGCATTTCTCGCCACTGTACTGAGGAGACACTCCATGGCCATCGCCATCCGTCAAGTCGGTCCGTGCTTCGCCGGTGAAGTCGACGGCGTCGATATGAGGCAGCCCCTGACCCCCCAGGAGGCGGCAGCGATCCATGCCGGCATGGATCGGTATGCTGTGCTGGTATTCCGCGACCAGAGAATCGACGACGCGCAACAGCTCGCCTTCACGCAAAGCCTGGGTGAAATCGAGCACGCCATCGGCACCAGCCTGCGCGCCGCTTCGGACTATCGACTGCCGACGACCTTCGCCGATGTGTCGAATCTCGATGGCGACAATGCGCCATTCGCGCGCGACGACCGCCGCCGGCTGTTCGCGATCGGCAACCGCTTGTGGCACTCGGACAGTTCCTTCAAGCCAACGCCGGCGAAATATTCCCTGTTGCGGGCGGTGAGCATTCCCTCGAAAGGCGGCGATACCCAGTTCGCCGACATGCGGGCGGCCTATGATGCACTGGACGAGGAGACCAAGGCCCAGATCGAGGGCCTGGTGTGCGAACATTCGCAGATGTTCTCGCGCCAGCTCATCGGCTTCTTCGAGTTCACCGACGAGGAGTGCGAACGCTTCAAACCGGTGCGCCAGCGCCTGGTCCGGACCCATCCGGTGACGGGCCGCAAGTCGCTGTACCTCTCGAGCCATGCTGGCGGCATCCTCGGTTGGCCGATCCCCGAAGCGCGTGGCTTCCTGCGCGATCTCGTCGAGCACGCCACGCAGCGGGAGTTCGTCTACACTCACAAGTGGCGCGTCGGCGACCTGGTGATGTGGGACAACCGCCAGACCATGCATCGCGCGCGTCCGTTCCCGGCCCACGAACCGCGAGACATGCGACGCACGACGCTGGCCGGCGACGGCCCAACGATCGCACAAGCAGCCTAGGGAGGAGCAGCATCATGCCGATTGCCACCAAATACCTTTTTGTCGTCAGCATGGATGTGACGAAGGAGAAGGAAGCGCTGTTCAACGAGGTCTACGACACCGAGCACATTCCTCTCCTGAAGAAGGTGCCGGGCGTAGGCGCGGTCACGCGACTGAAGACCGAGCCTGCGGCCTTCACCATAGGTGGCGAACGCAAGGTGATCGATGGCGGCGGTCAGGCAAGCTACGTCGCGATCTACGAACTCGAGAGTCCCGACGTGCTCCTGAGCAAGGAGTGGGCCGACGCGGTCGAAAAGGGCCGCTGGCCCGGCGAAGTCCGCCCTTTCACCTCGAACCGGCGGCACGTCTTGCGCAAGGTGATCTGATACAGTGCAGATCGGCTTCAACCTGCCGAACTCGGGGCCGCTCTCGGCCATCGCCGACATGACGCGGATTGCGGCCGAAGGCGAAGCCATGGGCTTCGATTATCTGACGCTCACCGACCATGTCGTGCTGCCGGATACCAAGGTGCCGGGCTATCCCTATTCGGAGTCGGGCGCTTTCTACGAGGAGGCGCCGATCGAGCGGCACGAGCAACTGATCGGCATGGCCTATATCGCCGCCAAGACCTCGCATATCCGGCTGGTGGCGGCGGTGCTGGTCGTGCCGCATCGACCGGCGGTGCTGGCGGCCAAGATGCTCGCCACGCTCGATGTTCTCTCCGGAGGCCGGCTGGTCGTCGGCATCGGCGCCGGCTGGCTCGAGAAGGAGTTCGACGCCGTCGTCACTCCGCCCTTCGCCGAACGCGGCGCCGTGACCGACGAATATATCGATGCGTTCCGCGTGCTTTGGACAGAGGCCAAGCCCCGGTTTGCCGGCCGCTATACCAAGTTCGACGGCATCGTTCTTGAACCCAAGCCGGTCCAGCGCCCGCATCCGCCGATCTGGGTCGGCGGCGAAGGCGGGCCGGCCTTGCGTCGCGCCGCCCGTGTCGGCACTGCCTGGTATCCGATCGGGAGCAACAACCGGCACCTGCTCGACACGCTGCCGCGACTGCGCGCAGGTATCGCGCGCCTGCGCAAGGCGACGGCGGAGGCCGGCCGCGGCCCCCAGTCGGTCGGCATCTCCTATCGCGTGAAGCGCTATGGTGCGGCTGTGCCGCCGCACGCTTCGGACGGTGAGCGGCGGCTGTTCTCCGGCAGCGACGCCGATATCGTTGGGGACCTCCACGCCTTGCGCGACGCAGGAGTCACGGCGATCGATATCGATTTCGGCCGGCCCGATGCTGCCGCGATGCTCACCGAGATGCGTCGCTTCCGCCGCGCCGTAATCGAGAAGATCTGACCTCGTCCCAGATTTAGTGCACCGGATCGAGGACGACGACCGGGATTTCGCGGTCGCCGGCCTTCTTCTCGTAATCGGCATAGGGCGGGAAGAATCCGACGGCCTCCTTCCACAGCTTCGCGCGTTCCGCACCGGTGGCCGTGCGCGCCCTGGCCTTCATCTTCTTCGTGCCGACCTGGATTTCGACATCTGGATTGGCCTGCATGTTTCGGTACCAGCCAGGATGCTCGGGGGCGCCGCCCTTGGAGGCGATCACGAAATAGCTGTTGCCCGTGGTGCCGTAGAACAACGGGAACAGCCACTTGTCGCCGGACTTGCGGCCGGTGGTGGTCAGTAGCAGCGACGCTACGGGATTGGGGGCGGCGGGATTGTTTGCCCGGTACATATGACCCTCCTTGCCGCCGCTCTTCTGGTAGAGCGCGACATGGTCCTTCATCCATTGCGGCAGGTTCGGGGGGAGCTTGGCCTCGGTCATTGCTGTCTCCTCAGTTGATCTCGATCACGTCGGCGCCGCCCCGGTAGAGCCGCTCGACCAGGGCCTTGCGGCGCTCGAGCGTGGCGCGCTGGTTGATATAGCCCTTATCGGTGATCTCGTGGCCATCCACCGAGGGCGGTTCCTCCATCAGGATAGCGCGCTTCACCCGCATCGACGAGCCGCCACCCTCGCAGTTCATGCGGGCAAGGCCGCTCTTCAGCGTTTCGGTCACGGCCGGATGCCGCAGGAGCTCGGCGATCGAAAGGCGGACTTCACTGTCGCCGGCAATGTGTCGGCACGCCGCGATGTTGGGGAAGCCCAGCAGGCCGACATAGTCGCGGTCCGGTGCACAGACAATGGCGTCCTGCAACACCGGCGAGGCGGCCGCGAGGGCGTTCGTACGCAAGGTGCCGACCAGCACGAAGGTGCCGCTCGCCAGCTTGAAGTCCTCGACGACGCGGCCATCGAAGATCAGGCCCTGGTTGGGATCGGCGGGATCGACGAAGCGAGCGGCATCGCCGATCTTGTAGAAGCCCTCCTCGTCGAAGGCGGCCGCCGTGAGGTCGGACTGCTTGTAGTAGCCCGGCGTCACGATCACGCTCTTCAGTCGGATCTCGTAACGACCCTCCTCGCCCGTCGGCACCAGCTTGAGCTGCACGCCGGGAAACGGCAGGCCGATCAGGCCGACACGCTCGGACACCCAATGCACCGTGGTCGCGGTCGGCGCTGTTTCCGTGGCACCCCAGCCGGTGATGAAAGGCAGGCGATAGCCGGTGTGCTTTACAGCCAGTGCCTCCATTCGTTCGTACAGGTCGTTAGGCAACGTCGCGCCGCCATAAGCAAGGACATTCAGGTTCTTGAAGAATTTCTTGGCAAGCGACTCGTCCTTCTCGAGCGCGGTCGCAAGCATGGCGTAGCCGGCCGGCACATTGGCGAACGAGGTCGGCGAGACCTCGCGCAGGTTGCGCAATGTCTCCTCGAACAGGCCGGGCAGCGGCTTGCCGTCGTCGATCCAGGTCGTCCCGCCCTCGGCAAGATTGCCCTGGAAGGTGGCGTTGCCGCCCATCGTATGGTTCCAGGGCAGCCAGTCGAGCGCCACCGGCACGGGATCGTCCGGCTTGCGCATCCGCGCCATCTGGCCCATGGCGATGTTGGCGCACATCATCTCCTGGGTGTTGATCACCGCCTTGGGCATGCCGGTGCTGCCCGACGTGAACAGGTACTTGCCAACGGTTCCAGGCTCGATGGCAGCGATCGAGCGTGCCACCGCCTCGGTCGGCCTGGTCGCGAGAAGCTCACTCCAGGGCAGCGATTGCATCCTGGGCGGCGCCTTGTCGACGTGGACCAGCAGCACGCCCGAAAGGTCGAGCGCTTCGAGCGCTCCGGCATAGATCTCGCCGTTCTGAACGAACACCAGGCCGGGCCTGATGAGGTCGAACACGTAACGGAGCTTGGCGTGGTCGCGGCTCATCACCGAGTAGGCCGGCGAGACAGGCGCGACCGGAGCACGTGCCTGCATGGCCGCCATGGTGAGCAGCGCGAATTCGATCGAATTGGACGACAGGATCATCACCGGCTTGTCAGGCCCGAATCCGCGATCGAGCAGTGCTTGCGTCACGGCATCGACCTGCTTCTTGGCTTCGCCGTAACTGACCTTCGTCCAGTCGCGCGAGGGCCCGCGGCGCTGCGCCAGCCACAGCCGATCCGGCGCCTCGGCGGCCCACTTGGCCAGGAACGCGGGTACATGGCGTTCATAGGGCTTCAGCCTGTGGTTCGACTGCAGGATCAGGGTGCCGTCCGGCCGCCGGTCGAGCCGCACGTCGCGGCTCAGGAAATCGATCGGCTTGAACGGTATCTGCATGAAGCTGTCCAACGTTTCCTCCGGCCTTTGCCAAGATGTAGGCAGGCCAGCCGGCATTCGGCAAGAGACCTATGACCGGAGCCGGGACCGGGCCTGCTCGACGCTCAATGCGATACTGGCGACGCCTTGACGCCTTTGCCGGTTGTAGGTCCGATGCTAGTTTCCAGTTCCCGATTTCCAAGAGGGAACCCCATGATAAGAAAAATTGCCATGGCGCTGGTCGCCGGCCTCATGCTTGCGACGCCAGCGCTGGCTGCCGATCCGCCGGCCGAGATCAAGATCGGCACCCTTTACGCCTCGTCGGGCCGGTTCGCCTCGATCTCCATGCCCGTGCACAGTGCGCTCAAGATCTGGGTCGACCAGAAGAACGCCGAGGGTGGTGTCTACGTGAAGGCCTTCGACAAGAAGATCCCGATCAAGCTCGTGGCCTATGACGACCAGAGCAACACGGCGACGGCCTCGACGCTCTACAACCAGCTCATCACCCAGGACAAGGTGGACCTCCTGGTGGCCGATTCGGGCTCGGTGCTGACGGCGCCCGCCGTCGCCATCGCCCGCGATCACAAGATGTTCCTGTTCGATCAGACCGGGACCGGGGCGAGCTTCTTCTCCAAGGACAACCCCTATATCGCGCTGATGGCCGACCCCGTCTCGACCATCTGGCCAAAGCCGGTCGCCGACTTCCTGACCCAGGACGGCCCCAAGCTCGGCATCAAGAAGATCGCCCTTCTCTATTCGACCAACGAGTTCACCGGCACGCAGGCCAACGCGGTGCGCAAGTTCATCAAGGAAGCGAACGCACCGGTCGAGATCGTCTACGACCAGGGTGTGCCGACCGAGACGTCCAACTACACGGTGATCATCAATAACATCCGCGCCAAGCAGCCTGATGCGGTGATCCACCTCGGCTACGCACCCAACGACATTGCCTTCCTGCGCAACGTCAACGAGGTCGGCGCCAAGTTCAAATGGCTGTTCTGCATCTATCCCGGCCTCGAGACCGAGCTTTTGGAGAAGAATGTCGGCGTGAAAGGCATGCAGCATGTCTTCACCTACGTGCCGCCGTCGGAGCTCAACTATCCGGTCAATTTCGGCATGAAGATGCCGGAGTTTCGTGCGCTCTGGAACAAGACCTTCCCTGACGGCAAGGTCGAGTTCGGCTTCAATGCGGTCGCGGGTTACACGACGGCACTGGTGATCGAGAAGACGCTTTCGGTTGCAACCAGCCTCGACCAGATGGAGCTGCGCCGCGCCGTCTTCAGCCTCTCGGGCCAGCTCAAGACGCTCGACGGCACCTTCGCGCTCGACGAGACGGGCGGCCAGATCGGCGAACTGACGCCGCTCGGCCAGCTCGAGCCTGATGGCAAGGGCGGCCTGAAGTTCGTCGCCGTCTATCCACACGACGTCGCGACCGGAAAGCCGGTATACCCGCGTCCCTAAGGACCCCATCCAGGAACTCCCCGTCGCCCGCGGCGGGGAGTTCGAGGATCTGATTTCATGCTCGTCTACGCGCTCGTCGCGGGCCTCCTGTTCGGTCTTTATTTCAGCCTGGTGGGCATCGGCCTCAACCTGGTGTTCGGCGTCATGCGCATCGTCAATCTGGCGCATGGCGATTTCCTGATGCTGGGCGCCTTCATCGCAGTGGGCGTTTCCGCCCTCGCAGGTTTCGATCCGCTGTTCGCCGTACCGCTTGCCTTCGTCGTCTTCGTGCTGGTGGGCCTGGTGCTCTACTACCTGCTGGTGCCACGCTTGCAGGGGTCGGTCGATCCGGAGATGCTGTCGATCATCCTGTTCTTCGGACTGAGCCAAGTGATCGAGGCGCTGACCACCATCGCCTTCGGTACCAGCGAGAGGTCGATCGACAGTGGCGAACTGGGCAAGATACTTGCCGGCCTGCGCGTACACGTCTTTGGCGGCGATGCGGACGGGCCGGTCGAGTTGCTCGGCCAAAGCTTCCCGACCTCCTGGGTCATCTCGGCTGCGGTCAGCGTCGTGGCCATCCTTCTTGTCTACGTCTATCTCTACCGTACGCGGCTCGGCACGCTCACGCGCGCGGTGATGTCGCGGCGCGAGGAAGCCTTCGCCACCGGCATCAATGTCGATCGCGTCTCAGCCGTGGCCTTCGGCATCGGGCTGGGGCTGGCGGCGATCGCGGGCGTTTTCGCACCCTTCATGTTCGGCTCGGTGACGCCGGCCTTCGGCGAGGATGCGACGGTGACTTCGTTCGCAATCGTCGTGCTGGGCTCGCTCGGCAATCCGCTGGGCACGGCACTGGGCGGCGTGGTCTACGGCATCTCCTACATGGTGGTGCAGACCTATCTCAGCTCATGGGCCGACCTGCTGCCCTATGTGCTCCTGATCCTGATCCTGCTGCTGCGGCCAAGCGGCCTCCTGGGAAGGCGGGTGCGCGTTGCCTAGCGCACTTCGCCACCTTCTGTTCATCGTCGCACCGCTGCTGGCCGTCTTCGCGATCCTGCCGAGCGTCTATGAAAACCACCTGATGCTGTTCAACTTCGTGGTGTTCCTGATCCTCGCCCAGGGCGTGAACGTCATCTATGGCTTCACCGGCTATCTGCCGTTCGGCTATGTCGGCTTCTTCGGCGGCGGCGCCTATGGCTTTGCCGTGATGGTGATGCATCTCCATGCTTCGGCCCCCGTTGCGGTCGTCGTCGCGGGACTGGCGGGTGTCGCACTCGGCCTGTTGCTGTCGCCGCTCCTGCGCTTGTCGGGCGCCTACTTCGCCATCGCCAATCTTGCCGCTGCGCTCGCGGTCCTGCATTTCGTTGCCAATCCAGCGCTCGAGACCATCACACGCGGCCCCTACGGCGTGTCTTTGACCGCGACCTTCAACCCCAATGCCGCCTATGCGGCGGCGCTGGTCGTGCTTGCGTTGACCATGGGCGCGGTGGTGTTCCTCAAGAACTCGCGGTTTGGCCTCGCGCTCCAGTCGGTGCGCGAGGACCCTGTCAGCGCCGCCATGGCGGGAGTGAGCGTGGTGCGCATGCGCGTGATCGCCTGGCTCGCCTCGGCGCTGATCGCGGGCCTCGCCGGCGGCGTCTACGCCTGGTACGTGTCGGTGTTCTTCCCCGACAATGTCTTCAGCGGCACCTTCAGCATCTTCGCCATCGTCTTCGCCCTGTTCGGCGGCGTGGCGACGATCGTCGGCCCGATCGTGGGTGTGCTGCTCCTGTATGGCGTCTACAATCTGATTGGCTTCACCACGCCGCAATATTTCCAGCTCATCTACGGCCTGTTGATCATGGGGCTGGTGCTGTTCCTGCCGGCGGGGCTGGTGTCGCTTGCGACACGCCGAGGCTGGCATGTCCCCTAAATCTGCGCCGATCCTGGAGGCGAGCGGCGTGGTGAAGCGCTTTGGCGGCTTCCATGCGCTTGACGGCCTCAACTTCCATGTGGCGCCGGGCGAGATCCTGGGATTGGTCGGGCCCAACGGCTCCGGCAAGACGACGGCGATCAACGTGATCTCCGGCCTCTATGCCCCGGATGGCGGGCGCGTAAGCTTTCGCGGCCAATCGGTCGGCGGCATGGCCTCGCATCGGCTCGTCCATCTCGGCATTAATCGCACCTTCCAGGTGCCGAAGCCCTTCCTGTCGCTCACCGTGCGGCAGAATATCGAGGTGGCACTCGCCTACGGCCGGGCCGCATCGGCGCCGCCGGCAATGGCGAGCCTGCTCGACGCCTTTCACCTGAGCGAGGTCGCCGACCGGCCGGCACGCGATCTCAACAACGTCCAGCAGAAGACCCTCGACCTCGTCCGCGCGCTTTCGACTGGTCCGCAGCTCCTTCTGCTCGACGAGCTTGCGGCCGGCCTCAATCCGACCGAGTTGGACTGGATTGCAGGCCGCATCAAGGCGCTCGCCCAGGCGGGCATGGCGATCGTCGTCGTCGAGCATCTGATGGGGTTCATCGAGCAGATCACCGACCGCGTGATCGTGATGAATGCGGGCAAGGAGATCTTCGAGGGCACGCTTGCCGTCGCGGTGACGGTCCCTCAGGTGGTCGAGGTGTTCCTGGGAGGCGAGCATGCCGCCTAGCGCGTCGCCGGCGAGCGCCCTGCTCCATGCCGACGGTATCGTCGCCGGCTACGGCACCATGCAAGTGCTGTGGGGCGTCGACCTCGACGTGCGTCCGGGCGAGACGGTCCTCCTGCTCGGCGCCAACGGCGCCGGCAAGACCACCTTCCTCAAGACGCTGGTCGGGCTGATCGAGGCGCGGCAAGGCCATATCGTGCTGGGCGGCGAGGAGGTCACCCGCACCCGCTCCAGCGACCGCATGCGGCGCGGCATGACCTACATGTCGGAGCTCGCCGTATTCCCCGATCTTTCGATCGAGGAGAATATCCGCATCGGCGCACAGGCGCTGGGCCACGCCAATCCGAATGCGCGGCTCGACGAGCTCTACGGCCTGTTCCCGGTCCTGCGCGAGAAGCGTCGCGACGCGGCATCGAGCCTGTCGGGCGGCCAGCGCAAGATGCTGGGCATCGCCAAGGCGCTCGCCGCCGAGCCGAAGCTTCTGGTGCTGGACGAGCCCTCGGCCGGCCTCTCGCCGCTGTTCGTGAAGGAAGTCATCCGCGTCCTGGCCGGCCTGCGCGACCGCGGCCTGGCGCTGCTGGTCGCCGAGCAGAATATCGGCTTTCTCGAGATCGCGACTCGCGTGTTCGTCCTGGAAGGCGGCCGCATCCGATTCTCCGGCACGGTGGCCGAAATGACCGATAACGAGGCGCTGCGCCGCGCGTACTTCGGCTTGAAATAGTTTCGCGGCTCGCACCCGGTGTCATCCGGGCGCAATACAGACCGCAAGCCGAAACCTTTGGCCGCGGCATGAATGGGCGTTCACATCGTGCGGGAATTCGGCCAGAGTCGGCCCAGCACAAAGGGAGACAAGGATGGATTTCGAATACTCCGACCGGACCAAGGCGCTTCTGGAGAAGCTCAACAAGTTCATGGACGAGGTCATCTACCCGGCCGAGCCCGTCTACGAGGAGCAGATGGAGAAGGCCAAGGATCGCTGGCAGCTGCCGAAGGTCATGGAGGAGTGCAAGGCGGAGGCGAAGAAGCGCGGCCTGTGGAACATGTTCCTGCCGGCCGACCGCGAGACCGGCGACACCCACGGCACGATGGGTCTTTCGAATCTCGAATATGCGCCGATCTGCGAGGTGCTGGGCCGTTCGTCGCTCGCCTCGGAAGCTACCAACTGCTCCGCACCCGATACCGGCAACATGGAAGTGTTCGCCCGTTATGGCAGCAAGGAGCTCAAGGACAAGTGGCTGAAGCCGTTGCTGAATGGCGAGATCCGCTCCTGCTTCGCGATGACCGAGCCTGCAGTGGCATCGTCGGACGCACGCAATGTCGAATGCCGCATCGAGAGCGACGGCGACAACTACGTCATCAACGGCCGCAAGTGGTGGTCGTCGGGCATGGGCGATCCGCGCTGCAAGGTGATCATTCTGATGGGCAAGAGCGATCCCAACGCGCCGGCCTACCGCCAGCAGTCGATGGTCGTTGTGCCGCGCGACACGCAAGGCATCAAGATCGTGAAGATGCTGCACGTATTCGGCTACGATGATGCACCACACGGCCATGCCGAGGTGATCTACGACAATGTGCGTGTGCCGAAGACCAACATCCTGCTGGGCGAAGGTCGCGGCTTCGAGATCGCGCAGGGCCGTCTCGGTCCCGGCCGCATCCATCACTGCATGCGCGCGATCGGCGTCGCCGAGCGGGCGCTCGAGATGGCGATCAAGCGCGCCAAGAGCCGCGTCGCCTTCGGCCAGCGCATCTCGGAGATGGGCGTCACCAAGGCCCATGTCGCCGACATGCGCATGGAGATCGACATGGCGCGGCTCTTGGTACTGAAGGCCGCCTGGTCGATGGACAAGTTCGGCAACAAGGAAGCCCGCCAGCAGATCGCGATGATCAAGGTGGCGGTGCCCAACATCACCTCCAAGGTGGTGGACCGCTGCCTTCAGCTCCACGGCGCAGGCGGCGTCAGCCAGGTCTTCAAGCTCGCCAGCATGTATGCCCATCAGCGCACCCTGCGGCTGGCCGACGGCCCCGACGAGGTCCATCGCGACCAGGTCGGCCGGCTGGAGATCGCCAAGTACAACTGAGTCTTTCCCAATAAAATCAATGCAAAGGCCGCCTCCGGGCGGCCTTTGTGGTTTGGCTGCAACGGCGACGCGGCTTGAAGCGTTTATAACTGACCGGTAAGTTAGTTATATGTCCAAAGCCGCCAAACAACGCCGCGCCCCCGCCGAACGGCCCAAGGAGATCCTCGAGGCCGCGCTCGCCCTGTTCGTGGAAAAGGGTTTTGCCGCCACCCGGCTCGACGACGTCGCCGAGCGCGCGGGCCTCAGCAAGGCCGCCATCTATCTCTACTTCGAGGACAAGATGGCGCTCTTCCAGGGCGTCATCCGCCAGGCCGTGATCAGCAATTTCGGCACGGTCGAAGCGTTGGCGCAGGCCCACCGCGGCCCGGTGACGGAAATCCTGCCGCGGCTGCTCGAATTCATGGCGAGCCGTATCGAGGACACGCCATTGCCATCGATCGCCAAGCTGGTGATCGGCGAGTCGCGCGCCTTTCCGGAGATCGGCCGTTTCTACCTCAAGGAGGTGATCGGTCGCGGTCTGCCCCTGCTCGAAGCGCTGATTGCCCGCGGCATCGCCCAAGGCGAATTCCGCGCAGTCGATCCCGGTCTCACCGTGCGCTCGCTGATCGGTCCAATGCTGCTGGCCGGCGTGTGGAAGACGGTCTTCGAGCCGATCGGCGGCGAACGGCTCGACACGCGGGCCCTCGCCCGCCATCACGCCGATCTCATGCTGCATGCGCTGAGGGCGCCATGAAACGAGGGCGTCTCATCGTCATCGGCGGCGCGGCGATTGCCCTTCTGGCGGTGCTGCTCTGGCAGAGTACGCCGCTTTCGGCTGTGCTGGGCTTCGGTGACGAAAGCGCGCGCTATCTCGGTTATGTCGAAGGCGAGACCAGCCTGATCGCGCCGCCCGTCGCCGGTCGGCTCGTCGAGCGGCCGGTGGAGCGCGGCGGTCACGTAAAGAAGGGCGACAGGCTGTTTGTCATCGATCCCGCCATCGCCGAGGCCGAAGTGGCGCGCACCGAGGCAACGCTGGCCGAATCGAAAGCGCGATACCGGAACCTGCTGACCGGCAAACGGCAGGAAGAGCAGGATGTGACGCGTGCCCAGCGCCACGAAAGCGAGGCTGCGCTCGCGGAGGCGGAGATCGAGTACAAGCGGCAGAGCGATCTTCTGGCGCGCGGCATCAATGCGCGCCAAGCCTACGACCAGGCCGAATCGATGGTGCGGCAGCTTCATGCGCGCGTTGCCTCGCTCGCCGCACAGGAAAAGGTGAACGATCTCGCCGCACGACCCGACGAGATCGCGGCGGCCAAGGCGACGGTGGACCAGGATCGCGCCAACCTCGAGCAGGCGCGCAAGAAACTCGCCGACCAGATGCCCGTCGCTCCGGAGGACGCGCTGGTCGAGAACACCTTCTTCAATGTCGGCGAATGGGTGCCGGCCGGAACGCCCGTCGTCTCGCTGCTGCCCGCCTTCCGCGTCAAGCTGCGCTTCTACGTCCCACAGGAGGACGTGGCGCGCCTACGGATGGGCCAGCCGGTCAGCTTCACATGCGACAGCTGCCCGCCGGATCTCAAGGCGCGCATCATCTATGTCTCGCCGCGCGCGGAATACACGCCACCGGTCATCTATTCTCAAAGCGCACGCGCCAAGCTCGTGTTCCTGATCGAGGCGCGGCCCGATCCCGGCCAGACGCCGCTCTCGCCCGGCCTCCCTGTCACCGTCGCCTCGGTGCCGCGGTAACTGCCATGGCGCTCGCCATCGACGTCCATGATCTCGTGAAGCGCTACGGCACGCGCACGGTGGTCGATCATGTGAGCCTCGGGATCGGCGCCGGCCGCATCTGCGGCTTCCTCGGCCCCAACGGCTCGGGCAAGACCACGACATTGCGCATGATCTGCGGGCTGCTGACGCCGGATGGCGGTGGTGGCACATGCCTCGGCCACGACCTCGTGCGCGAGCGCGACGCCATCAAGCGGCAGGCGGGCTACATGACCCAGCGCTTCGGCCTCTACGAGGATCTCACCATCCGCGAGAACCTCGAGTTCGTCGCGCGCGTCTACGGGCTCGACCGGATGAAGGGACGGGTCGACCAATCGCTCGAACGGCTGGGACTCGCCACCCGTCAGCACCAGCTCGCCGGCTCCCTGTCGGGCGGCTGGAAGCAGCGGCTGGCGCTCGCCGCCTGCGTGCTGCACGAGCCCAAACTCCTGCTGCTCGACGAGCCGACAGCGGGCGTCGATCCCAAGGCGCGCCGCGCCTTCTGGGACGAGATCCATGCCTATGCCTCGGAGGGCATCACCGTGCTCGTCTCGACCCATTACATGGACGAGGCCGAACGCTGTCACGAGATCGCCTATATCGCCTATGGCGCACTGATGGCGCGCGGAACGGCGGCGGATATCATCCGGCAATCGGGCCTGACGGCGTTCATCGCCCAGGGCCCCGGCGCCGACCGCCTCGCGCCAAGACTGCGCGATGCGCCAGGCGTCACCGCCGCTGCGGCCTTCGGCACGACGCTGCATGTCTGCAGTCCCGATCGTGAAGCGCTCACCCGTGCGATCGGGCCCTTCCGCCAGGACACGGCCCTGACCTGGCAGGAGGCCGAGCCCACGCTCGAGGATGTGTTCATCCATCTGATGGGCCAGGCGCGCGACAACGCCCTGGAGAGCTGACCATGTGGGCGCGGCTGGTCGCGATCATCCTCAAGGAGCTGCAGCAGCTGCGGCGGGATCGGCTGACCTTTGCCATGATGTTCGGTGTGCCGATCATGCAGCTCCTGCTGTTCGGCTACGCGATCGATACCGATCCGCACAACCTGCCGACCGCGGTCGTCTCGGCCGACAATACGACGATCACCCGCACCATCCTGTCGGCCCTGCAGACCACAGGCTACATGCACGTCACCCGCCATCCCGCCTCCGAGGCCGAGGCCAGCGAGCTGCTGCAGACCGGCGAGGTGCAGTTCGTCGTCACCATCCCATCCGACTTCACGCGCCGGCTGGTGCGCGGCGAGCGTGCCCAGATCCTGATCGATGCCGACGCGACCGACCCCCTCGCCGCGGCCAATCCGCTGGCCGCCGCGAAATCCGCCATCGAGCAGGCGCTGAGCCGCGACCTGGTCGGCCCGCTCGCCCCCCTCGCCAGCCGGCCGGACGCCTTCGATCTCGTGATCCAGCGCCGTTACAACCCCGAGGGCAAAGCGCGTCTCAACATCGTGCCGGGCCTGCTCGCGGTGATCCTCACCATGACCATGGTGATGATGACGGCACTTGCCGTCACGCGCGAGCGCGAGCGCGGCACCATGGAGAATCTGCTCGCGATGCCGGTGCGGCCGATCGAGGTGATGGTCGGCAAGATCGTGCCCTACATCGCCATCGGCGCCGTCCAGGTGCTGGTGATCCTCGTCGTCTCACGCTTCCTGTTCGACGTCGCCGTCGAAGGCAGCCTCGGCCTGCTGGGTGCCGGAACGGCGCTGTTCATCACCGTCAACCTCGCGATCGGCTTCACCATATCGACGCTGACCCAGAACCAGCTCCAGGCGATGCAGGCCTCGTTCTTCATGATGCTGCCGTCAATCCTGCTGTCGGGCTTCATGTTTCCGTTCCGCGGCATGCCGGTCTGGGCGCAGTGGCTGGGCGAAGGACTGCCGGCCACTCACTTCATGCGTATCGTGCGCGGCGTCATGCTGAAGGGAGCGGGCCTCGGCGACATCTCGACCGAGCTGGTGGCACTCGCCGCGATGCTCCTGATCGTCTCGGCGCTCGCCATCAGCCGCTATCGCGTCACTCTCGACTAGGCGAGGGTGAGCTGCCAGGAAACGCCGAAGCGGTCGGCAAGCCAGGTGAATTTCGTGGCAAAGGGATAGGCATCGAGCGGCATGAAGATCTTGCCGCCCTTGCCGAGCATAGCCGCCAGGCGGGTTATCTCCTCATCGGTCTCGCAGGTAACGAAGAGCGAGGTCGCCGGCGTGAAAGTGAAGGGATGCCGGACAGAGCTGTCGATGCACATGATCTCGCTGCCGTCCAGGGACAGCGTGGCGCGCATCACGGTGCCTTCCCTGCCCGGCCCTTCCGGCCCGTATCGCCGGATCTCGACCATCTTCGAGTCGAGGAAGAGCGAGAGATAGAAATTCATCGCTTCTTCCGCCTCGCCGTGGAACATGAGGAACGGCCTGATCTTCTCGGCCATCAAGGGCCCTCCCGGAACAGACGCAAGTCTCGACGGGCCGGCGACGGAGGGCAAGTCCACTGAGACATTCGACGTTGCAACGCCGCATGGATTGGGCCCTTGTTGTCCGCCAAGCAGCATCGGAGGGTGTCATGGCCAGTAGCGAGATCCTGGACCTCAAACAGCAGCAGAGACAGCTCCATCACGTGTCCGAGCACCTGGCCAACGAACGCACGATATTGGCCTGGATCCGCACCGCCATCGCCGTGATAACGCTCGGCGTCGGCATCAACCGCTTCAGCCTCTTCCTGGTCGAATTCAGCAAGATCGTCCCAGGCAGCCGTACGGCAAACGCGCACGCCGAGCAATTGGGCATCGGCCTGGTCGTCCTCGGCCTTGTCGTCATGCTGGGCGGGACCTGGCACTACGTCCATGTCGCCCGTACGATCGATGACGAAACCTATCGGCCGGCCCGGGTCGGGATCGTGCTCACGTCACTCACCGTCCTAGCGCTCGGCGGAACGAGCCTGGCCTGGCTGCTCTGGTAGGCCGTTCCTGCCTTGATGGCCGCCGCATCCTTTGGCAAGACCGCAGGGCAGGAGGAATGAAATGACCGATAGACTGAAGGGCAAGGTCGCGCTGATTACCGGCGGCGCCTCCGGGCTGGGCGCCAACGCAGCGATCCTGATGGCACAGGAAGGCGCCAGCGTGGTCGTTGCCGACATTGCCGTGGATCGCGGCAAGGCCGTTGCCGCCAAGCTGGGCTCGGCTGGCCACTTCGTGAAGCTCGACGTTACCAGCGAGGACAATTGGAAGGCTGCGATCCGCGAAGCGGTCGACAAATTCGGCGCCTTGCACGTGCTGGTGAATTCCGCCGGCATCGGGCTCGGCAAGACAGTGGAGGAGATCAGCCTCGAGGAGTGGCGCAAGGTCCATGCGATCGATCTCGACGGCGTGTTCCTGGGCTGCAAGCACGGCGTCGCCGAGATCAAGAAACACACCCACCGGCTGGGCGGCTCTGTGATCAACATCTCGTCAATCTCGGGCATCATCGCCGGCGCCAATATGGCTGCCTACAACTCCGCCAAGGCAGGCGTGCGGCTCTTGAGCAAGTCGGTCGCGCTGCATTGCGCCAAGTCCGGCTACAACATCCGCTGCAATTCGGTGCACCCCACCTTCATCGACACGCCGATCCTCGATCGCTATCGCGACCGCTTCGGCAACGAGATGATGCAGCAGAAGCTCGGCCGCCAGGTGCCAATCGGCCGTCTCGGCCGGCCGGAGGAAGTCGGCTGGGCGCTGGTGTTCCTGGCGTCGGACGAATCGAGCTTCATGACCGGCTCAGAAGTCGTCATCGACGGCGGCATCAGCGCCATGTGACTACGCTATCGTAACAGGTTTGGAGAAAAGTCGATGCTGTTGTCCCTCGATGATCGTCGCGTCTATTTCGACCTCGCCGGCCCGCAGAACGCACCGGTTGTCTGTTTCACCCATTCGCTCAATTCCGATTCGGGCATGTGGGTCGAACAGATGGTGCCACTTCTGGGGGCGGGCTACCGCGTGCTGCGGCTCGACATGCGCGGCCACGGCGGTAGCACCCCGGTCGAGGGTGACTACACGATGGATGCGCTGGCCGCCGACGTAAAGGGCGCGCTCGACGTGCTCGGTATCCCAAAGGTGCATTTCATCGGCCTCAGTATCGGCGGCATGATCGGCCAGGGCTTCGCGCTCGCCCATCCCGACCGGCTGCTGTCGCTGACGCTGTGCGATACACAACCCGGTACGCCGCCGGGTGCGGCCGGCGCCTGGGACGAACGCAAGGCTGCGGTGCGCAAATCGGGGACGGTTTCCGTTCTCGCCGACGGAACCATGGAGCGTTGGTTCACGGCGGAATTCAAAGGCGTGAATCCGATCCGCTGGCGCGAGATCCGCGACACGATCAGCAACACCACACCAGCAGGTTTCCTGGGCTGTGCGGCGGCCATCCAGACCTTCGACTACGAGAGCCGCCTGCCCACGATCAAGGCGCCGACCCTGGTGATCTGCGGCGACGAGGACCCCGGCACGCCGCCCGACCGCAACAAGCTGATCGCTTCCAAGATCCCAGGCGGCCGCTACGAAGGCATTGCCAATGCCCGCCACCTGCCCAATGTGGAGCGGCCCGAGCAATTCAACCGGATCATGATGAGCTGGCTCGCCGCCAACAGATAACCCGACAAGGACGTAGAATATGGATTTCGCCTTCACCGAGGACCAGCTCGCGATCAAGGACAGCGTCGCCAAGCTCTGCGCGCAGTTCGACGACAAGTATTGGCTGAAAAAGGACAAGGAAGGCGGCTTCCCCAACGACTTCTATAAGGCGATGGCCGATGCCGGCTGGCTTGGCATCGCCATGCCCGAGGAATATGGCGGCGCGGGGCTGGGCATCACCGAGGCGGCGCTCCTGATGCAGACCGTCGCCGAATCGGGCGCCGCACTTCAGGGTGCTTCGGCGATCCATCTCAACATCTTCGGGCCCAATCCGATCGTCGTGTTCGGCACCGAGGAGCAGAAGAAGCGCATCCTGCCCGACATCATCGCGGGCAAGGTCAAGGGCTGCTTCGCCGTCACCGAACCCGATGCCGGCCTCAACACGACCGCGCTCGATACCAAGGCCGAGCGCGACGGCAACGGCTACATCGTGCACGGCAAGAAGACCTTCACCACCACGGCCTCGGTCGCCGACAAGATGCTGCTGATCGCGCGCACCACGCCCAAGGAGAAATGCAAGCGGCCGACCGATGGGCTCTCCCTGTTCTACACCGACTTCGACCGTTCGAAGATCGAGGTCACCGAGATCGACAAGATGGGTCGCAAGGCGATCGACACCAACCAGGTGTTCATCGACGGGCTCAAGGTGCCGTTGGAGGATCGCATCGGCGAGGAAGGCAAGGGCTTCCGGTATCTGCTGCATGGCCTCAATCCCGAGCGCGTGCTGATCGCGGCGGAGGCGATCGGCATCGGCAAGGCGGCGCTGGCGCGCGCGACGCAATACGCCAAGGAGCGCGTCGTGTTCGGCCGGCCGATCGGCAAGAACCAGGCGATCCAGCATCCCCTGGCCGAGAGCTGGATGGCGCTGGAGGCGGCAAACCTGATGGCCTTCAAGGCCGCCTGGCTCTACGACCATGGCAAGGAATGCGGCGCGGAGGCCAACTCGGCCAAGTATCTCGGCGCCCGTGCGGCCTACGATGCCTGCGAGAGGGCGATCCTCACCCACGGCGGCTACGGCTACGCCAAGGAGTTCCATGTCGAGCGCTTCCTGCGCGAGATCATGATCGCGCGCATCGCGCCCGTCAGCGAGCAGCTCATCCTCTGCTACGTCGCCGAGCGCGTACTGGGCCTGCCGAAGAGCTACTGACCTTCCTGCACGTCGGGCGGCTCCGTCCCCCATTCCGACACCACGCGCTGCAGATCGATCAGATTCCGGTGGATCTGTTCCAGCGCGAAGCCCACGGCGAAGAACCGCTCCGCCGCATCGCCCGGCAGGACGCGTGTCAGCCCTTCCTGCCGAACGGCTGCCACTTCTGCCTCGTACGCCTTCAGCGCAGCCTCGAAAGGCCCGATCGACGGAGGGCCTGCCCTCAACAACAACGCCGAACCGCTTGACCGGAATAACGCTGCGGCAGCGACGGCGACATCCGATACACGCGCCGTCAGTCGCGTTTGCAGGGGCTCCGGCAGCCGCCTGCCGGCGACGCGGCCGACGATCACCAGGTCGTGTCGCAGGCGCAGGAGCGTGCGGCGCAGAGGTCCGGTGTCCGGCTGAGAGGAGAGGCGCGCCGTCCGCTCTCGCTCGGCCTCCGCGCCCACAGTGTTGATCTCGACCAGCGCCTGGCCGATCCCGTCCTGCAGGCGATGAAGGTCATCATCGCTGAGGCCGCGTCCAAGTCCGACCACAAGTTCGGTCAGGGCGCGGGCCATGCGCTCCAGCGCGCGGGCCGCCGCCTCCCGCACCTGCCGATGGGCGCTGGACGGCAATACGATGAACGAGACCAGCAGCCCCACGACGGCGCCCAACGCCACCTCCAGCACCCGATTGATGGCCGATCCGAAAGGGCCGACCTGGGTGAAGGTCGGCACCAGCAGAACGATGATCGCGGTAATCGGCATCACGTTCATGTTCGGCCGCACGGCGGCAAACAGGGCCAGCGGCGCCACCGCCACCATCAACACCAGCAGGAGCGCCGTCTCCGTCGTGTGGGGAATAAGGATACCGACGAGACCGCCGTAGAGCGCGCCGCCGATCGTGCCCACCAGATAATCGCCGGTTGCTTTCAGAGACCGACCGACGCTCATCTGGGTCACAATCATCGCTGTCAGCACGGCCCATAACGGCAAGGGCAAATTGGCCGCCTGGGCAGCCACGAGGGCCAGGATAGCGGCGATGGTCACCCTCAAGCCGAGCGCAATCTGCACCCTGCTCCGGACGACCCGGCCACGCAGCCACCGCCATCGGAGTCCGAGGCCCTTCAAGACAAATTCGGCCAACCGGTCGTCACCAGGGGAGAAAACCACGGCTTGCCGACAGGGGAAAGCCCCGTAGTTGCAAGGAGATATTCGGGCAACCGAACCGCGACGGCCGGCGTTGATGGGATGCCTGCAATTTTCAAGCAAGAGGGCGCCATGATCCGCTTCCGCTCCGTGGCGGCAATTGCGGCAGGCAGCCTCCTCGCTGCCGCTGCGGTCTATGCCGCACAACCCTATTCTTCATCGGCGCAGGACCGAGCCGAGAAGACCTGCCGCGACTACGGCGTCACGCCGAACTCGTCGATCTGGGAACTCTGCCTTTCCCATGTGACTCGCGCCTACGAATGGGACGAGCCAGCCCTTGCACGGCAGCTTGCGAATACCGCCGGCAATGCACAGGGGTCTTGCCGCGACCAAGGCTATGACACGGGAAGTTCGGGCTATCGCGCCTGCGTCAACCGCGAGATGGAGGCGCGCAGCCACCTCGAGATCCTGGGCGATGACAGGAGCGGCGAAAACGTCGCCCAGGCGCAATAGCACTCAGAGCCTGCAATCATCCGGGAATGCGCTTTTCGCATTGCCCCTCGTATTTCCCAAACACGTCCCAGAAGACAGACGGCACGCGGCCCAGGCCCTGCCGATGAAGATCGCGAAGTGGCAATGCCAGCCGCCTGCCTTGCCAAGCATGTCAGCGCGCTTGGCGATCCGGCGGCGCGTCGGCGGCAGTAGCACCTTGTCGACCTGCGGCGCGAGATCGATCGAGTGAAGTGTTTGTATGTTCAACCACTTAGTTGAATATAGAATTGACGTTGAACATAGAATTGACCGGGGCGATTTTCGGCTGAAAAGTTGAATATCGCTCGTCAATCGCCCGACCGGCTTGCTGGCTCCGCCTTTTGGTGGAAGGAGTCGGGCATGGAACCTCTGCCCAACTCTGTTCTACCTGACGGCATCCGCAGCCGAGTGCTGCCCGACATCAACGGACTCGACATCCACATCCTCGAGGCCGGTCACGAAACGCGCGGCCGCCCCGCGATCCTCCTGTTGCACGGCTTTCCCGAGCTGGCCTACAGCTGGCGCAAGGTGCTGCCCGCGCTGGCGGCCGCGGGCTATCACGCGATCGCTCCCGACCAGCGCGGCTATGGCCGCACCACAGGCTGGAATGCCGATTACGATGCGGACATTTCGAGCTTTCGCTTCCTCACACTGATTCGCGACATGGTCGGTGTGCTCTATGCCCTCGGCCATCGCACGGCAGAGGCGGTCATCGGCCACGATTTCGGTGCCGCCGTTGCCTCGTTCCTCGCGCTGGTGCGACCCGACATCTTCAAACGCATGGTGCTGATGAGCGCGCCGTATGGCGGTATCCCCCCAGTACCCTTCGACACCGTGGGCAAGCCTGCCGCCCCCAAACCGCCCGATATCCATGCCGCGCTCGCCGCCCTGCCGCGGCCGCGCAAGCATTACCAGTGGTACCAGTCGACGCGCGAGGCCAACGAGAACCAGTGGCACGCCAAGCAGGGCGTGCACGATTTCCTGCGCGCCTACTACCACTACAAGAGCGCCGACTGGAAAGGGAACAAGCCGTTCAGGCTCAAGGGCTGGACTGCCGAAGAACTGGCCAAGATGCCGACCTATTACATCATGGATCTTGCCGAAGGCATGGCCGAGACGGTGGCGAAGGAAATGCCCTCGCCGGCCGAGATCGCCGCCAACACCTGGCTGCCCGACCACGAACTCCGGGTCTATAGCGACGAATTCAAGCGCACCGGCTTCCAGGGCGGCATGAACTGGTACCGCGTGCGCACGGCGGGCCTGGTCGCGCGCGAGTATCAGGCTTTCGCCGGCCGCACCATCGACGTGCCCTCGGCCTTCATTTCCGGCAAGAGCGACTGGGGCAATTACCAGACTCCAGGCGCCCTCGATCGGATGCAGGAAAGTGCCTGCACCAACATGAAGGAGGTCCATTTCGTCGAAGGCGCCGGCCATTGGGTGCAGCAGGAAAAGCCGGAAGAGGTGAATCGCCTGTTGCTGCGGTTCCTCAAGGCAGCTGAGAGATTGACGCTCGGGAGGGGTCGTCGTCTCCCTGGCGTCGCGGCTCGCTGGCATTTCGTTTCAGACTTTCTCGTTGGCCTGCCGATCGCAGTGGCGATCGGTGCATCGCCTGGATCAATTCGCCCGGCAATCTCGGCGGCTTCCTCGGGCCGTGATGGATCGGCCTCATGAGGGACGCGACCGGCAGCCTCCTCGCGCAGGCTCTACGGGCCTGCCCTGCGGACGCTGGTCTTGCCGATCGTCTGCACCCTCTTCCTGCACATCCCCGATGTCACATCGGCAACAGGGAGAGAGCCCAAGCTCGCACCGGCACAGCAACGCACCGTCAGCTGTTGCTGTCGGCGCGCAGGACCGCGCGGATATCGTCAGGATCGACTGCGATCTTCACGCCCGCGCGCTCCTGTTGCAGCAGCATGGAAGAGCGCGAGTCGCGAGTCTGCCAGCCGCGGCCCAGCGCCTCGGTCATCTCCTCCAGCGTGAGGTTGGAGAGCCGCATTGGCACGCCAACCTCACGGCCGAGTTGCGTGGCAAGCGACACGTCCTTGTGGGCGAGCCGAAGTGCGAACCGCGCCGGATCGTAGTTGTCCGGCAGGAAGTGCTCGGCGAGCGTGTCGAACGTCCGGCGCCGACCATTGGCGCCTTGCCGGACTGCTTTCCAAAGGAGCAGCGGATCGACGCCGGCCTTCACTCCCATCGTGAAGGCTTCGGCCAGTGCGGTGTTGATGACGTAGCCGGAGAGATTGTGCACCAGCTTGGCGACGCTCGCCGCGCCCACGACGCCCATGTAGAAGATCTGGTCGCCCATGGCGTCGAGCACCGGCCGATAGCGCTTGTAGGCTTCCTCATCGCCGCTGACCCACAGGGCCATCTTGCCCGACGCCGCTCCCGCGGGTCCTCCGCTCACCGGACTGTCGAGCAGATGCGCGCCCTTGTCGCCGAACAGCTTGTGCAGACGGCGGATGACCGTTGGTGAGTTGGTCGAAAGATCGAACAGCGCCTGGCCGCGCGCCACGCCGTCGATCAGGCCGTTCTTGCCGCAGGCGACGGCCTCGAATTCGGGTGGCCCGGGCAAGGAGGTGAAGATGACCTCGCTCGACGCCGCCACGTCGCGGGGGGTCGCTGCCCACTCCGCGCCGGCGGCCAAAAGCTTGGCTGCCGCCTCCCGCCGCGCATCGTGAACCACCAGCGCATGGCCGGCCTTCTGCAGATTGGCCGTCATGCCCGAACCCATGAGGCCAAGCCCGATGAATCCCACCCGCATCGTTTCCTCCGTCTCAACTTCGACAGCATGTCGAAAAATGTCTCTATCCGCACCCCTGCCATGCGGCCGCACTGCAGAAGAAGAACGATCGACGAGAATCGCTGCGTGACGGCGTGATATAAGGGTCCAAACGGAGGAACAGCCATGTTCGATCTCGTCATCCAGGATGCGGAGATCTTCGACGGCTCGGGCGCTACGCCAGCGCATGGCGATCTCGGCGTGACGAACGGCCGGATCGCTGCCATCGGCCCGAAGCTCGGTGCAGCCAGGCAGACGGTAAAGGCCGACGGCCTCGCGCTCGCACCCGGCATCATCGACGGCCACACGCACTACGACGCGCAGATCACCTGGGACCCCTTCGTCGATCCCTCGCCCATGCTCGGCGTCACCACGGCGGTGCTGGGCAATTGCGGCTTCACCATCGCGCCCTGCAGGCCTGCGGACCGAGACCTCACCATGCGGCATTTGACGCATGTCGAAGGCATGTCGCTCGATGCGTTGCGCGCCGGCATTCGCTGGGGCTTCGAGAGCTTTCCGCAGTATCTCGATATGCTGCAGCGTCAGGGCGTCGGCCCGAACGTCGCCTGCTTCGCAGGCCACTCCGCGATCCGCACCTTCGTGATGGGCGAGGAAGCCACCGAGCGCACGGCGACCGACGCGGAAATCACCCGCATGGCGGCGCTGGTGCGCGAGGCGATGGCGGCGGGCGCCGTGGGCTTCGCCTCGAGCACGGCCGAGGCGCACAACGGCGAAGGCGGCACGCCCATGCCCTCGCGACTCGCGGACGACAAGGAGTTGCGCGCGCTGGTGCGCGCGATGGCCGAAGGGGGGACCGGCGTCTACATGCTGACCAAGGGCAGCAAGACATCGATTCCCTATCTCGAGGAGATTGCCGTCGAGGCCAGGCGGCCGGTGGTGATCGCCGCCCTCTTCCACTCCAACACCAATCCAACCGCTGCATTCGCCTGGCTGGGCCAGGTGAACGAGGCGCGCCGTCGCGGCCATCCGCTGGTCGCACAGACCTCGTGCTGCCCGCTCAGCATGGACTTCACGTTCAAGAGCCCGTATCTATTCGAAAGCATGGAGTCGTGGAAGCCGGCGATGGCGGCGCACGGCGTCGACGCGCTGAAGACGGTCTATCGCGACCCTGCCTGGCGCGCAGCGGTCAAGAACGAGCTTCTGGAACGGCGCGGCCGGCTGGTTTTCAACAGCGAATGGGACAAACTCTTCGTCGTCGAGGCGGCGCGGGCCGAGAATCGCACGGCAGAAGGCTCCACGATCGCCGAGCTCGCCCAAAGGGCAAACAAGGATCCATTCGACTGCATCCTCGATTTCGCGCTCGACGAAAATCTCGGCACGATGTTCGTGGCCCAACTTCTGCACAATGACGACCAGGCCGTCGGCAGGATCCTGGCTGATCCCGACACGCATATCTCGCTGAGCGACGCGGGTGCACACCTCACCTTCTTCTGCGATGCCGGCTTCGGCCTGCATCTGCTCGGCCATTGGAGCCGCGACCTGGGGGTACTCGACTTGCCGCAGGCCGTGCATCGCCTGACCGGTCAGCCGGCGAAGCTGTTCGGCATTCAAAACCGCGGCCTCCTGCGCGAGGGCTACGCCGCCGATCTCATGCTGTTCGACCCGAAAACGGTGGCGCGCGGACCGAAGCGACGCGCCCACGATCTACCGTCTGGCGCGGCACGCCTCACCACGAGCGGAATCGGCCTGCATGGCGTCTGGGTGAACGGCACGCGCGTCGCCGACGACAAAGGCTTTTGCGCCGATCCCAAGAGCCGACCTGGCGAAGTGCTGCGTGCATTCGCGGCCTAGATGGATCCTATGACAACGGCCGCAGCTTGAAGAACGTTGTGCGCTGGCGTTCCTCGGCCTGCAGCTTGCTGCGCACGCGCATCATATCTTTCCAGCCGATATAGCCGACCAGCTGGCCGGTCTCACGGGAGATGACCGGCAAGTGCGATACGTTCACGGTGGAGAGGCGGTCTGCGAGCGCTTCGAGATACTCGTCAGGGTGGGCGACGGTGATCTTGGTGCCGACCAGCAGGTCCTGCAGCGTCGTCTGGCGATGCTTGCCGGCGCGTCGCCAGCGCAGAATCGAGGGTGGATCGATCACGCCCAGCACCCGGCCCGCCGGATCGAGCACGGGAAAGCTCGGGTGACGGGTCGCGGGGTCGGTCAGGAAACGAGTCGTCTCGTGCAGCGTCATGGTCGACGGCACCGTCTCGACGTTCCGGGTCATCACCTCTTTCACGCGCGTCAGCGCAAACGGATCGACACGATATTCACGAGTCAGGTGATGGCCACGCCGGGCGATCTTCTCGGTCAGGATTGAGCGGCGCATCAGCAGCACCGTCACCGCATGCGCCACGGCGCAGGCGGTGATGAGCGGCAGCAGCACGTGCGTATTGCCGGTGAGTTCGACGGCGAAGAAGGTCGCCGTCAGCGGCGAGCGCATCGTACCGCCCATGGTGGCGGTCATCGCGAGGAGCGCCCAGAAGCCGGTATCGCCGCCCGGCAGGAAGCCGCCGATGACCGTACCCATGGCCCCGCCCATGATCAGCAGCGGTGCAAGCACGCCACCCGACGTTCCCGAGCCCAGCGCCACCGACCAGATGATCGCCTTGACCACGAGCAGCAGCAGTGCCGCCTTGGAGGGGATATCGCCTCGCAGCATGCCGGCGATGCTGTCATAGCCAACGCCCAGAGCATTGGGATCGGCGAGACCACCGAGACCGACCACCAGTCCGCCCAGCGTCGGCCACCACATCCAGTGGATCGGCAGCTTCAGAAAGCCGTCTTCGCAGGCATAGACCAGCCGCGTCAGCAGGCCCGACAGCAGCCCGCCCAGCAGGCCGAATGCCGCCCAGCAGAGAGCGCCCAGCAGCGTGACCTCGACGCTGCCCGTGAACGGGAAGAGCGGGCTCGTCAATCCGATGAAGCCGCGTTCCACTGCGGCGACCACGGCGGCCATCGCAACGGGGATGAAGCTGCGCGGCGACCATTCGAACAGAAGCAATTCGACAGCCAGCATGATGGCGGCGATCGGCGTGCCAAACACGGTGGTCATGCCGGCAGCGGCACCCGCTACCAGCAGGGTTTTGCGCTCGTTGTCGCTCACCGGCAGCATTTGCGCGATCAGCGAGCCGATGGCACCGCCGGTCATGATGATCGGACCCTCGGCGCCGAACGGGCCGCCAGTGCCGATGACGATCGCCGAGGAGAGCGGCTTCAAGACGGCCACCTTCGCATCGAGCCGCGAACGGCCAAGCAGGATCGCCTCGATCGCCTCGGGAATGCCGTGGCCGCGGATCTTTTCGCTGCCGTAGCGCGCCATCAAGCCGACGATCAGCGAGCCCACGACCGGTACAAGCACCGCCCACAGGCCGAGCGGCGAGTGTTCGAGCCGGAGGTTGGCGAAGCTCGGTTGCCCGAAATAGGCGATATTGGTGACAAGCCGGATGAGCTTCAGCAGGGCGAAGCCTGCGACGACACCGGCTGTTGCCACGATGACGGCAATGCCTGAAATCAGGAGCACGCGGGGGTCGGTCGTGAAGTCGCCGAGTCCGGGATGCTGGGCGGGAGGCGCAGGCGGGCCGCCCGCGTGGTCATCGACAGGAGGGGTCATAACGGTGAAAGGCAGAGGCTTTGAAAGCGGAATGGAACGGGTTTGGTCGTGGGGCGCTTTTCTATCGGATCACGATATAAATAGGCAAGTCCAAGGACCCACGCCATGACGCCTATGAAAAAGCCAGCTTTGACGAAGCGCCGCCCCTCCCAGGCCGAATACGAGGCCCTGGCGGAATTCCGCTATCTGATCCGGCGCTTCCTGGAATTCAGCCAGAATGCGGCCCGCGGCGTGGGGCTTGCTCCCGCCCAGCACCAGGCCTTGCTGGCGATCAAGGGGCGGCCACGGGGCGCCCACATGACCATCGGAGACCTCTCCGAACGGCTCTGCATCCGTCATCACAGCGCGGTCGAGCTGGTCGACCGGCTGGCTGCAGCCGGACTGGTGGTCCGGAACACCGACCCGCAGGACCATCGCCGCGTGATCTTGGGCCTCACCCGGTCGGCCGAAGAGCACCTCGCCGAGCTGTCGGCGGCGCATCTCGACGAACTTGCACGGCTCAAGCCGTCGCTCAAGAAGGTGCTGGCTGGCAAATCGCCATGAACCGGTAACGTGGATTCGAATCGACAGACCCACAATACTGTACTATTAGTACAGTAATTGGATAGGACGTCGTCGATGACCCAATCCCCCGGATCGAGCCGGACCAGATCCAATCCGGTAACCCACGCTAGGCTGCGCGCGCTGTCGGCGCTCAGGAACGGACCGGCCCTCATCCGCATCGCCAGCCACCTGGGGGCAATCGGAGTGGTCGGCGCGCTGATCCTGCTCGTCCATCACCGTCTCGGCTTGGCCTGGGCCCTTCCACTCATCGTCTGCCAGGGCTTCCTGGTGGCTTTTCTGTTCATGGCCCTGCACGAGACGGTGCACAAGACGGCCTTCCGCACGCGATGGCTCAACCTCGCCGTCGGCCATCTCTGCGGCGCGGCGATCGGCTTTCCCTACGAGTACTACAGTGTGTTCCATTGGGAGCATCACCGGCACACCCAGGATCCGGCCCGCGATCCGGAGTTGTTGGTCATGCCGGCGCCCCGATCGCGCATGCATCTCGTGCTGGCTTTCTCCGGCGCGCTGCAGGTCTACGGCCGCATCAAGCTGATGCTGATCCATGCGATCACCGGCCGGGTGACGGCACCGTGGGTGCCGGCGGACAAGCAAGCGCTGATCGTGCGCGAGGCACGGAGCTACCTGCTGGCCTATATCCTGCTCCTGACCGGCTCGGTGCTGCTCCGCACGCCGGCCCTGCTGCTGGTCTGGATCGTGCCGCTGCTCTTCGGCCAGTTCTTCCTGCGGCCCTATCTCTATGCCGAGCACACCGGCTGTGGACGGTCGCGTGACGCGTTCGAGAACACGCGCACGACCTATGCCAGCGGATTCGTCAAATGGTTTGCCTGGAACATGCCCTATCATGTCGAGCATCACGCCTATCCGTCGGTGCCGTTCCATGCGTTGCGCGAGTTGAACGGCCTTATCGCCGATCGGATCGTCCACGGCGAACAGAGCTACCGTCGCTCGATCGGCGCGGCATGGCGCTGGTTGCACGCCGCCAGCCGGCGTGACCTCGCGGCCTAGCTCAGGCGAGGATCGCGCTCACCAGGCGCCGCGCATGGGCGGCCGAAAGCGGCCGCAGCCCGAAAGTCGATTGGTAGAACAGCGTGCCGTAGATCTGGTCGTACAGTTCCTCGGCGGTGCGGCTGTCATCGATCCGGCCGGAACTCTGGCCATTGCGGATGATCCTGACGCCAAGGCTCCGGCGCACATCGAGATAGCGCTCCGCGAACAGCCGGCCGGAGCCGGTCCTGGCGATACATTCGGCGATGACGGCGAGCTGGACCTTGCCGAACTCGCCATTCAGGGCCTCGGCATAGGCGGCGGCATGGGCGCGCAGGAGCGCCACCGGGTCGTCGCCTTCGTCGGAAAGGGGAAGAAGCGATGCCGCCTGGCGCAGGAACGCATCGATCAGCAGGGCTTCACGCGACGGCCACCATTTGTAGATCGTCACCTTGGAAACGCCGGCCCGGCGCGCAACGGCATCGATCGTGGTCGCCGCCAGCCCCTTCGCCGCCATCAGGGCATACGCCCCCTCCAGCACCGCCCGCTCGGTCTCCGCCGAACGAGGCCGGCCGGGACGGCTCGGGACCATGTCTGCATCGGTTGGCACGACCCAAACTGTCATAGGCCAGGCCGGAATGCGACTCCCAGTCGTCCGAACGCGCTATGCTGACGCTCATTCCGCAGCAGAGGAGCCGATGACGGACGAAATCGCCTTCTATCACAATCCGCGCTCGCGCTCGCAAATGGCGCACTGGATGCTCGAGGAAGTCGGCGCGCCCTATCGCATCGTGCCGGTGGATTTCACCAGGAACGAGCACAAGGCACCGGCCTTCCTGGCGCTGAACCCGATGGGCAAGCTGCCCACGATCGTCCATCGCGGCACCGTCGTGACCGAGACCGCAGCCATCATCGCCTACCTCGCCGACGCCTTTCCCAAGGCCGGCCTCGCGCCGGCCCCCGACGATCCGTCGCGCGGCACCTACTATCGCTGGCTGTTCTTCGGCGCCGGCTGCTTCGAGCCGGCGCTCCTCGACAAGATGATGAAGCGGCCAGAGGTCGAGCGGAAGAGCGCAGTGGGCTGGGGCAGCTACGACGACGTCATCGCCGCATTGAAGGCCGCGCTCGCCGGCGGACCCTATCTCCTGGGTGAGCGGTTCACCGCCGCAGACGTCTATATCGGCTCCGAATTGCGCTTCGCCATGATGTTCGGCGCACCGGACTTGGAGGGCGAACGTATTTTCGATGACTACGTCGCCCGCCTGTCGGCGCGGCCGGCCTGCCAGCGCGCAAACGCCGAGGCCTGACTCGGGCAAGAGCCAGGACCGCCGAGACCGAACTCAATTCATGCCCGGATGATCGGGCCATAGTGGCGGCACACCCCGAGGCGATGTTAGAACGCCATCATTGTAGCGGAGGAATCAATGGTCGCGACGATCGGTCATTTCATCGACAACAAGCCGGTTGCCGGCAAGAGTGGCCGGACAGGCGACGTCACCAACCCGGCGACCGGCGAGGTGACTGCCAAGGTGGCGTTCGCCTCCGAGAGCGAGATCGATGCCGCCGTGCAGGTCGCAAAGAAGGCGCAGGTCGCCTGGGGCGCCCTGCCCCTGCTGCGGCGCCAGCGCGTGATGTTCAACCTCAAGACCCTGATCGAGAAGCGTATCGACGATCTGGCACGCCATCTCTCGCTCGAACACGGCAAGACCTTCGACGACGCCAAGGGCGAGGTCGGCCGCGGGCTCGAGGTGGTGGAATTCGCCTGCGGCATCGCCTATCACATGCGCGGCGATTTCACCGAGCAGGTGGCGACCGACATGGACACCTGGTCGATTCGCCAGCCGCTTGGTGTCGTCGCCGGCATCACGCCCTTCAACTTCCCGATCATGATCCCGTGCTGGATGGGCGCCATGGCCGTGGCCACCGGCAACGCTTTCGTGCTGAAGCCGTCGGAGAAGGATCCCAGCGCCCCGATGCTGCTGGCCGAACTCTACGCCGAAGCCGGTGCGCCGGCCGGCATCTTCCAGGTGGTGAACGGCGACAAGGTCGCAGTCGATTCCCTTCTGAAGCATCCTGATGTGCCGGCGATCTCGTTCGTGGGCTCCACGGCGATCGGCGAATATGTCTATCATACCGGCACGGCGATGAATAAGCGCGTGCAGGCGCTATGCGGGGCCAAGAACCACATGGTGGTGATGCCCGACGCCGATCTCGACCAGGCCACCGATGCGCTGATCGGCGCAGGATACGGCGCGGCGGGAGAACGCTGCATGGCGATCTCGGTCGCGGTCGCGGTCGGCGATGTCGCCGACAAGCTGGTCGCCAAGCTCGCGCCGCGCGTGCAGTCGCTGAAGATCGGGCCAGGCCTCGATCCGCAGTCGGAGATGGGCCCGCTGGTGACGCGCCAGCATCGCGACAAGGTCATGGGCTATGTCGACCAGGGTGTGAAGGAGGGCGCCAAGCTGGTGGTCGACGGTCGCGGACTGAAGCTGCAGGGCTACGAGAAGGGCAACTTCATGGGCGGCTGCCTGTTCGACCACGTGACGCCCAACATGACGATCTACAAGGACGAGATCTTCGGGCCGGTCCTCTCGGTGGTGCGGTCGAAGACCTTCGACGAGGCCATCGGGCTGGTGAACGACCATGCCTACGGCAACGGCACGGCGATCTTCACCCGCGACGGCGACGCCGCGCGCACTTTCGCCAACAACGTCAAGATCGGCATGGTCGGTATCAACGTGCCGATCCCCGTGCCGGTCGCCTATCACAGCTTCGGCGGCTGGAAGGCCTCGGTCTTTGGCGATCACGGCATCTACGGCATGGAGGGTGTGCGCTTCTACACCAAGCTCAAGACCGTGACTGCGCGTTGGCCAACCGGCATCCGCGCCGGCGCTGAGTTCAATTTCAAGGCCCGGTGAGGGCCGCGGTCGGCAACTGCCTATCGCTTTCGACCCTGACGCGGCCGGCCGAAAATAGCCGGCGGCACCGCGCGGTTGACGACCTCGCGCATCGAGAAGCTCGACTGGATGCGCGCGATGCGCGGCAGACGGGAAAGCTCCGTCCGATGGATGCGCTCGAAATCCTCGATGTCGCGGGCGAGGACGAGCACGACGTAGTCGTCGCTCCCCGATGCCAGGAAACATCGGATGACGGACGGGCACTCGGCGACACCCGCCTCGAACGAGCGCAGCGCCTCCTCGCTCTGGCTCTCGAGCCTGATCCGCACCAGCACAGTGGTGGAGAGGCCGAAGCGATCCATGTTCAGCACGGCCTGGTAGCCATGGATGTATCCCTTCTCCTCGAGCGCCCGCTGCCGCCGCGCGATTGCCGTGCTCGAAAGCCCGACCCGGGAGGCAAGATCGACCTGGCTCGCCCTTGCATTGCGCGCCAGTTCCGACAACAGCACGGTATCGATCTTGTCCAGTTCCATGAGTTTGGATTCCCGCGTAATTTCGAGGACTTTCTGGAATTTCTGGCGTTGGCCCGGCGATTTTCTGCGAATTTTCAATGAAATCAACGCCGCTGTAGGCATAGGCTTTGGCAAAAGCCCTGGAGGATCGGCCATGCGCGTCGGCGTGCCGAAAGAGATCAAAACCCACGAATACCGAGTCGGCCTGACGCCGGGCGCGGTCCGCGAATACAGGAACGCCGGTCATGAGGTCGTCGTCGAGACCCGGCTCGGCGACGGAATCGGCGCCAGCGACGACATCTACCGCAAAGCCGGCGCCACGGTGGTCGACAGCGCCGCCGAAGTCTTCGCGACCTGCGACATGATCGTGAAGGTGAAGGAACCGCAGCCCGTGGAATGGGCGAGGTTGCGCGAGGGACAGATCCTCTTCACCTACCTTCACCTGGCGCCGGATCCGGAGCAGGCGAAGGGCCTGCTCGCCTCAGGCTGCACCGCCATCGCCTACGAGACCGTCACCGATGACAAGGGTGGCCTTCCCCTGCTCGCACCAATGAGCGAGGTCGCCGGACGGCTGTCGATCGAAGCGGCGGGCGAGGCCCTGAAACGTCATGCCGGTGGTCGGGGCCTCCTGATCGGCGGCGTCCCCGGCGTCCCGCCAGCGCGCGTTGTGGTGATGGGCGGGGGCGTGGTCGGCACCCACGCGGCGCGAGTCGCTGCGGGCTTTGGAGCGGAGGTCACCGTCCTCGACCGCTCGCTTGCGCGCCTGCGCGAGCTCGACGACCTGTTCCAGGGCCGGATCCGGACCCGCTTCTCGACCCTCGAGGCGGTGGAGGAGGAGGCGTTTGCCGCCGACGTCGTGATCGGCGCCGTGCTGATCGCCGGTGCAAGCGCGCCGAAGCTGATCACCCGCAGCATGCTGAAATCGATGAAACGCGGTGCCGTCATCGTCGACGTGGCGATCGATCAGGGCGGCTGTTTCGAGACGTCGCATCCGACGACCCACGCCGATCCGACCTACGTGGTCGACGACGTCATCCACTACTGCGTGGCCAACATGCCAGGGGCCGTTCCCCTCACTTCCAGCCAAGCGCTCAACAATGCAACGCTTCCCTTTGGCTTGGCGCTCGCCAACCGTGGCTTCGCCGCGGTGATGGCGGATCGCCATCTCCGCGATGGAGTCAATATTCATCGCGGCCGCGTCACCCATCGCACGGTGGCCGAGAGCCTCGGCCTGCCCTACTCGCCGATCGAGGGGGCGTAGCTTCGCCACATCACGGCTTGCCGCGTCACTGCTTGCTGATGTTCCACAGCACGGGCACCGACGCTTTCAGTGCTCCGGTGATATTCTTGCGCATCGCACTTGCCACAACGAACTGTCCCAGAAAGGCATGGGTCGGATTCTCGGCGGCACGCAACTGGATCTTTTTCACGATTTCCATGCGCTTGGCCTCGTCGGCTTCGTCGGCAAATGCCTCACGCAGCTTGGTGATTTCCGGATCGCACGGCCAGCCGAACCAGGCCTTGTCGCAACTGGCATTGATGAACGTGTTGATCAGCGGATCGCGCGCCTCGACGCTGTCGGTCGCGGTAAGCAACGCATTCCAGCCGCCTTTATCCGGCGGATCCTTCTTGGCACGACGCGCGACCAGCGTTTGCCAATCCATCGACTGCATATCGACCTTCATGCCGATCCGCTCCATCGCCGCCTTGGCAACCGGCGCGAGATTGGTGAGCACGTCGACGTCGGTCGACTGTAGCAGCACGACCGGCGTGCCGTCATAGCCGCCCTCTTTCAGGAGTTCCTTTGCTTTGGCGATGTTGCCGTCGTACTTGTCGGCGAAGCCCACCGTGGTCGCGTAAGGCGTGCCGCAAATGAACATCGCCTTGCATACCTGGTAATAGTGTGGATCGCCGATCGCGGCCTCGAGAAAATCCTTCTGATTGAAGGCGTAGAGAAGCGCCTCACGGATCTTGGGGTTGTCGAACGGCTTGAAGAGCTGGTTGTAGCGGAAGATATACTGGAGACCGAGCTTGCCCAGGACTTCCAGCTTCAAGTTCTTGTCCGCTTCGATCAATTTGTAGAGATCGTGCGGCGGTGCCTCGATCATGTCGATTTCGTTCGCCTGCAGGGCGTTCACTGCCGCTTGCTGATCAGGCATCGTTACCCATTCGACGCGGTCGACCTTGACAACCTTGCCGCCAGCCAGCCCCGACGCGGGCTCGGGCCGTGGCTTGTAGTAGGGATTCTTGACATACACGACCTTCTCGCCGGGCTTCCATTGGTCCTTCAGGAACATGAACGGTCCCGACCCGGTATAGTCGTCGATCTGCTTGTAAGGATCAGTCTCGGCGACCCGCTTGGGCATGATGAAAGGGGGCTGCGATGGCTGACCCAGGGCCTGCAGCATGATGCCGGTCGGTGCCTTGAGCACGATCTGGAAGGTCTTGGGATCAAGCGCCTTGAGGAACGCCACCTTGGTCCACAGGAGTTGCCCCAGCGAGTTACGTGCCGCCCAGCGTTTCACCGAGGGAACAACGTCATCGGAGGTTACCGGCGTACCATCGGAGAATTTCAGCCCGTCGCGCAGGGTGAAGGTCCAGGTGAGCTTGTCCGGTGACAACTCCCACTTGTCGACCATCTCGGGCCGAACTTTGAGTTCGGCGTCTGTCGCGAACAACGTGTCGTAGATCATGTAACCGTGGTCGCGCACGATATAGGCGCTGGTCCATATCGGATCGAGGACCTTGAGATCCGAGTGCTTGACCACGCGCAGAGTCGTTTGTGCCCCGGCAATACCGGGAAGCATCAATGCGACAATGGCCAGCAGGCCCATAATCCGATTGCGCATATTCACCTCTCTTGTCATGCAGCTCTGCGGCCGGCGGCCGCTTGCCCGGTGCGGGCGTCTTCGATGATCATTCCCGCGGCCTTGTCGGCGATCATGATCGTTGGCGTGTTGGTATTGCCCGACGTGATGGTCGGCATGACAGACGCATCGACCACGCGCAGGCCCTCGAGACCGATGACTCGCAGCCTTTCATCCACGACCGCAGTCGGATCGGAGGGAAGGCCCATCTTGGCCGTCCCGACGGGATGGAAGATCGTGGTACCAATATCGCCGGCGGCCTTGGCAAGCGAGGCTTCGTCGTCGCCGATGCCCGCGCCCGGCAGATATTCCTCTGGGCGGTAAGGTTGCAGCGCCGGCTGTCGCATCAGGCGGCGCGTCACGCGGATCGCATCCGCAGCCACGCGCTTGTCCTCGAATGTCGAGAGATAGTTGGGCGCGATCATCGGCTTGGCCAACGGATCGGCGGAGCGCAGCCGGATCGTACCGCGCGAGGTCGGCCTCAGATTGCAGGCGCTGATCGTGACCGCCGGGAAGCGATGCAGTGGATCACCGAACTTGTCGAGCGAGAGCGGCTGGACGTGGAACTCGATGTTCGGCCGCTCGTGCTCCGACGAAGAAGTCGTGAAGATGCCGAGCTGCGACGGCGCCATGGACAGCGGTCCCGACTGGAACAGCGCATATTCCATGCCGATCAGCGTTCGGCCGATCAGCGAGTGATAGCTCGTGTTGAGCGTCTTGGCGCCCTGGACCTTGTAGATGGCCCGCTGTTGCAAATGATCCTGCAGGTTGCGGCCGACGCCGGGCTTGTCCTGGACGACGGCGATGCCCAGCTCGACGAGCCAATCGGCCGGGCCGATGCCCGAGAGCTGCAGGATCTGCGGCGAACCCACAGCGCCGGCCGACAGGAGGATCTCCCCCTTGGCGCGCGCTTCGATGAGCCGCCCGTTCTGGCGGAACCGAACCCCGACGGCACGTCGTTCCTCGAACAGCACCTTCTCGACCAGGACGTCGGTCTCCAGCCGAAGGTTGGGCCGCTTCAGGACCGGCTTCAGGAAGGCGCGCGCCGCCGACATACGCACGCCACGCTTCTGGTTGACGTGGAAGTAGCCCACGCCGTTGTTGTTGCCGGTGTTGAAGTTCGTCGTGGTGGGGATACCCATCTCGGTCGCGGCCTTCGCCACTGCGTCGAGGATGTCCCATTTCACGCGCAACGGCTCGACCCGCCATTCGCCGGAGGAACCGTGATGCTCGGTGTCGCCCAGAAAATGGCGATCCAGCCGCCTGAACACCGGCAGGACGTCGTCCCATCCCCAGCCTGCGAGCCCGAGCTGCCGCCAATGATCGTAGTCCTGTGCCTGGCCGCGCATGGAGATCATGCCGTTGATGGCCGAGCAGCCGCCGATCACCTTGCCGCGCGGATAGTTGAGGCTGCGGCCGTTCAGGCCCGGCTCTTTCTCGGTCTGGAACATCCAGTCGGCGCGCGGATTGCCGATGGCGAACAGGTAGCCTGCCGGGATGTGGAACCAGATCCAGCGGTCGCGCCCGCCCGCCTCCAGCACCAGGACCCGCGACGCCGGATCGACCGACAGCCGGTTGGCCAGCACACACCCTGCGGACCCCGCCCCGACGACGATATAGTCGAAGTCTCCTTCGAGACGGCTGACGGCCTCCGCTGGCATTGCACACTCCTTGACCGCCAAATGATGCGACGCATCGATGGCCGCCACAAGCGGGCCCTGGTCCAGCTACCGTCCCTGCGGCCATTCGCCGAAGCGCTGGACGTCGCCTTCATAGGCAAGCCAGCGGACTTCGTGGCTGCGCCAGATATGGACGACAGGTTTCGTGCCGGGATCGTCATCGAGGGTGGCCACTCGCAGGATGACGTACGGGTCGGCCGGCCGCTCGGCGATCAGGTGCGTACCGCATACCGAGCAGAAATGGCGGTTCTTTCCCGGCGATGACTCGAAGCTCCGCAACTTTTCCGCTCCCGCCAGCCACCTGAATTTGTCGCGAGAGACGCGTGCGGTCGTCGTAAAGGGCGCAGCATGTGCCTTGCGGCAGGTCCGGCAAGAACAATGGCCGATCAGCAGGTCGGCGGTATCGGCCTCATAGAGGACCGCGCCACAGAGGCAGCTTCCTTGCATGAGCGGTCTCCCTCCTATCGAAACGGCCCCCTTGCCCGTCCCGCCGGACGGCGCGCAGTATTCTGGCAATAGCAGTATTCGGGCAATAAAGGAGCACCTGATGAAGTACAATCGCATTTCCGCCGATTGCCATCTCGACCTGCCATGGATGCCGCCCGACCTCTTCACCTCGATGGCGCCGCGCGAATTGAAGGATCGCATGCCTTACGTCGCCGATAGCGACGAGGGGCCGAAATGGGTGGCGCAGAATGGTGCTTCCTTCGGCTACAAGAACGGCGTCGGGCCGGCCGGCAGCAAGTACGTCAAGGGCAAGCATCATCGAGTCGACGTCATGGCCGAGACCGGCCTCTATGCCGATGGCGCCAAGGACATCCGCCGCGTCTCCGATCCACACCTGCGCATCAAGGATCTCGATCGCGATCATGTCGATGCCGAGGTGATCTACGGCATCCTGGGCGCCGCCGGCCGGCTGAACGACCGCGAGGCCGCCAACGAGATGCTGCGCATCTACAACGACTGGCTGAAGGAATTCTGCAGCCATTATCCCGACCGGCACATCGGGCTCGCCTGCCTGCCCTACGGCGATATCGACGCCGCGGTGAAGGAGATCTACCGGGTCGCCAAGATGGGCCTGCGCGGGCTCGAACTCTCCTGCTCGTGGGACATGGAGCCGATGTGGCATCCGATGTGGGAGCCGCTGTGGAAGGCGGTGAACGACGTGCAGCTTCCGCTGCATTTCCACACCTTCCCCAATGTCCCGCCGGACATGATCGCCAAGCATCCCGGCCGCGTCGGCCGCTCGGTGTTCTTCACCGTGGTCTCCGGTTTCCAGATGAACCTCGTGAACATCCTGGCCGCCATCATCGCCGCCAATGTGCTGGAGCGCTATCCGCAGGTGCGCATCGCCTTCGGCGAATCGGGCTGTGGCTGGATTCCCTATGCGCTCGACCGCATGGATTTCGAATGGGAAGACCGTTTCACCGATCTCGGGCTCAAGATGAAGCCCAGTGACTACTGGCGTCGCCAGTGCAAGGCCACGTTCCAGTTCGATCGTATCGGCGCCAAGCTGATCGACGACATGGGTGCGGAGAGCCTGATGTGGGGCTCCGACTATCCGCATGGCGACGGTGTGTGGCCGAACTCCGACCAGTACATCAAGGAGCAGTTCGCCGAAGTCTCGCCCGAGGTGACCAAGATGATCACCTGCACCAACGCCGGCAAATTCTACGGGCTGACCAACTGACGCGACCGGTGGCGCCGCAAAGACGACGCCACCTCATGTCATCCTGAGCGCAGCGAAGGATCTACGGCTCGGTCCAAGACATGCCGTGGACCGGCGTGAGGTCCTTCGCTCTGGACGACAATATGTTCAGGAAAAAGCCTTGAACGTAATGAGCGTGAAGGTGTCCTTCACGTCGCGCAGCGTCTGGATCTTGCTGGTGACGAAGTGGCCGATGTCGGTCTTCTCGTCGAGATAGCACTTCATCAGGAGATCGTACTGGCCGGAGGTCGAATAGACCTCCGAGACCTGCTCTATGGTCACCGCTGCATCGGCGACCTCATAGGCCTTGCCGAGTTCGCACTTCACCATGACGAAGATGGTCTGCATCGTCCCGCTTCTCCCGCGGGCCCAGTTTAGCGGGCCGACCTGGCGAGGAAAGCGGGCACATGGTCGCCGAGCCCGATCGGCGCGCCGTCGTCGCGCTCGTGGCGACGCTCGGTCCGCCGCTCATGGCCGCGGTTCGTGCGATCGGCCCTCGGTTCACGATGGGAGGGTTCGCGCTGGGGAGGCTGGGACTCGCGATGTTCGCGCTCCGGCCGGCGTTCGCGATGCGGCCGCTTCGGCCGGGACTCGTGTGCGACCGGCGCAGCAGCCTGCAGTTCGACCGGCGGCTCGGCAGGTTGTTCGCTGCGCGGCTTGCGCTCCCGTGGCTCGCGGCGGGGAGAGCGGGCGCGTTCGCCGCTGCCGGCCTTGGCGCCGCGCGCCCGTCCGCGGCCGCGCCGGCGGCCGTCGGATGCTTCGAAAGCGGTCGCGTCCATGCCCGGCACATCCACGCGCGGGATGGTCGTTCCGATCAGCTTCTCGATCGCCTCGACAAGTGCTCCCTCGTCCGGCGAAGCGAGAGTGAAGGAATGCCCCGTCTTGCCGGCGCGGCCGGTACGGCCGATGCGGTGGACATAGTCCTCCGGCGAGAACGGCACGTCGAAATTGAACACATGGCTCATGTCGTTGATGTCGAGGCCGCGCGCGGCGACGTCGGACGCCACCAGGATCTGGATCTCACCCTGCTTGAACTTGTCCAGTGTCTCCATGCGTGCGGGTTGGCTCATATCGCCATGCAGCGCACCGGCGTTGAAGCCGTGCTTCTTCAGCGAGCCTTGCAGGATCGCGACATCACGCTTGCGGTTGCAGAACACGATCGCATTCTTGACGTCCTGCTCCCGGATCAGACGGCGCAGCGCCTCGCGCTTGTCCTCCTCGGCCACGACCGCGAGCCCTTGCACGATGTTCTTGGCCGCAGAGGCCGGCGGCGCGACGGTGACCTCGCGCGGATTGCTGAGGAAACGGTCGGCCAACCGCTTGATCTCGGGTGGCATGGTGGCCGAGAAGAACAGTGTCTGCCTGAGCGGCGGCAGAAGGCTCACGATGCGCTCGACGTCGGGGATGAACCCCATGTCGAGCATGCGATCGGCCTCATCGATCACCAGCACCTTGACGTCGTTCAGAAGCACCTTGCCGCGCTCGAAATGATCGAGCAGGCGGCCCGGCGTGGCGATCAGAACGTCGACGCCGCGCTCCAGCGCGCGCTCCTGATCCTCGAAGCTCACGCCGCCGATCAGCAGCGCCATGTTGAGCTTGTTGTACTTGCCGTAGATGTCGAAGTTTTCGGCGACCTGGGCCGCTAATTCGCGCGTCGGCTCCAGGATCAACGATCGCGGCATGCGCGCCTTGGCGCGTCCCTGCGCCAAAATGTCGATCATGGGCAGCACGAAGGAGGCTGTCTTGCCGGTGCCCGTCTGGGCGCATCCGAGGACGTCTCGGCCCATCAGGACGATGGGAATGGCCTTTTCCTGGATTGGCGTGGGCGTCGTGTAGCCCTTTTCGCTGACTGCCTGCAATACCGGGGAACTCAGCCCCAAACTCTCAAAACTCATTTAGTTTCCGTAGGTTAGCCCACATCCGATGGGCTCGGGGGCGGTCTTCAATGTCCCTGAAGTGGGGGCCCGAGAATCGGGCCGGACCGCTGGCAGCCCTCATATGAGCCCTGCCCCGACCGAAGTCAATGCAGGCGCCCTGCGCGGCAGCCTTGCAAGCCGAACACCACCGGCTCATGCCTTGAGCTCGATCTCCACGAACACGAACTCGAAGTCGTTGGGATTGATGACGTCGTGCTCGACGCCGATCTGGCGGGCATACGACACGCCGGCTCTGAGCGGCGCCGGCACCGTGGCCTTGCCGTCGAAGATGTGCAGTTCGCCGGTTGTGACCGGCACAACGACATAATCATGCATATGCTTGTGCCAACCGGTGTGCGCGCCGGGCGGGAAGCGCCATTCGGTGACGATCACGCGGTCGTTCTCGATCTGCACGGTGGGTTTGGCGAACGGACGGTCTTTGTCGGTCATGCGCCGAAGCTAGCGCGCAGCGACCGCTTTGTCCTGCATTGCGTGCCTGCATGGCATGATAGACTCCCCGCTCCTGAATGCGAGGTTTGTCATGGCCCGCGACACGATCCCGATCTGGCACCGCAACCAGGCCGACGAGGACGCTATGGGCGCGACCCATGCGCCAATCTGGCGGCGCATGATCGACGTCGGCGCGCCCTCCGATCTTCGTCAGTCGACTGTCCTCGACTACGGATGCAACCAGGGCGGCTTCCTGCGCCTGCTCTACGATCGCCACCCCTTCAAGTCGGCGGTCGGCATCGATATCGCCCGCGAATCGGTGGCGCGCGCCGAGCTGCTGAAGGGTCATCGGCCGATCAGTTACAAGGTGAGCGACCAGGCGGCCGCCCTCCGGCAGACCTTCGACCTCGCCTTCAGCCATGAGGTGATCTACCTGCTGCCCGATCCCGCTGCCCATGCGCTCGACATCAAGGCTGCCCTGCGGCCGGGTGGAGCCTATATCGCAGCTATGGGCTGCCACACCGATTCGGCCCTGTGGCCGCGCTGGCGTGCCCTGATCGCCGAAAGTTCTTCGATCCCGATCTACGACCATTCGCTCGAGGACGTGTCGAAGGCCTTTTCCGGGACAGGCTTCAGCGTTTCCGTGCGCCCGCTCGCGCTCGACGCCTTCATGCCCTTCACCACCGGCAGCGCCTACTTTCCCAAGATAATGGACCAGTTGCGCTACTATTCGAACGACAAGGTGCTGTTCCGCTTCGTGCGGACACCTTGATGCGACGACAGGGTTTGCCCGTCGCTATTGCCGTTGCTTCGGTGTCTTGAACCTGTATGCCAGCTGCAGGAACACGCCATAGCGGTCGGTGTTCAGGGTGAAAAAGCTGTTGCCGCCGTCCGAGAGATAGGCATTGTTGGTCCACATCGACCAATAGCGGCCGCCGACACCAATGCTGAAGGCGTCGGTGGCCTGGTAGGAAAAGATGAGTTCGCCTTGGACGCCGTTGCCCGTCCCCTTTGCAGGGAAACTCAAGGGCGTCTCGCGCACCCGGTGGATATCGAGCGCATCGACATAGACGTAGGGCAAGTAGGCAAGATCGACATCGATCCTGAATCGATCCCACAGGCGCGCCTGGGTGGAGACGCCAAGGCGCAGCGAGTGCCAGGTATCGATCTCGGAGATGGCGTTGACGCTGTCGGGAATAGTCGGGACGCAAACTCCCGATGTGGGATACACGAGTTGTGTGCATCCCTGGGTGTTCATCACCGTCTGATAGCGATTGTAACCGATGAAGAAGCCGACCTTGTGGTCCGGACCGCGCAGAACGTTGTAGCCGACATCCGCCGTCAGATAGGTGAAGGAACCGTTGATCCCGGACTGCGTGATCTCGTAACCGGTCGGGGCGGACGATAGTTTCTTCGCCAATCCCCAGTCCTCGTCATACATCGTACCGGCCGTGATGCCGCCGCCACCGACGAAGCCCTTGAAGAAGACATCGAACGGCGAGTCGAGCCGTCCGAAGACCTCGCCCGAATGTCCCTCCATGCCGTTGTAGGGCAACCGCGATACCAGCGAATCCCGAGATCCGTTCGCGCTCTGGAAATTGCCCGAGCTATACCAGTAGCGTATTCCGGTCTCGAACTCCCAACCCGGAATCCATGACGCCGTCGCAGAGGTGTCGGCGTCGGCTGAAGCGGCGGATGTCCCGGAACCGACACCCCAGCGATAGTTCAACCCGATGCGCGCGAAATGTAGGTCCTGCGTGACGCCAGCTACGCCATCTGCCGGTATGGTCGTCACGTGGCCACCCTTTTCGGTCGGCGTGACACTGATGGTCTGTGGCTTTGCAATGTCGACGTTGCCGAAGCGGAAGTAGTCGTACTCCACGCTCAATGACCAGCGGCGTGTCATGGCGTATTCGACACCTGCTCCGACCGTCCATCCCCACGCACCGGAGAACTGGCTGATCGGATCGCCCGCCTCGTTGCGATCTCCGGAGAGCTCGAAGTCGTCCAGGCTGGTGTTGTTGGGATTGACGGACAGCTGGTTTCGCATCCAGGCAACGCCGGCCTTGCCATAAAGCAGAGTACGGCCGCGGGGCTCTGTAAGATAACCCAGGCGGCCGGTGAGGCTCGCCAGCAACTGCGGAGATGCCTTGCAGTCCGAGCCGACGATGACTGGCGAAGGCTGCAGGCAGGTATTGTGTCCCTGCGATGTGAGGTAGCTCGCGCTGCCTTCAAGGCCGACGAGCCATTGCGGCCCGACCAGCCAGTTGTAACCGGCCTGAAGACCGATCGAGAGACCCGGCGTCGTGACGCTGCCGCCAAAGAGTCCAGAGTCATCCGGATCGGAAAAGCTGGCCGTTCCTGTGAAGGCACCGGCATGTCCGCCAAGATAAAATCCTTGCCAGCCGTCTCCGGGGGCGGCCTGCGGCACGGGCGTTCCTGCCCTCGCAGGCGGGTCGTCAGCGGCAATCGCAGGAAGACCGGCGAGGCACGCCAGGAACGCGACAACCACCACCGAACTATTGCGCCACACTACTCGACCTCCCCGAACTCTCATTGGGGATGATCTTATCAACCAACGCGGAATTTGCGCAACGATCGATCGATCCAAAGTGCAGCCAGCTTTTCCTGCACGCTGTTCTGACGCAGCCGCTGGCGCAGGCAGGCGAAGTCGACGCGGTCGAGTTCCTGGTCCTGGTTGAAGCAGGAAAAGACCACCGTCTCCTTGCCCGTTATCGGATCCTTGTGGAGCTGCAGGCACTGGGCGCAGATCTCCTTCATCATGCATTGCATGGGAGAGTTGATCGACGCCAGGGCGCGATGCTCCGGCTTGAGATAAGGCTTCAGCACCGAATGCCGAGCGAGCCGCACCGCGTTCATCATGCCGTCGGAGCCGATGGCGATGATGCGGTCGGCGTCATTGAACGGGATCGGCTGGTCGCCGAGCTCGCCGGCCGCGTACTTGCGCATGGTCTCGACGATATTGTCGACGGTGGATTTGTCCTGCGGGCGTGACGGGGTGAAGCCCGGCTCCTCATCGCAGCACCAGACCACGATGTCGGCCGCAGCCTCGATCTCCTTGACCTTGTAGCGGTCGATCACGCGCTTGTAGCCCGCGAAGTAGAGCACCTTGCTGCCGGCCCGGCGGAAGGCCTGGCCGATCGAGAACAGCACCGCGTTGCCGAGGCCGCCACCCGCCAGCACGACGGTTTCGTCCGGTTCGATCTCGGTCGGCGTGCCCGTCGGACCCATGACGATCACCGGCTCGCCCGGCTCCAGGAGCGCGCAGAGATCGGAGGAGCCGCCCATCTCGAGCGCGATCAGGGACAGGAGGCCCTTGTCCTTGTCGACCCAGGCGCCCGTGAGCGCGAGACCCTCCATGATGAGCAGCGTGCCTTCGACCTTCTTCGAGCGCGCCTCGTAGTTCTGCAGGCGGTAGAATTGCCCAGGCTCGAAGTTCCTAGCCGCCGCGGGGGCCTCGACCACCACTTCGACGATGGTGGGCGTCAGGCGATCTACCCGCACGACCCTCGCCCGCCATTGCCGGTTGGCCTCGGCCAGGATGTCGGCCGGCGAGCGCCTGGGTGCCGGCAGGCGCGCCATGGTGCGTGTCAGGATCGGGTAACCCTGTTTGGCGCCGCCCATCGCCTTCACCACATTGCCGGCGAATGACGGATGCAGGTCGCCGAAGAACGACATGAAGCGGCCATCGCCATGGCGATACATCAGCACGTACACATCGTCCGGCTTGGCCACCCGCTCGGGCGTGGCCGGCTCACCCTTCTCGTCCAGGGCCCGGAAATACTTGCCGTCGATGAAAGCGTGCTTGGCATCCTCGCGCGCCAGCACCGTGTTGGGCTGCGTGCCGGCGGCCACGAGGATGGTGTGCGCCGGCAAGGTTGCCGTTACTTTCTCGCCGCCCTGCTGACCCTCCAGCCTGATCGCCTTGGCATGCCCGTTGGCATCGACCTCGACCGCCACCGGCGAGAGGCCCTCGGCGAAGCGGATGTCCTCCTCCAGCGCCTTCAGCACTTCCTCGTGGTTCAGCGTATAGGACGGCGAATCGATCAGGCGGCGGCGATAGGCGATGGTGACGCCGCCCCAGCCGTTCACCAGCCTGGCGATTTCCGGCGCACGGCCCTCCTTGCCCGCGATCTCGCGCTCGGTCCGGATCGCCCTGGCGTGGGCGATAAACTCGTCGGCGATCTCCCGTTCTTCGTCGCTCCAGTTTTTGCGCACCGTCGCCTCGCCGCGCTCGGCAACCAGAGTCTCATGGCGCGCCAGGAACTTCTCGACCTGCAGCGGATAGTAGGCGAGAGACTCGGTCGCGGTGTCGATTGCAGTCAGGCCGCCGCCGATCACCACCACCGGCAGGCGCACCTGCAGGTTGGCGATCGATTCCTTCTTCGCCGCGCCTGTGAGCTGCAGCGCCATCAGGAAGTCCGACGCCGCGCGCACGCCGCGCGCGAGGCCGTTCGGCATGTCGAGCACGGTAGGCTTGCCGGCGCCGGCGCAGAGCGCAATGTGGTCGAAGCCCATGGCGAAGGCGCCTTCGACGGTCACCGTGCCGCCAAAGCGTACGCCGCCGAACATCGAGAACTGGCGCCGACGCTCCAGCAGGAGTCTCACCAGCTTCAGGTAATTCTTGTCCCAGCGCACGGTGATACCGTATTCGGCCACTCCGCCGAAGCCGGCCATGGCGCGCTCGCCAAGGTCTTCGCGCAGATCGGCGATATCCCTGACTGCGCTGAACGGCACGCGCGCTCCGCTCGGCTCGACACCGGACTGCCCGGCCGGCAGCGGCTCGATCTTGAGGCCATCGATCGCCACCACGGTGTGGCCGTCGTTCATCAGGTGGTGGGCGAGATTGAAGCCCGCCGGTCCCAGCCCGACGACCAGCACGCTGCGCCCCGTGGGAGGCCGCGGAATCGGCCGGCGAAGATTGAGCGGATTCCAGCGCGTCAGCAGCGAATAGACCTCGAAACCCCATGGCAGACCAAGCACATCCTTCAACGTGCGGATCTCGATCTGCGGGATGTCGACCGGATCCTGCTTCTGATAGATGCAGGCCTTCATGCAGTCGTTGCAAATGCGATGCCCAGTCGCCGCGACCAGCGGATTGTCGACCATCGCAATCGCCAGCGCGCCGACAGAGAAGCCTTCACTCTTGAGAAGGTTCATCTCCGAGATCTTTTCCTCGAGCGGGCAGCCGGCAAGCGTGACGCCGAACGGCGACTTCTGGAACTTGGTCGTCTTGCGGTCTTTCAGGCCCTTGGAGCAGCTGTCCTTGCCCTGGTTGTGGCACCAGATGCAGTAGTTGGCCTGATCGAGCACGCGGACGAGATCGTAGCCCGCATCGGTGAGCGCGAAGCCCTCACGATGGCGCAACAACGACTGCGGCAACTTCATGCGCGTGATGCCGTCCACCACCTCGGTCTCGATCGGCACCAGATGCTCGAAGTCGAGCTTGTGGGGGACCTTGAACAAAGGTCCGTCGCGATGGCGCCGCTTGCCGTCGGGAGTGTAGAGCGCCCAGGCGGCATAGCGTGCCAGCGCCTCTATCTCCGGTGTCGGCGTCTCGACCTTGAACTCCGCGCCGATCAGCTCGCGCACGGCAAGCGCGAAGGCAAGCTCCCAGGCCTCAAGCCCGTCCTCCAGCCTGGCCGGCACCTTGATCTTCTCGGTCACCTCGGCGCCGTCCAATGCCGCGGCAACGTCCGGCTTGATCGCACGGGTCACGTAGCGCTGCACGAACAGCCGCTTGCAATCGTAGAGCGGCGCCAGCGCGACATGGCGCGCGCGCAGGGCCGAAGCCTCATCGGAGATGCCGAACAACGCACCGACGAAATCCTCGAGCGGCCGGGCGAGATCGATCAGGAGGTTCGATTCCTCCTTTGCCGGCAAGGAGTCGGGCGTGGTGCGTGCCGCCATCAGGCGGGCATGCGCCGCGACGTCGGTATCCTTCAGCCAGGCGATGAACGCCGCATCGAGCCGAGCGAGGCCGTCGCGCTCGTGGAGGTCTTCGAAACTCAGCCCATGAGCGAGCGAGGGACCGAGCGGAGGCGCCGTCATTGTCGCAATATCCGGATGACTGGAGGGGTGATTTGTTTGTGCACGAACCGATTAACCAAGGAGTCGGAGAAGCGCAAGGTGGCGATGATTCGCGACATTAATGCCTGATGACGATGCGTTCGGCTTCGCTCATGGTCCGGCCGCCATGAAGACCGTTCCCGCCTCCGTACGCAACTGGCTGATCGTCGTAGCAGCGATGATTTTCGTCATGATCACGCTCGGTGCGCTCACGCGATTGACCGAGTCGGGCCTGTCGATGGTCGAATGGCATCCCATCAGCGGCGTGATTCCTCCACTCAGCGAGCAGGCCTGGCAGGCGGAACTGAAGGAGTATCTTTCCTCACCACAGGGAAGATTGGTGAATTCTGATTTCACCGTCGCGCAATTCAAGCAGATCTTCTGGCTGGAGTTCATTCACCGCCTGTGGGGACGGCTGATCGGGCTCGTCGTCGCCGGGCCGCTCCTCTGGTTCTGGCTGCGCGGACAACTATCGCGCGGCCTGAAGCTGCGACTCGTGGCACTCCTGGTCCTGGGTGGGTTGCAGGGAGCGCTGGGCTGGGCGATGGTCGCCTCCGGCCTGGTCGACCGTCCCTCTGTCAGCCACTACCGGCTGGCGGCGCACCTTCTGGCCGCGGTGGCGCTCTATGCCTACACCGTTTGGCTGATCCTCGAGCTCAGTCCGCGGGACATCCGCCACAACGACCCGCGAACGCGACGCGAGGCGACCGGGCTCATGGCCTTCGTCTTCGTGGTGATGACCTTTGGCGCGCTGATGGCGGGCCTGCGGGCCGGCCTCTCGCACAACACCTTTCCCACCATGTCGGGTTACTGGATTCCGCCTGGCATGTTCGATCGCTCGCCTTGGTGGATCAACATCTTCGAGAATGGCACGACGGTGCAGTTCATCCATCGCTGGCTGGCCAAGCTGCTGGCGCTGGGCGTGCTCGCGATGGCCTGGCGGGTCCGCCGGCCGGAGACCTATGCCGCCGGCGCCATGGTCCTGGTGCAGTTCTGCCTCGGCGTCGCCACCATCCTGAGCGGCGTCGAGATCGCGCTCGCATCGATGCACCAGGCCGGGGCAGTCCTGCTGCTGACCACGCTGATCGTCGTGCGCCATCGCGCCACGCCTTCTCCGGCCCGTCCTCTGTCGGCTATTGTCCAAAGATGAGTGGTCCTTCGGGCAAGTCGACAGAACAAAAGGCGCCAAGGCGAGCGCTCCTTCCGCTGCTCGTCCTGCTGGTCGCTGGCGTGGCGGCGGGCATCGTCGCCGTCATTGCCACCAACTCCGCTCCCCTGCCACAACGCAACGAGGCGAAGACCGGACCTGCAAAGGCCCCCGACGTCGCCGTGGCGCAGGCGCCGGCGTTTGGTCACGACTTTTCCCTGCCTCAGCCGCCCGACCCGCCGCCGCCGCCGACAGCGGCCGATATCGAGCCTCCGGCCGCCAAGCCGGCCGCCACCGGCGCATCCGTGTCGGGCGATCCCGCGTCGTTGCCGTTCGAAGAGCTGCGCAAGCAGGCGGAAGCGCATGATCCGCGGTCGATGGTGGAAATGGCGCGCCGGCTCATCCTTGGCGTCGGCATTGCCAAGGATCCGCAGGCCGGCGCCGGCTGGATGCTGCGTGCCGCCGAACTCGGCTCCTCCGAGGCCGCATTCAATGTCGGCATCATGTACGAGAACGGCTTCGTCGTCGAACGCAACTCCACGCGCGCGGCCGAATGGTATCGCCGGGCGGCGGACAAAGGCCTTCCGGTCGCCGAGCACAATCTCGCGCTGCTGCTGCGACAGGGCAAAGGTGTCCCGCGTGACGGTGAGAAAGCGATCAAGCTGTTGCTGGCAGCCGCCCACCAGGGAATGACCGCGTCGATGTTCGCGCTCGGCGACATCTACGAACAGGGCGATGCGGCGCCCAAGGATACCGCCGCCGCAGTCGCCTGGTTCACCCTGGCCGCGCAATTCGAACGCCGTGCCCATGGCGACAAGGAAACGCCGCTGGCCAAGAACGCGATCCAACGAGTGCAGGATTTGCGCCGGATCATGACGGCAACCGAAGTGCAGCGTGCCCAGGACCTCGGCCAGCGTGAGATCCAACAGATCATCGACGCGACCTCGGCATCGCGGCAGGCGCCGGGTCAGTTGCCGGCGTCTGCCCTTCCCTCGCCGGCGCCATCCTCATCCGGATCTGTTCAATCGCCCGCCAAGCCGGACGCCGGATGGCCGGCCGGCAAGATTGACCAGGTGCGCGCAATCCAGCAGGCCCTGTTCGACCTCAAGCTGCTGCACGACAAGCCGGATGGTGCGCTGGGGCCGATGACGCGCAACGCTATCCGCAGCTTCCAGCATGGAGCGGGGCTTGCCGAAACCGGTGAGCCGTCGAAGGATCTCTATGTCGCGCTCAAGCAAGCGCTGACGAAGCGCTGAGGCGGATACACCGGTTCAGGTCAGGCGGCCGACATGGCGCCACCAGGACGCGGGCAGCCCTGCTGCCGCGCACTCGGCGTCAACGACCGTATCATAAAGCGCAAAGCAGGTGGCGCCGCTGCCGCTCATGGCAGCGTAGCGCGCGCCGGCCGTCCGGCGCAGCGCCGCCAGCACCTCGCCCACGACGGGCTGCCGCGACACTGCCGCTTCGGTGAGATCGTTACCGCGGGCCGCCAAGGCCGCGACCAGACCGGCGAGGTCCGGCCACGTCCGGTCGACAGGCTGGACCCGCGAGAAATCACCCCGCCTCGCGGCGAAAACTTCCGGCGTCGACAGCGGCACGCCGGGATTGACCAGCAACAGGCCACAGCCTGGCAGATCCGGCGCAGGGCCGAGCTCCTCGCCAATGCCGCCCGCAATGCAGGGGTACTGCCGAAGGCACATCGGGACGTCGGCGCCCAGGCGCGCTGCGAGCGCGGCCACCTGCGTCGCCGGCAGATCGAGCCGCCAGAGCCGGCAGAGGCCACGCAAGGCAGCCGCGGCATCAGCCGAGCCGCCGCCCAAGCCGGCAGCCATGGGAATGCGCTTCATCAACCTGAAGGCCGCTCCTGCCTTGATGCCCGTCTCGGCGGCCAGCAGCCTGCCCGCCTTCAGCACGAGATTGTCGGATTCGACCGACAGTCGTTCGGCGCCGAGCCCGTCGATCGCAAGCGTGAAGTTCTCTGCCGGAGCGATCTCGAGCGTGTCGCCGAGATCGGCGAAGGCGATGAGCGAGTGCAGGAGATGGTAGCCGTCGTCACGGCGACCGACGACGCTCAGCCAGAGATTGACCTTGGCCTGCGCCGTCTCGATCGTGCCCTCCAGGGCGGAAGCCCCGCGCCGGTCAGCCACCCTGGTTCTTTTCCGCAGCCTTCTCGTACACCGTCGGCTTGTCGTTGGACGCATTGAGGCCGTTGGCGAGCTTGTCCTGCAGGATCGGCAGCCGGTCCTTGTCAGGCTTCTGGTTCAGGGCGCGGGTCCATTCGAATCGCGCTTCGCGGAAACGGCCGACATGCCAATAGGCGTCACCCAGATGCTCGACGACAGTGGCATCGTCGCCCTTCTGTTCGCTCGCCCGCTCGAGCCACTTCACCGCCTCGTTGAACTGTCCGAGCCGGTAATAGGCCCAGCCGACCGAGTCGGTGATCGCGCCGTCATCGGGCCGAAGCTCGGTCGCCCGCTTCAGCATCTTCATGCCCTCGTCGAGGTGCATGCCCTGGTCGATCCAGCTGTAACCGAGATAGTTCAGGACGTAGGGTTGCTCGGGCGAGAGCTCGAGCGCCTTCTTCATGTCGGCCTCGGCGCGCGGCCATTGCTTGATCCGCTCCAGGCAAATCCCCCGTCCGAAATAGACTGGCCAGTATTTCTCGTCCGGCGTCTTGATCCGAAGGATCGCCATGTCGTAGGCGGCAACCGCGTCCTTGTATTTTTCCTTGGTACGAAGAAGGTCGGCCAAAGTGAGTGGCGCATCGATGCGGTCCGGCTTCTCGGCGGCCATCGCGCGCAGGCGGCGGGCCGCCTCGTCGATATTGTCCTCCTGCGCCGAGAGCGTGGCCGCGCGCAGGCGGGCCTGCCAGTTGAGCGGCGACGCCGGGCCGATCTTGCCCAACGCGGCAATGGCCTGAGGTGTCTTGCCGAACTGCTCGTCGATGCCCGCAATCATCAACCAGGCGAAGTCGAGATCGGGTTTCAACTCGACAGCGAACTGCTCGAAGATCAGGGCGAGATCGGCCCGCTCGTTGCGCTGGTCGGAACCCAAGATGCCGCCGATATCGAACAGGATCTCGGCGATGCCGGAGGCCGGCGTCGGCGGCTTGGGCGTCGGGGCGGCCAGCAGGCCGTCCATGACGACGGAATCGCTGTATTTCTCGGCATAGGATTGGAGCAGCGCGTGCGCGTCGGCAGTCTTGCCGAGGCGACGAAGGCCCTCCGCTGCGGACACGGCGATGCGCAGCCCGCTGGGATCGAGCTCGACGGCCCGCCGGTACTTCGCCTCGGCTGCGGCGCGATCGCCCGCCAGCTCATCGATCTGCGCGCGAATGATGAGCGACGGTGCCTCGGAACGATCGCCTTCCTTGGGCTTCAGCTTCGCCAGGATATCGCGCGCAGCGGCGAAATCCTTGGTACCGACCTTCAGCCAGGCGATGACGAAATCGCGCAGCGGCCCGAGCTGGTTTTCGGCGCCGATCCGGGCGAGCTGCTGCTCGGCCTTCCGGTAGTCGCCACGCTTCACCTGATCGATCGTCAGAACGAGGTTGGCAAACCCGTCGCCGGGCTTGGTGGCCAGCACTTGCGGAGCAAGGCGTACCGAAGTGTCGAACTGCCCGGCATAGGTGTGCATGCGAAAGGCGGCATAGACCAACGTCGGGTCTTTCGGCGCCTGCGCCAGCGCCAGGTCGAGCTGTTGGGCACCCGCTTCGTAGTCGTGATCCGCCTCGGCTACGCGGGCGGCGAGATAGCGGCCGTCGATCGAGATCGTCTTTGCGGGCAAGGCCCGCTGCGGGAGGGTCAGCGAAGACGGCGCTTTCGACTGCTGCGCTTGCCCGGACAACGGCAACGCAATCAGCGGAAGCGTAAACAACAGCGCGAGGGGTTTGGATCGCATGCCTGTCACATGTTGGGATAGTTGGGGCCGCCGCCGCCTTCGGGCACCGTCCAGTCGATATTCTGCGCCGGGTCCTTGATATCGCAGGTCTTGCAGTGAACGCAGTTCTGGGCGTTGATCTGGAAGCGGGGCTTGCCATCGTCGGCGGTGACGACTTCGTAGACTCCAGCCGGACAATAGCGCTGCGCGGGCTCGGCATAGAGCGGCAAATTGACCGCGATCGGAATCGACGGGTCGCGCAACAGCAGATGGACCGGTTGGTCCTCTTCATGATTGGTGTTCGAAAGGAATACCGACGAGAGCTTGTCGAACGAGAGCACGCCGTCCGGCTTGGGGTACTGGATCGGCTGGAATTCCGATGCCGGCCGCAGACACTCATGGTCGGCCTTGTGATGGTGCAGCGTCCAGGGCAGGCGAATGCCGAGATCGTGCATCCACATGTCGAAGCCGCCATAGATCGTGCCCAGGACCGCTCCCCATTTCAGGGCAGGCTTCACATTGCGCACCTTGTCGAGATCCTTCCAGATCCACGACGCCTTGAGCTTCACGGGATAGGCGGCGAGATCGTCACCGCCAGTCTTGCCCGCAGCCAGCGCCTCGAACGCCGCCTCTGCCGCCAGCATGCCGCTCTTGATCGCATTGTGACTGCCCTTGATGCGCGGCACGTTGACGAAGCCCGCCGAGCAGCCGATCAGCGCGCCGCCGGGGAAGGTGAGTTTCGGCACCGACTGCACGCCACCTTCATTGATGGCGCGCGCGCCATATGAAAGTCGCTTGCCGCCCTTCAGGTATTTGGCGACGTCGGGGTGTATCTTGAAACGCTGGAACTCGTCGAACGGCGAGACGTACGGATTCTCGTAGGAGAGATGGACGACAAAGCCGATCGCCACCAGGTTGTCGCCGAAATGGTACATGAAGGAGCCGCCCTGACTCCCCGTCTCCGACAGGGGCCAGCCCTGCGAGTGCACGACGAGGCCCTTCTTGAAGCTCGCGGGGTCGACCTGCCACAGTTCCTTCAGCCCGATGCCGAACTTCTGCGGATCGACTCCGGCCCGCAACTCGTACTGGGTCATGATGATCTTGGCCAGCGAACCGCGCGCGCCCTCGGCGATCAGCGTGTACTTGGCATGCAGTTCCATGCCTTCAGTGTAATTGTCCTTGTGATGACCGTCCTTGGCGACGCCCATGTCGCCGGTGGCGACGCCTTTCACCGAGCCATCGTCGTTGTAGAGCACTTCGGCCGCGGCAAAGCCCGGATAGATCTCGACCCCCAGGGCCTCGGCCTGCTGCGCAAGCCAGCGGCACACCTCGCCCAGACTCACGATATAGTTGCCGTGGTTGTTCATCAGCGGCGGCAGCATGAAATTGGGAAAGCGGAACGAGCCGGTCCTGGTGAGCCACAGAAACTGGTCGTCGGTCACCGCCGTCTCGACCGGCGCACCCTTCTCCTTCCAGTCGGGAATGAGTTCGTTGAGACCGATCGGATCGATCACCGCGCCCGACAGGATATGGGCGCCGATTTCGGAGCCCTTCTCGAGCACGCAGACCGAGACGTCGTGATTGCGCTCAGCTGCCAGCTGCTTCAGGCGGATTGCCGCCGAAAGCCCGGCCGGGCCGCCGCCGACGATCACCACGTCATATTCCATCGACTCGCGTGCCATTCCCGTCTCGCTCTGCAGTGCCTTTTCCAGATGGACGTCGCCCGGACCGGCGGCGATCCTTTTGCTGGTAAATAGCCTGTCGGGGGCTGGATCGCTACCTGCGGAAAGGGGCATTCCCATGGCTGAGTTGACGGAAATCGAGAGCAAAACCTTTGCAGCGCACGATTTCCGGCTGGAAAATGGGCAAAGTCTGCCTCTTCTCGAGCTTGCCTACGAGACATACGGCACATTGGCACCGCAACGCGACAACGCGATCCTGGTAGTCCATGGCTATACGTCGAGCCATCACGCGGCCGGCCTGAACGCCGGGGGCAAAGCGGGCCGCGGCGTGGCGGTCGGCACGCTCGGCTGGTTCGATGCGCTGATCGGGCCCGGCAAGGCGGTCGACACGAATCGCCATTTCGTGATCTCCGTGAATGCCCTTGGCTCGGCCCATGGCAGCAGCGGACCCAACGCGATCGATCCGCGCACGAAGAAGCCGTACGGTCCGACTTTCCCCGAGATCACGCTGCGCGACATGGTCGCCAGCCAGAAGCTTCTGGTCGATTCGTTCGGCATTACAGGGCTGGTGGCGGTGATCGGCCCGTCGATGGGCGGTTTCCAGTCGTTCCAGTGGGCGGCGTCCTATCCAGGCTTCATGAAGGCGATCGTCCCGTCCGTCAGCGCGCCGCGATCGCCTTTGCGAACCGGCGGACTCGAGCAATTGCAGAAGCGGCTGGCGAGCGACCCCAACTGGAATGGCGGCTGGTATTACGAAAACGGCGGCGTGGCATCGACCCTGGAACAGATCCGCTACGAAACGCTGCTTGCCTACGGTCAGACCGAGAGTGAAGCCAAGGCGGCGGCTCGGATCTGGGCCAAGATTTACGATGCCCATTCGCTGGTCACGCTCCGGCGGGCGATCGATTCGTTCGACATCACTGGCCAATACGGCAAGGTGACGGCAAAGGTCCTGTACGTGCAATCGAAGACGGACAAACTTTTCGACATCGCGCTGTGTCCGGCCTATGTGAGCGACATGCGCAGAGCCGGGATCGACATCACCTACGTGGAATTGCCCTCGGACAAGGGCCATCTGGCGAGTCACGCCGATGCAGGGATATGGGCCCCGATCCTGGGGGCATTCCTGAAGAGCCTGTGATGACCGATATGGCGGTCGCTCCCGAGGATCTCGCCTCGCTGCTGCGTTGGTACGTCGATCAGGGCATCGACGAGGCGATCGGCGAAGCACCGGTCGACCGCTTTGCCCTGCCGCCGCCCGCGCCTGTCGCCGCCCCGGCACCAGTGGCCAAGGCACCGAGTCGTCCGGTGGCGCCGACACCGCTGCGGACTTCGTCGCCAGTGTCGCCGCCGGCAATCCGCGGTCCGGTGCCCATCGAATCGCCGAAGCTCATCGAGGATGCGCGGGCGCTTGCCGAAAGCTGCAATACGCTCGCCGAACTGGAAGCGGCGGTGCGCGGCTTCGAGGGCTGCGCATTGAAGCGCACCGCGAAGAACACCGTGTTCGCCGACGGCACGGCCGGCGCTTCCGTCATGATCGTGGGCGAGGCGCCGGGCGCCGACGAGGACCGGCTGGGCAAGCCGTTCGTCGGCGTAAGCGGCCAGCTCATGGACCGGATGATGGCGGCGATCGGCCTCACCCGCGACGGCGGCTTCTACATCACCAACATCCTGTTCTGGCGCCCTCCCGGCAACCGTACGCCGACGCTCGCCGAGCAGGCGGTATGCCTTGCCTTCACGCGCCGCCACATCGAGCTCGCTCGGCCCAAGGTCCTGATCCTGGCAGGCGGAACGTCGGTCAAGGCCGTGCTCGACACGACCGAGGGCATCACCCGCATGCGCGGCAAATGGGTGACCTATCGCCTGGCCGACGGCACCGAGCTTCCGACCATGCCCACTTTCCATCCGGCCTATCTCCTGCGCACGCCTGCCAGCAAGCGTTTGAGCTGGCTCGACCTGCTCGCCGTCGACAAGAAGCTGAAGGAGCTGGGTTAGTCGCTCAGAGCGTTTTCTTCAGGAAGAATTTCTGGTGGCCCGTCGGATAGTCGTCGAGCGTGCCGAACACCTCGTAGCCGCGCTTCTCGTAAAACGGCCGCGCCTGGAACGAATGCGTGTCGAGCGTCACCGAATGACAGCCGCGCTCGCGTGCATAGGCCTCGGCCTGGTCCATCAGCCGGGTCGCCCAGCCCTGCCCGCGTTCGGCCTCGTCAATCCAGAGATAGGTGATGTGCAGCCAGCCGCCCCAGATACTGCCGATCAGGCCGCCCATGATCTCGTCGCGTTCGCTCTTCAGGAAAAAGTGCAGGGGATAATACGCGGAGACGCCGGTGGCCCCGACATTGAAGATGTCGAGATGCTCGCGCACGAACTGGGCGGCGCTGCCGCCTTCCTGGGAGAAGACGATCTCCAGCTCAGCCATGACCGCCTCTTTCGGCACGCTGGCGCACGAGCGCCAGGATCGTGCCGCCGATCGGCATGTCGACACCGACCCAGCCCGCCATCTCGACGACGGCGCCCAGCAGCGCCTCGATCTCGAGCGGCCGGCCGCGTTCGAGATCCTGCAGCATCGACGTCTTGTGCGTGCCAACTTCGGCGCCGCCAGCCAGCCGCTTGTCGACCCCGATGGCGAACCTGACGCCGAGCTTCTCGGCCACCGCCTGGCCTTCGACCATCAGCGCTCGGCAAACGGCGTGCGTGCCTGCGTCGGCCAGCACCTTGTCGAGGGTGGCTCCAGTGAGGGCGCTCACCGGATTGAACGCCATGTTGCCCCACAGCTTGACCCAGAGCTCGTCGCGGATGCGCGGCCGCACCGGCGCCTTGAGGCCGGCCTTGATCAAGAGTTCCGAAAGCTTTCCCGCCCGCTCGCTGCGACTGCCATCGGGCTCGCCCAGAGTGAAGCGGTCGCCGTAGGTGTGTTCGATCACCCCAGGTTCGACGACGTCGGCCGCCGGATAGACGATGCAGCCCAATGTCTGCGCCGGCGGCAGGCCGGCCGAGACGACGCCTTCGGGATCGACCGCCTCGACGCGCCTGCCCTCGAAGCTGCCGCCGAGCTTGTAAGTGTACCACCACGGCACGCCGTTGATGGCCGCGACGATGGTCGTGCCCGGTCCGATCAACGGCTTGAGCTGGGCCATCGCGGGAATCAGCGAATGCGCCTTGAGCGTGAGGACAAGATAGTCCTGCGGCCCGACATCCTTCGGATCGGTCTCGACGCGCGGCCTCGTGACCGTCTCCTGCCCGCCACTGCGCAAGACGAGTCCCTTCGCCCGCATGGCCTCGTAATGGGGGCCGCGCGCGACGACCGTCACCGGCGTGCCGGCCATCTCGAGCTTCGCGGCCATCAGGCCGCCGATCGCGCCTGCGCCGAAGACGCAAATCGAGGTCACGTGGCTGACCTCACGCCGATGCCTCGGTAAGGCCGAGCTTGGCGGCAAGCCCGATGCGCTGCAGCTTGCCCGTCGCGCCCTTGGGGATCTCGGTCACGAACAGAACCTTGCGCGGCACCTTGAAATCAGCGGCCCGCGCCGCCACGAAATCGCGCAGTTCGCGTTCGGTGCACTCGCATCCCGACCGCAGTACGACCACCGCCCCCACTTCCTCGCCAAGCTTGGGATGGGGGATGGCGAAGGTCAGGCATTGGTCGACCGAGGGATGGTCCATCAGAATGATGTCGATCTCGATCGGGCTGATCTTCTCGCCGCCGCGGTTGATGATCTCCTTCAGCCGGCCGTTGAGAAAGAGATAGCCGTCCTCGTCGAAATAGCCCTGGTCGCCGGTGCGGAACCAGCCGTTGGTGAAGGCCTTGGCGTTGGCCTCCGGGTTGTTGTCGTAGCCCACCGTCACGTTGGGGCCTTGGATCACCACCTCGCCGGTCCGGCCTTGCGGCAGGAAGTTGCCGGCCTCGTCCATGATCGAGATCTTGGGGCCGGCTGCCATGCCGACCGCACCGGCCTTGCGCTTGCCGGGCGGCAGCGCGTTCGACGCCATCTGGTGGCTGGCCTCGGTCATGCCGTAGGCCTCGATCACCGGACAATTGAAGGCAGCCTCCAACTCGGCCATGACCTGCGGCGGCAAGGACGAGGACGAGGAGCGGATGAAGCGCAGCTTCGCGGCCTTCGCCGCCTCGGCGTTGCCGCGCACGCGGCCCAGGATCGCCTGATGCATGGTCGGCACGGCGGTGTACCAAGTCGGCTTCACCTCCTCGAGCCAGGCGAAGAAGCGCAGCGCATTGAACCCGGGCGAGCACGAGACCGACGCGCCAGCTCCGAGCGACGAGAGCGTCGCCGCGATCAGGCCATGGATATGGAACAACGGCATGATGTTGAGACAACGGTCTGCCGGCGTCAGTGCAAGCGTGGCGCCGATATGGCGCACCGAGGCCGCGAGATTGGCGGTCGCCAGCGGCACGATCTTGGGCCGCGCCGTGGTGCCTGAAGTATGCAGCACGAGCGCGATCTCCTGCCCTTGCGAAACGCCGGGCTTGGCTGCTTTCGCCGGTTTCAAGGTCGAAACGTCGAGCGTGAAGACGCCAGCCGGCGCGCCGTCCGTCGGCACCAGCTCGATGATCGGCAAGCCGAGCTTCTCGGCCACCCCGCGCACCGGGCTCTCCAGGCCCTTCATCACGATCACAGCCTTGGGCTTGAGGTCATCGAGGTAGAACTGGAACTCGTCGGCACGATACGCAGGATTGAGCGGCGCCGAAGTCGTGCCCGAGGCGACCGATACGAACGAGGTTGCCGCTTCCGGTCCGTTGGGCACGACCATTGCGACGCGGTCGCCGCGACCGATGCCGACGCCGTTCAGCGTCGCGAGCGTGTCGTCGACGAGCTTCTTCAGTCCGGCAAAGGTGAGCCATGGCCGGCCGGGCGCGCCCACCGCCGGTGCGTCCGGTTTGCCCGATGAGGTGACGTCGTAGACAGCCTGAACCATGATTTGTTTGCCTTTCCTCTTTGTCTTCTCCCTCCCCTTCGCGGAGCCCGCGAAGAGGAGTGTCCTCGTCCTACGAGGCGCGGGAGTCATAAGTAGCCGCTACTTCGGCGACCCATGCCCCTCCATCGCCGTGTGACGGCGACACCTCCCTTGGCGAACTCCGCCACGGGAGGGAGTATGCTTTATGCGGCCTTCTTCTCGTCGGCGATGATGCGATCGTAGGCAGGCAGCGTCAGGAACTCGTAGAACTGCGGCTGCTCGACCAGGTCGATCATGAGCTGGGCCGCATCCTCGTAGCGGGCCTTGCCATAGGCCGCGTCGCCGATCTGCGCCTTCACCTTGTCGTTCTCCTCGCGCACGATCTGGCGCACGAACTCGCGGGTGATCGGCCGGCCGTCGTTGAGCTTCTGGCCATGGCGCACCCACTGCCAGACCTGGGCGCGGCTGATTTCGGCAGTGGCGGCGTCCTCCATCAGGTTGAAGAGCGGCACGCAGCCGATACCGCGCAGCCACGCCTCGACGTAGCCTATGCCGACCGCCACGTTTTGCCGGAGGCCCGCCTCGGTCTTGGTGCCTTCGGGTATCGTCACCAGGTCGGCTGCGCCCACATGCACGTCCTGTCGCTTGCGTGCGATCTGGTTCGGCTCCTTCATCACCGCGTCGAACTCTGCCTTGGCGATCTCGACCAGGCCGGGATGAGCGACCCATGTGCCGTCGTGGCCGTCGCCGGCCTCGCGCTTCTTGTCGGCGCGCACACGCTCCATTGCCGCTTCGTTGGCGGCGGGATCGTTCTTGATCGGAATCTGCGCCGCCATACCGCCCATCGCATGCACCTCGCGACGATGGCAGGTCTTGATCAGGAGCTGGCTGTAGGTGCGCAGGAAGTGCGAGGTCATCGTCACCTGCGCACGGTCGGGCAGCACCGCCCACTCCTGCTCGCGGAACTTCTTGATGAAGGAGAAGATGTAGTCCCAGCGACCGCAGTTGAGGCCGGCGGAGTGATCCTTGAGCTCCCACAGGATCTCGTCCATCTCGAAGGTGGCGAGGATGGTCTCGATCAGCACCGTGGCCTTGATCGACTTCTGCGGCACGCCGAGCGCGTTCTGCGCATGGACGAACACGTCGTTCCACAGCCGCGCCTCGAGATGGCTTTCCATCTTGGGCAGATAGAAATACGGCCCCGTTCCATGCGCCAGCGCCTCCTTGGCGTTGTGAAAGAAGAAGAGGCCGAAATCGAACAGCGAGCCCGACATCGGCTTGCCGTCGACGGTCATGTGCTTCTCCTGCAGATGCCAGCCGCGTGGCCGCACGAAGAGCACTGCTGTCTTGTCGTTGAGCTTGTAGGCCTTCTGGCTTTGCGGATCGACGTAATCGATCTGGCGGCGCACCGCGTCCATCAGGTTGAACTGGCCCTCGACCATGTTGGTCCAGGATGGCGTGCTCGCATCCTCGAAGTCGGCCATGAAGACGTTGGCGCCGCAGTTCAGCGCGTTGATGATCATCTTGCGGTCGACAGGCCCGGTGATCTCGACTCGCCGGTCGAGGATGTCCTTGGGCAGCGGCGCCACCGTCCAGTCGGTCTCGCGGATCCTTGCCGTCTCTTTCAAGAAATCAGGCTTCTCGCCGGCATCCAGCCGCTTCTGACGCTCAACCCGCGCCGCCAGCAGTTCTTCGCGGCGGCCATTGAACCTGCGCTGCAGGTCGGCAAGGAAGGCCAGGGCATCCTTCGTCAGCACCTTCTCGAAGCCAGGCTTGATCGGCCCGTCGATCGTAACGCCGTCCGGAAGGTCCAGAGCCATGGTCGTTTCCCCTTGAAATTTCGCAGAAATGGATAATCGAAGGGCGATTTACCGCCTTGAGGGCCTGCCGGGCAAGGCGGTACGAAAGAGGGATGGATGCCGGCTTCGTGATCGATTGGCTCAATCTCGTTCTGCGCTGGGCCCACATGATCGTGGGCATCGCCTGGATCGGCGCCTCCTTCTACTTCATCTGGCTGGACAATCACCTTCGCGAACCGCTCGACCCCGCCGACGTGGCCAAGGGCATCGGCGGCGAGGTCTGGGCCGTCCATGGCGGCGGCTTCTACACCGCCAAGAAGTTCACGCTGGCCCCCGAGCGGCTGCCGCCCGAACTGCACTGGTTCAAATGGGAGGCCTACACCACCCTGATCACCGGCTTCCTGCTGCTCTGCCTCGTCTATTACTACGGCGCACAAGTGGCGCTGATCGACCCGGCGGTGATGGCGCTCAGCCGCCCGGAGGCGATCGCCATCGGCCTCGCCTTCCTGGTCGGCGGCTGGCTGGTCTATGACGCCCTCTGCCGCTCGGCCTTCGGCGAAGACGAAGCGGTCTTGGGCGGGCTGCTCGTTCTCTACTGCCTCATCGCCGCCTGGGCATTGTGCCACCTGTTCTCCGGCCGCGGCGCCTACATTCATTTCGGCGCCATGCTGGGCGTGATCATGGTGCTGAACGTCTTCTTCGTGATCATCCCCGGCCAGCGCGAGCTGGTGAAGGCAAAGGAGGAAGGCCGCAAGCCCGATGCGAGGTTCGGCCTGATGGGCCGCCAGCGTTCGGTGCACAACACCTATTTCACGCTGCCCGTCCTGTTCACCATGATCGCCAACCACTATGCCGGCCTCTACGGGCATCCGTGGAACTGGGTGCTGCTGGTGATGATCTCGGCGGCGGGCGCACTGGTGCGTGTGTGGTTCGTGCAGCGCCACAAGGGCAACGCCAATCCGCTGGTGCTCGCCTCCGGGCTGGTCGTGCTGGCCCTCACCGCGATCGTCGCCCTGCCTCGCCCGGATCCGGAGATGGCGGGCGGACCGGTTGCCTTCGCCGAGGTGCAGCCGGTCATCCAGAAACGCTGTACCCCCTGTCACGCCACGAAACCCACGCAGGACGGCTTCGCTGCTCCGCCCAAGGGCGTGCTCCTGGAAACGCCGGGCGAGATCCATGCCCGCGCCGCGACCATCTATCAGCAGGCGGTCGCCGCCAAGGCGATGCCTCCAGGCAATCTCACCAACATCACCGACACCGAGCGCGGCCTGATTGCGCGATGGTTCAAGTCCGGCGCACAATAGACCGATGATCCCCCGCCTGGGTATTCGGCCTTGGCGCCGTTTGTTGACGGCGGTGCTGGCACTCACCGCCATCGCCGCCGTCTGGAGCCATCTCGCGCATCGCAACGAAAACGCGTTCGCGCGCGATCCCGGCCCCGGCGCGGTCGCGACGTCCGGGGCGGATCGCAAGAGCTGGGGCAACGGCATCGGCTTCGTCAACGAGCAACGGCTCGACGAACATTACCGCAAGCACGGCGCCGAGTTCGGCAATATCACCAAGCTCGACTATCTCCATCAGGCGCAACTGCTGCGCGACACCGCCGTCGGCGGCCCGGTGCTGGAGACGGTGCGGCGCGACGGCGTCACGACGCGCTTCGATCGCCAGACCGGTGCCTTCGTCGCCTTCAATCGCGATGGCACCATCCGCACCTTCTTCAAGCCCAACGACGGTGAACGCTACTATCGCCGGCAGGCGGGGCGGGGCGAATGAGCGCACCACCGCCGCCCGGCCCGCCCGACGTCCAGGAGCTGCGCGACCTGATCGATCAGTGGTCGACGCTCTGTGGCGAACTCGAACGGAAGGAGTACACCTTCGATCTCGACAACTGGCGCAACGATGTCGACGTGCGGGAGCTCATCCTCGAAGCACTGCCGATGTTCAGCCGCGAGGAGATCGGCGATCACGCGCTCAAGCTCGACGACGCCGACAGGCTCTTCCTCGCCAACACGCGCCCCTTCCGTCGATGCGTATGGGGCGCCGGCACGGCCAAGAAGGAGAAATGGACCGCGCAGGCGAACTGGTGGTACTTCCGCACGCCGATGCGGTCCAATGCACAGCTCGAAGACGAGCTGGCGACCGTGCGGTAGGGTCTACTGGACCACGCGCCTCCAGCGCGCTGCAGGCATATGAACGCGAATGAGCGAGCTGGGCTCGCGGTCCGTATGAGCATGAGATGGCAACCCGAAAAATCCTCGTCGAATGCAACGGCCCCGTCACCACCATCGTCATCAACCGCCCGCAGGCTCGGAACGCGCTCGACAATGAGGCCGCGCACGCGCTGGCGGCAGCGCTTCACGAGTTCGAAGCAGATGCCACGGCGCGCGTCGCGGTGCTGACGGGCGCAGGCGGCGCGTTCTGTGCCGGCGCCGACCTCAAGGAGCTGGGCGGCGGTACCGACTATTTCCCCTGGGCAGGCAGCGACGAGGGGCCGCTGCGCGCACCTTTGACCAAGCCGGTGATCGCAGCCATCGAAGGCCATGCCTGCGCCGGCGGCCTGGGCGTAGCGCTGTTCTGCGACATCCGCATCGTCGACGAGACGGCGACCTTCGGCGTGTTCTCGCGCCGCTGGGGTGTGCCGATGAGCGACGGCACGACGGTGCGGCTTCCGCGCATCGTGGGCCAGGGCCGCGCCCTTGACATGCTGCTGACCGGCCGCGCCGTCGGCGCCGACGAGGCCATCGCGATCGGGCTTGCAACGCGCAAGGTCGCGCGCAGCACGACCCGCGCCGAAGCGGAAAAGCTCGCCGCCGAGATCGCGTCCTTTCCGCCCATCGCCATGACGTCGGACCGGCAGTCGGCGTACGAAAGCTTCGATCGCGCCCAGGCGGCCGCCATTCGACGCGAGATGGAGCTGTCGCTTGCGGCGCGCCGGCAGGAATCACAAACGGGTGCGGCACGCTTCGCCGGGGGCGAAGGCCGGCACGGCAGCTTCGAGAGGAAATGATGCGAGCGTTGGTATGCCACGCCTACGGTCCGATCGAGAGCCTCAAGATCGAGGACGTGCCGACCCCGGAACCCGAAGCAGGCGAGATCCTGGTCAAGGTCGGCGCGGTGGGCGTGAGCTTCGCCACGATGCTGGGCGTCGAGGGCAAGCACCAGAACAAGCCCGTATTGCCCTATATTCCCGGCAACGAGCTCGCGGGCCATGTCGTGGCGCTGGGGCCCGGCGTCGAGAGCCTCAAGGTCGGCGATCGGGTGGCGACCGGCGTGCCCCAGGGCGGCTTTGCCGAATATGCAGTGGCGACCGCAGCGAACGCGGCGCGGATTCCCGACCGCATGCCCTACGCCGAGGCGACCAACTTCCCGACGCTCTATCCCACGGCCTATGGCGCGCTGAAGTGGAAGGCGAACCTGCAGCCCGGCGAGGTGCTGCTGGTGCACGGTGCCGGCGGCGGCTCGGGCCTCACCGGCATCGAGGTCGGCAAGGCCATGGGCGCCACGGTGATCGCCTCCGCCGGCGGCGCCGAGAAGCTGGCCGCGGCGAAGAGTGCCGGCGCCGATCATCTGATCGACTATCGCAAAGAGGATCTGCGCGCCAAGGTGCTTGAGCTGACCGGCGGTCGCGGCGCCGACGTGATCTACGATCCGGTGGGCGGCTCGGCCTTCGACATTTCACTGCGCTGCGTGGCGCCGGAAGGCCGCATCATCCCGATGGGCTTCGCATCGGGCACCATCCCGCAAATCCCGGCCAACATCCTGCTGGTCAAGAACGTGACGGTGATCGGCTTCTACTATGGCTACTGGACCGGCTGGGGCGGCAAGACCGCACCTGGACCGAAGGACGCGGCAGCACTCGCGCGGCGGCGGGCGATGGTGGCTGCGGCACAGGACGAGCTCATGCGCTGGTTCACCGAGGGCAAGCTTTTGGCTACCGTTGCGGCGACCCTCGACCTCGCCGACTGGGTGAAAGCCTTCCGCCTGATCCAGGAACGGACGGTGGTCGGCAAGGCAGTGCTGGTGCCGTGAACGATCGAACCGCCCGCTCCGGCATAACCCCTACTTTCTCACGGTTTCTCACTTTTTCTCACGCCGTGAGAAGCCTCTGATGCCGATGGCATCGGCATTTTTGGCCATTTTCTCACTTTCTCACACCACCCCGTCAAAGATCGCCAAAGCTGCCGCCACGCCCCTTGCCGGCGGCGAAGCGGAAGGCGCCTTTGCGCGCTTCAGCCTCCAGCGCCGGCACGCCCAACCGGCCTTCGTTGGCGAGGGCATCGCGCAGATCCAGCCCCCATTGTTCGTAGGAGGAGCGGCGGTCCGAGCGTAGGCAGAGTTGCGGGAATTTCGCGAGTTCGGCCGCCAGCCGCCTGGCTTCGGCCAAGGCCTCGCCCGACGGCGCGAGGCGATTGGCGAGGCCCCACTCGAAGGCTTCCCGAGCGCCGACCTCGCGGCCGGACAGGATCATGTCGAGCGCGCGGCTCTGGCCGATCAGGCGCGGCAAGCGAACGGTGCCGCCGTCGATCAGCGGCACGCCCCAACGGCGGCAGAAGACACCGAACTTCGCCGTCTGCGAGGCCACGCGCAGGTCGCACCAAAGGGCAAGCTCCAGCCCGCCCGCCACGGCGTAGCCCTCGACGGCGGCGATCACCGGCTTGGACAGAAGATGGCGCGTCGGCCCCATCGGGCCCGGTCCTTCCGGATCATGCAGGCTGCCGCCAGTGCGCGACGCGGCGACCTTCAAGTCGTAGCCGGCGCAGAAGGTCCCGCCGCGGCCGGTCAGGATCGCAACCGATTGGCTGTCGTCGCGATCGAAGGCCAGGAAGGCGTCGCGCAGGAGGAGCGCCGTCTCGGGATCCACGGCATTGCGCGCCTCGGCGAAGCGATCGATCGACACGACGGTGATCGGTCCTTCCTTCTCGACGGCGACCTTCGCCATCTCAATGTCCCTGCATCATGCGCAGCGGTGTGTAGACCAGGACCGTTTCGCCCTTCTGGTTCTTGACGTCGTTGGTCGTGCGCACGAGGGCGCGCAGCGGGTCCTTCGAGGTGGGCCTGATCTCGGTCACCTCGATCTCGACATGGATGGTGTCGCCGACATAGGTCGGGCCCTTGATGTCGAAGCCCATCGACAGGAAAGCGAGCCCGGTGCCTTGCAGGGTGGTCGGGATCACCAGCCCCTCGGCCATGGAATAGACCAGCGCCCCGGGGACCGGATGGCCGCCGCGCATGGGGGCATGTTGCTCGATGTACTGCTTGTTGGTGAACAGCTCCTCGGAAAAGCCGCAAAGCGTCACGAAATTCAGCAGGTCGGCCTCGAACAGCGTACGGCCGAAGGTGATGAAGCGGTCGCCGATCTTGAGGTCCCGCCAGTTCCAGCCTTCACCAAGTTGCTTCATGGCTGATCCTTATGTGCATCGGCCTCAATGCGCATGGGCGTCGGGCTTGGCCCCTTCCCGCAGCACGTAGACCCGACTGCAATAAGGACACTCGACCCGCCCCTCCGCGCCGAGGTTGAGATAGACTTTGGGATGTCCCAGGGGGCCGTCGCCGCCATCACAGGCAACGCGGTCCGTGTCGACGGTGATGGTTTCGAAAGGCTCGGTCACAATCTCTCTCCTGTTGCGCCGACGCATGATAGCCGCAGCCTTGGCTCCGGTCATGTTGTCCGCTTGCTCGCCGCTGGTCGTTCCGGCCGGCAAACGCGAAGGCCCGCCCCGGCTTACCGACGACCGTTATGTCGCAGCCGACGGCACGGCGCTCCCGCTTTCGTCCTGGCCCGCAGCCAATGGCGCGGCGCCCAGCGCGATCGTGCTCGGCTTGCACGGCTTCGGCGACTATCGCAATGCCTTCGAGGAACCCGCCAAGATCTGGTCGAAGGCCGGAATCGCCACCTATGCCTATGACCAGCGCGGCTTTGGCGCCAGCCCGACCCGCGACCGCTGGCCCGGCACCGACACTTTGGTGGGGGACGCCAAGGCCGTCGCCCAGCTCCTGCATGAGCGCTATCCCAACGTGCCGCTTTATGTCGCCGGCGAAAGCATGGGCGGAGCGGTGGCCCTGGTTGCGGCCGATCGCGGGATCGCGACCGACGGCCTGATCCTGCTCGCCCCCGCCGTGCGCTCGCGCAAATCGTTCGGCCGGCTCGTCGCCGCCGGCGCGTGGTTCTTCTCCCACACCATCCCGTGGCTGCCGATCGGCCCGACCTCGATCGACTTCCGCCCCACCGACAACCCCAAGACCCTGGAGAAGCTCCGGAAGGACCCCCTGATGCTGCGCAATCCGCGCGTCGATATGGCGACGGGTCTGCTCGACCTGATGGATGCGGCCTGCGCGGCGGCGGAAAATGTACAAGTGCCCTATATCCTGCTGCACGGGCTGGGCGATCGCATTGTGCCGACGGGCCCGGTGCGGGACGTGATCGAGTTGATGCCGCGTCGCATCGATTCAAAACTCGCCTTCTACAAGCACGGCTATCATCTGCTGCTGCGCGACAAGGAGGGGCCGACTGTCTCCGCCGACATCGTGGCCTGGATAGAGAACCACACTGCACCGTTGCCGTCGGGCGCGGACGCGGGCGAGGTGCAGCCCAAGATGGCGGCGCTCTGGGGCTCGCGCCGCCCTCAGCCGCCGCCGGCAGGCACCGGCATCAGTCGCAGCGAAAGCGAATAGCCTATGCGCCCACGACGGCGGTCGACTCGATCTCCACCAGGAGACCCGGCACGGCAAGCGCACTGACAGCGACCAGGGTGGAGCTGACGGCCGAGCCCCGGAGCGCCTTGCCCAATGCCCTGGAAACGGCGGCCATGTCGCGAATATCGGTGACGAATATGGTGAGCCGCGTCAGATCCCGCAGCCGCGCGCCCGCCGACTTCAGCGCCGCTTCGATCTTGCGCATGGTGATCAGCGTCTGCTCGGCGGCGTCCTTGCCCTGCACGCGACCGCGTTGGTCGAGCGATGTGGTGCCCGACACGAAGACGAACGGCCCGCTCTTGACCGTGCGCACATAGAAGCCGACCACTTCGGTGCCGTCGCGGAACAGTTGCTTGGCCATCGATCATTCTCCCCGTTCATGGCTCGAAATCGGGGCGGACTGTCGCCCCAAAACCGGGATTCGCCAAACCGCCCGCATTGCGGCGACGATCCCCCTCCGGTATGGTCCGCTGCATCGTGGACCCGTAGCTCAGCTGGATAGAGCGCTGCCCTCCGAAGGCAGAGGTCGTGAGTTCGAATCTCGCCGGGTCCGCCATATTTCCCGAGATTTAGGACTGTGACCCGGTGGCGCTTCATGTTCCGGGGACACACCAGGGCACATCTGCGCGAGTTTCGCAGGCTTGAGCTTTGGGAATGAATGAGCGGCGGCGCAGTACTGGCAGCGACGCCTTGCGCAGACCCATCAAAGAAAGCCGGGCACACAATGAAATCCAGCTCCAAAACGCCGGCACTCAGCCATCAAGCGCAAGCGCGTCCGTGAAGGCGACCTGGTCGAAGTCGTAACTGTCGATCATGCTCGAGGCGGCAGATCCACCAGCGGGCACCGACCAGAGCCGATCCGCAAGGAGCGCTGGCGAGCCCATCGCGATCGGCCCCAGTGTCATGGGGCCAGGCTGGAAGGAGACCTGCCGCTGACTGACACTCCAGATCCCCTCGGCTACATTTTGAGCATGTGGGGGAAAATTGCCATCTCAGCCGCGGCAATGCTGCTCAGCCCGATGGTTGCAATGGCAGCGTCATTCGATGGCACGTGGTCGGTCGTCCAGGTTTGCGACGCGACCAAGGAAGGTGCCCGTGGGTACACCTGGCGCTACGACGCAACCATCACGAACTCTCATCTGCTCGGACACCGCGGCACGATCCCCGGCGGTCAATCGCAGTTCACGCTGGAGGGCGATCTACAGGCCGACGGCGGCGCCACCCTGACCGGAACCGGTGTTTCGGAGGCCTCCGACTATAATATCGGTTTCGCTCAGAAGGGCGCCCGCATCCTTTTCCGGGTCGCGGCAAAGTTCACGGCCACGCAGGGCGTCGGCGATCGGCTTGGGGTTCGTCACTGCAAGTTCACCTTCACCAAGCACCCTGCCCAGAGCGCGCTGTCCGCCACTCCCTTCGTGCTGTCGGCGCCAAGCTCTTCTTCCTGCCCAAGTACTCGCCCGACCTGAACCCCACCGAGAAGACTTCACCAAGCTCAGGCATTGGCTGCGAAGGGCCGCGTGACGAATCTCCGACGCGGTCTATCGCGCGACCATCAGGATCCTGCCCAAACAACTCCCGACAAATGCGCGACCTTCTTCGCCTGGACCGGATCTGGCCGACCTACCGGAACGGATCTGGCTGACCTAGAGGCGTTCCGATCTAAAGAGACGTTCCGATCTAAAAGAAGAGAAGGCGCCATCGGCACGCCCGCCCCTACATGCCGATGGCGCTGGCAGCTTCGGAGGGAGATTGGTGCCGAAACTGCCAACCACCGATCCGAAAGTTCGGTGGGACGATATTTATATTGCAAGTCATTCTTAGTTGCATACTCTGCTGCCAATCGTCAACCTCGATCGGCGGCCGCAGCGAGACAGACATGGCAGATCCCAATCATCTTTCCGCCCTCCAACGCACCATGCGCTGGCTTGTCGACGCCATCGACGATCTCCCTGCCGATTGCCGCGAGTTCACCGGCAATGCGTTGCTCAACCTTGCTGCGGAGAAAGTCGTCCAGGATGTGGGCTGCGTTGAGGCCAGTCGCATCTTTTCGCGTCTCGGCGCCTTGCTGGCACAAGGAAAGCAGCCGCCTGTCAGCGATGCGATTTCCCTGTCGACGTTCGACGCATAACAGCCACACAGGAGTCGAGTACGATGAAGGACATTGGGGCGCCGGAGAGCCGCAGGGGACTTCTGGAGCCGTTGCTCGATCGCCGCTCCGTTGCCGCGCTCGAAGAGCCTGCACCTTCTCAGGAGGAAGTCGGCCTGATTCTCGATGCAGGTCTGCGGGCGCCGGATCACGGCCGGCTGCGGCCCTGGCGTTTCGTGCTGATTCGCGGGGCAGCCCGCGAGGCGTTCGGCGATTGTCTTGTCGCGGCAGCGAAACGGCGAGACGCCAATGTACCGCCAGCCCTTCTCGATCGATATCGGACATGGCCGTTGCGCACGCCGCTATTGATCGCTGTGGGCGCCGCCGTGCGGCCTGCGCATGTCATTCCCGAGATCGAGCAGATCCTCTCCGCCGGGGCAGCCGCCATGAACATGCTCAATGCCGTTCACCTGCTGGGCTATGGCGGCATGTGGGTGACAGGCGCGAACACTTACGATCGTGGGGTCAATGCCGCTCTGGGTTTCGAATGGCCGAGCCGTATCGTCGGCTTTCTCATGATCGGCACGCCGAAAAATGCAGCGATCCCCGAAAGGCCCAGCAGGACGCAGCATGCAGTCGATTGGGCGGCACCGGTGCGAGGAGCCGCTACGATGCCGCCGCCCAGAGCTGCCGGCGCGCAGTGACGCGAACGGCGAGCGTCTATCCCGAATAGGTGGGGCGAAAACGCTGGTCCGTCGAGCACTGGGCGCCGCCGCTCGACATGATGACGACACGCTGCACGCGCCCGTCCCTGATGTAGAAAATGTTGTTGCAGGCTTGGTATCGCGACGTGCAATCGACGAAACTGGAATAGGTTCCCCAGCCCACCCGTCGACCGAACAGCGTGCCGTCCTGACTGCAGGAAGCCACATCCCGTCCATTGATGTAGTTCCAGATCTCGGTGCCGTCGGAGGCCCGGGTCTTCACGACCTGCATGGTGAGAAACAGCGGATGCTTTTCAAGAACGTTGACCGGCTGACCGACCCACGCTTCCGTATCTTCGGGATGAACCGTCGCACATCCGAGCAATAAAGCCGTCAACACGCCAAGATGAAGAATTCGCATCTGCTACTCCTGCGACGTGGCTGCTGTAGCGAAGGCAACCGCACAACATCGTTTCGTGCATCTCGAACCGACATCAGCCGATCAATCCCGAAACGAGCGACATCGAGATTGTGTTCCATCCCGCCGCGGACCGCTGGCTGTCGGCTTGGGCAGCGATCTTCCGCGTCCTTTCACGGGCTTGCAATATGGCGCCGATGGGCCAGGAATGCACGAAGCTGCTTCTCGCACGCGCCAGGCTCCAGCAAATCCACCCCATCGCTTCGGTGCGGGTAATATCCGACAGCGCGCCCGACAAGGGAGGGCATGAAGCAGCTCGGGCAGCGGTGCCTTCCCCAGCACCGTCGAAGCAAATCCATCACCACACGCGTTGAGCTCGACCGCGGGAATGCCGCACCGCAAATCCTGCACTTTGAACGATCTACTCGCCCCGACTTGCACATGTTACGATTTGCGAAAATGAAACAATGATGCCGCCTGGGGAGTGAGGAAACGTTCATGCTGGCTTCACTGAAAAAATTGCTGCCGTTTGTCTCGGTGGTCGCCGCCGCCGTCCTTCCACTGCAGCTTCGTGCGGAAACGATCACGGTCACCCATTGGGGATCGGCTTTCTATGGCGCGCCCTACGCCGTCGCCATGGCAAAGGGGTTCTTCAAGAAGCACGGCGTTGACATTACGGGCATTCTGACCTCCCAGGGCGGTGGCACTTCGGTTCGCAACACTCTGGCGGGCGACCTGCCGTTCGGCGAGGTCGCGCTGCCGGCGGCGATCGAGGCGATCAACAACGGCGTGCCGTTACGCATCATCGGTGCCGGTGCACAGAGCATTGCCGACATCCTGTGGATGGCGAAGAAGGGCTCGCCCCTTCATTCGATCGACGATCTGGTCGGCAAGAAGGTCGCCTTCACTGCACCGGGTTCGGTCACCAACATGCTGATCCTGATGTCGATGAAGAAGAAGGGCATCGCGCCCAGCTCCATCAAGCTGGTGGCGGCCGGCGGCATCGGCGCCAACCTGTCGGCCGTCCTGAACAATGCCGTCGATTCGGCGATGACGGGCGAGCCGGTCTGGTCCGAGAACGAGGACAAGCTGCAGCCCGTCTTCTGGCCCAAGGACCTGCTGTCGCCGAACATGATGCAGACCGTCTTCGTCACCACGGCCGACTATGAGAAGGAGGGCGCGGCCAAGCTGCGCGCTATCATCGCCGGACGACAGGACGGCGTGCGCTACATCGAGGCGCATCCCGACGAGGCGGCCGACATCACGGCCAAGGCCTTCAACGGCAAGGCCGACCTCTATCGCCGTGTCTTCAAGCGCTATGTCGCGATCCACTACTGGTCGGAAGGCAAGTTCGACTACGACGCGATGAATCTCATGGTCGAGGGCCTGCAGATTGTCGGCAAGCAGAAGGGTCCGGTGGACTGGGCCAAGGTGATCGACTCGCAGTTCCTGCCGGCGGGCTTGCAGAACTGACGCCGGCGCCGGTGTCGCCGATGCCCACGCGGAAGGCGGCCGACGCGCACGCGGTCCTGCGCGGCGTGACCCGGATCTATCCGGGCGGCACGCCGGTGCATGCGCTGGGACCGATCGATCTCGACCTGGCGCAGGGCGAGTTCTTCTCCGTCGTCGGGCCGTCCGGCTGCGGCAAGTCCACCTTGCTCGACGTGCTGTCCGGCCTCAGCCCGCCGACGGAAGGGTCGGTGAGCTTCGAGGGAAAGACGGTCGCCGGCCAGGTGCCGGAAGGGATCGGCGTGGTCTTCCAGGAGGATGCGAGCCTGCCGTGGCTGACGGTGCGCGACAACGTGGCGTTCGGGTTGCGCCACGCCGGCACCGACTCGGCCGAGGTCGACCGGCGCGTATCCTATGCGATTGGCTTCATGGGCCTCCAGGATTTCACCGGCGCCTATCCTTCGCAGCTCTCCGGCGGCATGCGTCAGCGTGTGTGCATCGCACGGACACTCGTGCTGCAACCGCGGCTGATCCTGCTCGACGAGCCGTTCGGTGCACTCGACCAGCAGACACGCCTGCTGATGGGCGACGAGCTCTTGCGGCTGTGGCGCGAGACGGACGCCACGGTGCTGTTGATCACGCATGCACTCGACGAGGCTGCGCTCCTGTCCGATCGCGTCGGTGTGATGTCGGCACGGCCGGGTCGGTTCATCGATCTCGTGGAGACCAGCTGGGCGCGCGAGCGCGACAGTCGCATCGTCTCCGACCCCGCCTTCGGCACCGTCACCGGCCGCCTGTGGGCAGCGCTGCGACCGGAATCGATGAAGGCGATAGGCCGGCCGCAGCCATGAACCACGGCCGGCGCATCCTCTGGACGCGCGTCGCCTTCATTGCGGGCCTTGTCGGCCTGCTCGAAGCGCTGTGCCGGCTGCATGTCATCAAGCCGCTGACGATGATCGCGCCCAGCCAGATGGTGCAGGAACTCATCGCACTCGCCTGGTCAGGCGAACTCGCCGAACCGGCCCTGCAGACCTTCATCGAGGTCGGCGCGTCGTTCCTCTTCTCGGTCACCGTCGGCGGTGCCCTCGGCGCCGTGGTGCATGCCCTGCCGCGCGTGCGCCGCACCCTCGATCCGCTTCTGGCGAGCTGGTACGCCGTGCCCTTCTTCGTCTTCTATCCGTTGCTCGTGGCGCTATTAGGCCTCAACGTCCTGCCGCTGATCGCCATCGGCGTCGTCTTCGCCACTCCGGCGATGATGCTGAGCACGCTTGCAGGACTCGACCGCGTGCCGCGCGTGATGCACAAGGTCGCGAGGGTGCATCGCCTGTCGCAACTGCAGGAGGTGCGGCTGATCACCCTGCCGAGCGCGGCGCCGCATCTCTTCACCGGGCTCAAGCTCTCCTTCGCCTATTCCTTCATCGGAATCATCGCCGGCGAGTTCATCCTCTCGGGCGGAGGCCTCGGCTACGGCATTTCCTATGCCTATGAAAGCTTCGAAACCCCCAAGATGTACGCTCTCATGCTGTTCGTGCTGCTGATCGCCCTCGTCGCGAACGGCGTGCTGCATGTCTGGGACCGGCGTCTGGCGCGCCGCCGGGGATTGGCATGAGCAGGCTCACGTTCAATCGGTTCGCCGATTCACTGATCCTGGTGGTGGCGATCCTGGCTGTCTGGGTCGGGCTGCACGCCTATGCCGGCGATTCGGCCATTTCGGCACCCGCAACGACATTCGCCTTCGCCGGCCGCCTGCTCGTTCAGCCGTCCTTCTGGACCCATGTCGCCGCGACGATGGAGGCTTTTGCCCTGGCGTTCGCGATCTCCGCCGCCGGCGGGGTCGCGCTTGGGCTGGTGCTGGGCGTCCGCCGCTTCGCAGGCGACGTGGCCGAGCCGATCCTGGGCTCGCTCTACACGATCCCGAAAGTAACGCTCTATCCGCTGATGCTGCTGGTCTTCGGTCTCGGCATGTCGGCCAAGGTGGCGTTCGGCGTGATCCACGGCGTGATCCCGATCATGCTGTTCACCATAGCAGCGGTTCGCAACATTCCGCCGGTCCTGCTTCGTACGGCGCGCGCGCTCCGCCTCGCCCCCGTCAAGACGGCGACGAGCGTACTGGTGCCGGCGGCGATGCCGGAAGTCGTCACCGGCCTCAGGGTCGGATTTGCGCTGACCCTGCTCGGCGTGCTGATCGGCGAGATGTTCGCCTCACAGCGCGGGCTGGGCTTCCTGATCATCAACGGCATCAACAATCACGACGTACGCATGACCACCGCGGTCACCCTGCTCGTCGTGATCTTTGCCGTCGCCGCGAACAGCCTGTTGCTGGCGTTCGACCGCCGCGTCCATCACGGATAGGCGCTATTCCGCCGCCTTGGCGAGGGCCGTGTCACGGAAACGCGTACGTAGTTCGTCCCATTCGTTCGCACCGAAGCGGTTGAAGGCCTGGCGTACCGTCGGGTCGCCTGTCGGCACCGGATGGACGTGAGTGCGCTTCAGCTCGGCAAGTGCGGCATCGCACACGCCGATCACCGACTTCATCAGCAGGCCCGGGACAATCGCCATGCGATAGCCCATCTCCTGCACCTCGAGCAGGTTTACCTCGGGAGTCTTACCGCCGCGCACGACATTGAGAAGGCAGGGACCGCGCACCAACCGCGGCACAGCGGCAACTTCTTCCAGGGTCTGCGTTGCCTCGAAGAACACCATGTCTGCGCCCGCAGCGAGAGCCGCGTTGGAGCGGGCCAACGCTTCGTCGAAGCCAGCAACGGCGCGCGCGTCGGTGCGGGCAATCACCAGGAAGGCGGGATCGCGCCGCGTCGCGACGGCCGCTCTGACCTTCGCCAGCCACTCTTCACGCGGGACGATCTCTTTGTCGTCGAGATGGCCACATTTCTTGGGTGACACCTGGTCTTCGATATGCACGCCCGAAGTACCGGCGCGTTCATGCTCCTGAATCGTACGCACCACGTTCAGTTCGTTGCCGTAGCCAGTATCGGCGTCGGCGATCACCGGGATATCGACGGCACGCACGATACGCGCCGCGTTGGCCACCATCTCCGTCATGGTGATCAGACCGAAGTCGGGGTAGCCGTAGGAGGCGGCCGTGCCGGCGCCGGTCATGTAGACCGCGGGGAAGCCGGCCTGGGCGACCAACTTCGCCGTGAGACCATCGTAAGCACCCGGAGCGATCACCATCGCCTCGGCCTTAAGCAAGGCGCGCAGCTTGCCAGCTTGGGTCATATGCTTTTTCCTCCATCTGTCTCAGTCTTAGCAGGCCGGGAGCGCGCCGGAAGGTCAGACTTGTCGATCGTCTCACCTTTGAAGTGACGCATTCCGCCAAGCGCTGCGTCCACCCGACCGCAGACGCGACCTGGTGAGCAGGAACTGGTCGCGCGAGGAAAGCGCAACTCCGGTCGTTACCGCGAGTATGGGGATCGACGGTGGCTCTTGCTGCCGATCATGCTGTCGCAACTGCGCGGTGGAGGCGTGAGGGCGAGCATGGCCTGCGTTGAACATAGAGCGCCGGCAAGATGTGCCATCGCGGGATCCGTGCCCTCGAAAACATGATCCGACGCGTTCGGGTCGTCGCGCAACGCCAGCAGCCAACACGCGCGAGCGGATTTGTGTTCACGCTCGCCCGTCTCGAGCCGGCGTCTCGGGCCGATGTCCCGGGTCGCCGTCCCGGGCGCGTCTCACACCTCTGCCTCGGGCTGTCGGACAGAGGGGCGAGGCTCGCGCCGTCGTGCCGGACGAGATCCGGCAGAGAGGGAC
>JAFEBU010000044.1 GCA_018242505.1 Pseudomonadota bacterium
CACCGGGAAGCCGGCCAGCACGCCCGATTCACGCGAGGCCTCCAGGCCCTTCTCGACGCCGGGAATGAATTCCTTCGGCACCGCGCCGCCCACGATCTTGCTCTCGAAGCTGTAGCCCGACCCGGCTTCGCCCGGCTCGAACACGAGCTTGATGCGCGCGAACTGGCCCGAGCCGCCCGACGGCCGAGAGTCTCGCGGTAGGCCACCTGCGGCGCGCCGATATTCAGGGCGATGCCGTGATACCGCGTTACCTGGTCGACGACGCACCCAAGATCAAGCTCGCCCTGCCCCCGCAGAATGATCTGGCCTGTCTCACGGTCGCTCCTGACACCAAAAGAATCATCTACGGCAGCAAGCATTTCCAGGACGGTGAAGAGCCTCTCCCGATCGGCCGGAGACTTCGCTTCAACAGCGAGTTCCATGAGCAGCTGCGACATGATGTGGTCTATCGGCGCGACAATGCGAGCCAGGCGCCCCCACCGATCAGAAAACCGCCGCTGACGCGCGACAGCAGGCGCACACGCTTCGCCGAAAGCGCGCGGCCGGCACGCCCGGCGGAGATGGCGTAGAAGCTGTCGGAAATGGCGGCGACGAGCATGGCCGTGACGCCCATGATCGCAATCTGCAGGCCGTGGTCGCGCGCGGGATCGATGAATTGCGGGAAAAAGGCGCCGAAGAAGATCAACGTCTTGGGATTGCTGAATGCCACGAGCGCGCCTTGTACGAGGAAGCCGCCGCGGGGCGGCTTTGGCGCTCCACTTACGGCATCAATGCCGCTGGACCGGATCATCTTCCATCCCATCCAGACGAGATAAGCGGCACCCGCCAGCCGCAGCCAATCGAACCAGTGCCCCATCGCTTCGATCAACGACGTAAGGCCGATGCCGACCACGCCGATCATGACGACAAGACCGACCTGGGTGCCGGCGACGTTCAGGAGCCCGGCGCGCGTGCCGTGCTTCAGGCTGTTGGCGATGACGAGCGTCACCGTCGGTCCGGGCACGAACACGACGACCACACAAGCGATCAGGTAGGCAGCGTAGAGCTCGAGAGACATTCGCGCAGCATCTCAGGCTTTGATCTCGCATGGAAGCAGCGCTTCTCGATCTCCTGCGCGTCCAGCGCGGTCATTTTCAGTTCGAGTCCGGCCACCATTGCAACTTTTGGTTCGATCTCGATTCGCTGTTCCTGCAGTCGCGCCTATTCCTGCCGTTCACCCAGGAACTGGTGCGGCGACTATCCCCCTACCGTTGTCGGGCCGCTCGTGGGGCGGTGCGTTGGTCACGCAGACTGTTGCCGCGGAAATCGGCTCGGCGTTCACCTTTGCCGAGTGCACGATCAACACAAACGTCGTTCGCTATCGCATCCCGGACGCGTTTTGCCACAGGCTCTCCGGCAAGCGCGTCGCGATCGTCGATGATACCATCAATGCCGGCTCGACGACCCGCGTGCCCCATGCCGAGCTCATGTCTTGTGGCAGGCATCCTGTCGCGATCGGTTCCCTGCCCCTGTTGGGGAACATCGCGCTGCCCTTCTTCGCGGAGGAAGGGTTGCCCGTCGAACGCATCGCCCGCTGCCCAACGATCTCCGGAAGCCGGCTCGCCGCCTTGCGCCGCGAGCCAACCGCTCAGTAGCCTGCCGGCCGTTCCTTGAACGCTGCTGCCTGTTCCAGCGCTGCCGCCGCACGCAGCACGGTCTCCTCGTCGAACGAGCGGCCGATGAACTGCAGGCCGAGCGGCAGGCCGTCCTTGTCGAGACCGACCGGGACGGAGATACCGGGCAGGCCCGCCATCGAGGCCGGGATGGTGAACATGTCGTTGAGGTACATGGTCACCGGATCGTCCATCTTCTCGCCGGCGGCGAAAGCCGCGGTCGGCGCGGTCGGCGTCAGCAGAACGTCGCACTTCTCGAAGGCCTGCTTGAAATCACGGGCGATCAACTGCCGGATCTGCTGTGCCTTCTTGTAGTAGGCGTCGTAGTAGCCCGCCGAGAGGACATAGGTGCCGATCATGACACGACGGCGCACTTCCTTGCCGAAACCGGCCCCGCGCGTGTTCTGATACATCTCGATCAGGTCCTTACCCGGCACGCGCAGCCCGTAACGCACACCATCGTAGCGTGCGAGGTTGGACGAGCACTCGGCCGGCGCGACGATGTAGTAGGCCGGCAGGGCATACTTGGTGTGCGGCAGAGAGACCTCGACCGGTTCTGCACCGGCTGCCTTCAGCATCTCGACACCTTTGTCCCACAGCGCCGCGATCTCGGCCGAGGTACCCTCGACACGATATTCCTTCGGAATGCCGACCTTGAGCCCCTGGACGTTCGGATTGCGCGCCGCCGCCGCGAAGTCCGGCACTGCCAGCGGCGCCGAGGTCGAATCCTTGGGATCGTGGCCTGACATGGCCTGCAGCAGCAACGCCGCATCCTCGACGGTGCGCGCGAACGGTCCCGGCTGGTCGAGCGAGCTTGCGAAGGCGACGATGCCCCATCGCGAGCAGCGGCCGTACGTCGGCTTCAAGCCGACGATGCCGCAGAACGAAGCAGGCTGGCGGATCGAGCCGCCGGTATCGGTGCCGGTGCTGCCGGGCACCATGCAGGCCGCGACCGCCGCCGCCGACCCGCCCGACGAGCCGCCCGGCACCAGCTTGCGGTTGTCGCCGCGCCGCTTCCACGGATTTTCAACGCCGCCGAAGTAGCTCGTCATGTTCGAGGAGCCCATGGCGAATTCGTCGAGGTTGGTCTTGCCGACCATGACTGCGCCCGCCTTCCAGAGGTTGGCGGTCACCGTGCTCTCGTAGGGTGGCACGAAGCCCTCGAGGATGTGCGAAGCAGCCGTCGTCCGCACGCCCTCGGTGCAGAAGAGATCCTTGATGGCGATCGGCACACCTTCGAGCAGCCCCGCCTCGCCCCTGGCGCGGCGGACATCCGAGGCCTTCGCCATCTCACGTGCCTTGTCCGGTGTCTCGGTGATGAAGGCGTTGAGCGCGCGATGCTCGTCGAGCTTCCTGAGATGCGCGTCAGCCACTTCGAGGGCGCTGACCTCTTTTTTGGCCATCGCCGCCGAAAGCCCGGCAACCGTGAGATCGGTGAGAGACGCCATTGGCTACTCCACCACCTTGGGCACGGTGAAGAAACCGCCGGCATTTTTATCCGTCGGATCGATATAGACGGCACCGCCCGGCGCATTGGCCAAAACCTTCCCGGCGATCCCGCCATCGGTCACCTTGTCGGCGCGCAGCGGCAGCGTCACGTCGGAGACGCTGGCCAGCGGCTCGACGTTGGTTGTATCGACTTCGTTCAGTTGCTCGATCCAGGCAAGAATCCCCGACAGCTCACCTGCCAGGGGGGCGAGCTCCTCTTCCGGCACCTTGAGACGGGCGAGCCGCGCAATGCGCGCCACCGTGTCCTTGTCGAGCGACATCCTCTGCTCCGAAATGCTTGATGGCGCGGTTGGTAGCGGTTTTGGCCTGCCGGAGCAACGGCTACGGAGCGACGCTCCTCGGCATCATCGCCGTGAAAAGGCACGGTTTTGGCGGCTGGCAGGGACGTGACCCGAGGAAGTTCCAGTCTAGCCGGCGGCCGCGTTCTCGGCGACGCGCTGCGCGGCGATCGCCTCGATCTCGGCGCGCATGCTCGGCCGGCGCGCCAGAAGTCCGTTGAAATCCCTGCGCGAAAGGGCGAGCAGCTGGCAGTATCCGACCGCCACCACATCGGCAACACGCGGTCGCGCCTCAAGCAGGCCCATCTCGCCGAAGAAGTCTCCCTCCTTCAGCGGTACCGTCATGCCGCCGACATGCACGGCGACCTCGCCGGCGGCGATGAAGTACATCGCATCGGGCCGCCCGCCGACGGCGACAATTTTCTCGCCCGGCAATGCCAACCGTGCCCTCAATCTTTGAGCGACCTCGCGCACCGCTGCTGCGTCGAGCGAGGCAAAAAGTGGCACGCGCGAGATCATGCTGGCGAGCTCGAAGCCCAGATCGAGCGAAGGCCGCCGGCTCACATCCTTGCGGCGCGCATTCAGCTTCCGGCGCAGATCGGCATAGACCTCGCGGCTGATGATCGACTCCCGCAGCCGCCGCGCGTATTCAGCCGATTCAAATCGGATCGCGGCCCGTTCGAGCTGCCGATCCTTGATCGACTCGGCGTAACCCGGATATTGCAGCGACAAAGCCCTCAGTGCCCTGTCGACGAGTTGCTCGCGGCCCTTGATCACCGCGCCCAATTTTTCCTCGGCATCGGCCCCCAACAGATCGGCGACCGACCTCAGATTGAAGGCCGCCAATTCCGCCAGCACGTCCTGCGATACCAACAGGATCTCGAAGCGATCAGCCAGCCGTTCGGTCAGCAACCAGCCAAAGCCGAGCCGGCGATGCAGCCACAGCGCCACCCGAAAAGCGAGATCTGGTTGCATGAAGCCATGGACGACCTCGTTGTAACCATCGGCGCCACGGTCGCGGACGGCGTCGACCAGCCGATCGGCCCGCGCCGTGAGAATCGCCACCATGCGCCGCGACAACGTCTGCTGCTCGAACAGTTCGAGATAGAGCTCCTTCTCCTGCGCGCACAAGGTCAGCAGGCCGACCATGAGGCGCTCCTGCAGTTCGAGCGGAAGATCGGCGGGCGGAATCTCAGCCTCGGCATCGCCGGCCGAATCGGGATCGACATCGAGGCCGACCACGCGTTGATTGTGCTCGCGTATGATCTGGCGGAGCTGGCGCTGCACGTTGACCCGCGACAAGGCAAGCACGCGATCGCGCAGCGCCACCTCGACAGGGCTGAGCTTGTTCAATCCCAACGCTCGCATCACCAGCCCGAGGGTGGTCGCATTCACCAGGAGGGTGAACAGCACGAACAGCGTCGCGAGCTCGGCGGTAAACTCGCGAATCGAGTCGGGCAGACGGGTATCGCCGGCAACGACCATCGCCAAAACGATGGTCACGGCGCCGCGTAGGCCGCCCCACACCAGGATCGCTTTGTATCGTTGATCGACCGGTGCGACGAGACGCACCGCCTCCAGCAGAGGCAGCATGCCGAACACGACCAGCACGCGGGCCAGCATCGCGCCGACGACCACCGCCAGCAGCCCCCAGATGTACAGCCAGGTGATGTGCGGCAGGAACTGTGCCGCCACCATCGATGCAAGCACGAAGATCAGGCAGTTGCTCCAGAAATCGAGCTGTTGCCAGAGCTGCTTGAGTGCAGTCCATTGCCGCGGATGCAGATGGGTCGGCCCGTAAGCCGCCACCGTGAGCGCGGCAACGACGACCGAGACGACGCCCGAGATCGCAAGATAGTGGTCGGCCAGGACATAGCTCAGATAGGCGAGGCTCACCGTGACGGAAGCGATCGCCACATCCGAATCGCCCAGCCGCGGCAGGATGAGCATCACCACCCGGGCGAGTGCGAAACCGAATAGAATGCCGCCGAAGAAGTCGCGCAGGACGTGCATGACCAGCCCTGACGCTTCGACCGGTGCCGCCTGGGCGAGTTCGGGCGAGACTCGGGTGATCAGAAGCTGCATGACGAAGCCGAACGACGCGATGGCCACGGCATCGTTCAGGAGCGATTCGCCTTCCGCCAGGATCGAGAGTCGCTTCGGTGCGCCAACGTCGCGAAAGATGCCGATCACGGCCGCCGGATCGGTAGTCGAAACGATCACCCCCACAAGGAGGCAGACCAGGATGTCGTGGCCCGTGGCGAGATGCACCACACCCGCCACGCCCGCAATGCAGACCAATACCGCCACGATCGCGAGCAGCAGCACGACGGACATTTCGTCGATCAGGCGGCGTACGTCGATCGTGAGGCCAGCGGTGAACAGGAGCGGTGGCAAGAACAGGGGGAGGAAGAGGTCGGTACCACCCTCGATCCCTACGAGCCCGGCGAAGACGTCCCCCGCCACGCCGCCGAGCGGGCCGTGGGCCGCGATCCAGTCGCCGACCAGGCCAAGTCCGAGCCCGGTGACGGCAAGCAGAACCGTGTGTGGCAAACGCAGGCGTTCGGCAAGCGGAACCAAAAGGCTGACAATCGTCAGCACCATCGCGAGCGCGAGGAGAGCGTAGAGGACGTCGGTCACGCCTCCAACTTACTGCAAGCGCGGGCCTTGTCGACCCGACAACTCACAGTCCTTATAAGGTGCCATGCCGATCGTCGATTTTCCGGACCTCAAGGCGACGCTGGTGCGCGACGGGCGGCTGCTGGCGCTGGATGTCGGCACCAAGACGATCGGCGTCGCGACCTCTGACCTCCTGCGCACGCTCGCCACGCCGCTCCTCGTCCTGAGGCGCGGAAAGCTCGCGGCAGACCTCGCGAGCCTCGCCGAACTCACCCGCAAGCATGAAGCAAAGGCGCTCGTCCTCGGTCTGCCGCTCAACATGGACGGCAGCGAGGGGCCGCGTTGCCAATCGGTGCGCCAGTTCGCGGCCAATATCGCGGCCCATGCGCCGACCGCCCTCGCCGCCCTGCCCATCGTCCTGCAGGACGAGCGGCTGAGCACGGCGGCCGTCACGCGGGGCATGATCGAGGATTACGACATGAGTCGAGCCAAGCGCGCCGAACGGGTTGACGCCGCCGCCGCCGCATGGATCCTGGAAAGCGCTCTCGCCCGCCTTCGCTGATCACTTGACGATGATCTCGTGGGTCAGTTCTTCGCTACCCTCCACGGAGCGCACGTCGAACTCGATCTCCCATCGCCCTGGCGCAAGAAAGGACAGACCGTCAACCCGGTAGCGGCCGTCGATGCCGCCGCTCACCTTGAGATCTTGCGCCGGCGCCTTCTCATCCAGGCGCTCTGCGCCAACCTTCACAAGCTCCGCCGCTTCGCCCGACTTGGTACAAACATTCATGATAAGCGAGACCGGCTCGCCCACTTCGATGGGCATGGGATCGGGGCGGAAGGCGATCATATAGCGTTCGGAGAACACCACCCAGCCCGTTCCATGGCCAAGATCCATCGGACAGTCCGCCCTGGCCGCGATTGATCCGATCAGGACTGCAAAAAAGGAAAGGCTAGCAACAACACCACGCATCTCAGCGCTTATTAGCACGCGCCTTCGCCGGCGTCGCCATACAGGCATAGTTAAAACTGATGGAAACACGCTCACCGGCATAGCGCGCCGGCGGCACTTCGTGGCGCAGCCAGCTTTCGAACAGCACAAGATCTCCCGATCGCGCGGCGATGCTGACGAAGGGACCGACCGAGCGGGGCGCATCTGGCCGCCGCGGTGGAGCGGCCATCAGGCGCGACAGGCGCGGATCCTCGAACTTGATCGCACCTGCGCCCTTGGGGACCGCAACATAGTAAGTGCCGCTGAGGAACGATGCAGGATGCAGGTGCAACGAATGCGCGACACGCGCCGGCATCACGTTCAGCCAGCAATCCGTCATCGCGATCCTGCGTCCGGAAAGATCGTAGTGCAGCAAGCGGGCAAAGCGAGCGACATGTCGGTCAATCTGTCGCTGCAACCTTGCGAACAGGGGCGAGATCAGGTGCAGACGATCGAGCGAGCCGTAGGACGTATAGCCGCCGAGATAGTGTTTCGCCGACCATCGCCGGCCCGCAGCATCCGACGCGGCCAACGCCTGGCACTCATCGGCCAGGTCCTGATCGAAACGCTGCGTCGGTGCGGAAGCGAGCGGTGCACGATAGACAAGTGTCGGAAACAAGGCATGGGTCGCCATGACGTGATTATCCGTGATGACGGGTCCGCGTGCTATGGTTTCGGATGCTGTGCACGTCCAAGATCGGAATTGCGCGCCGCGGGCTTATGCTGGGAGCCGCCCTCGCTGTCCTTTTGCCGCGACCGGCAGCGTGGGCGTTCGACCCGCTCAAGATCGGCGGCGAGCGCGGGACAATCGATTTCTCGATCGGGGATTCAAAGCTCTTCCGCACCACCGGCTCGTTCAAGCATTGGCATGGAATGGTCAATGTCGACGAGACCGACGTGCCCAAGAGCCAGGTCGACGTACGGATCGATACCCGGAGCATCCAGATGCTCGACAAGCAGCAGACGGATATGTTGAAGGACCCCGATTTCTTTGACGTCGAGAATTTCCCCGAGATGACCTTCCGTTCCAAGAGCGTCGAGCGTGTGGACCCGAATAAGCTCAAGGTCACGGGCGACGTCACGCTGCGCGGCATCACCAAGCCGATGCAGCTCGACGTCACGGTGCTCGACCGCAAGCCCGACGCGCCGCCGGGCGCACGCTATGCGCGCTTTCACGGCCAGGGCCAGATCAAGCGGTCTGAATTCGGTATGACGAAGTTTCTCGATGTCGTGGGCGACACGGTCGACATCTCGATCCGCACCGACGCCTGGCGCTGAGGCGCGCCCGTCGGCGGAGGCCTACCGGCCCTTCGCCAAGGCGCTGCACTGGGTCACGGCTGTCGCCGTATTCGGCTTGCTGGGGCTCGGCCTCTGGATGACCGGGCTGCCCATCAGCCTCACCAAGCTGCAGGCCTATGCCTGGCACAAATGGATCGGGCTCACCGTGTTGCTGTTCACTCTGGCGCGACTCGCCTGGCGCTGGCATTCGCCACCGCCGCCGCTGCCCGACACCGTGACAGCGTGGGAACGCCGGCTGGCGCCCCTTTCCCATGGCGCACTGCTGGTTCTGCTGCTGGCCCTGCCGATCAGCGGCTGGCTCATGAGTTCGGCCGGCGGAGTCGATATCTTCTGGTTCGGTCTCGTGTCATTGCCGAACCTCGTGCCGCGCAACCCCGACCTGTTCGATGTTCTGCGCACAACCCACCATTGGCTGGCCTGGACGCTCATGGTCGTCCTCGCGCTCCATCTGGCGGCTGTCGTCCGTCACGACATCCTGCGCCATGACGGCATCTTCCGCCGCATGTGGCCGTCGAGGTAATCGCTACTGCGGCCGCGGGCCGACATAGTTCGATTGCGGCCGGATGATGCGGCCGCCTTTCTCCTGCTCGAAGATGTGGGCACACCAGCCGGCGACACGGCCAACGGCGAACAGTGCCGTGAAAGCCTCGCGCGGCACCTCCAGCGCCTCGAGCAGAAGCGCAGTGTAGTATTCAACATTGGTCTCGAGCCGCTGGCCGGGCTTGTGCCTGCGCAAGGCCGCAATGGCCCCCTTCTCGACTTCAGCGGCAAAAGCAAGCCGGCCGGCCGTCGAGGGCAGTGTCGTGACTGCAGCCTTCAGCACGTCGGCGCGCGGATCGCGCACTTTGTAGATGCGATGGCCAAATCCCATCAGGCGCGTGCCCTTGCTGAAAGCCTCGTCGAACCAAGCCTCGGCATGGGCCGCCGCACCAATCTCGTCCAGCATATCGAGTACCGGCCCCGGCGCACCGCCGTGCAGCGGTCCCTTCAAGGCGCAAAGTCCGGCGAGCACAGCCGAGATCAAACCGGCGTGTGTGGACGCGACGACCCGGGCAGTGAAGGTCGATGCATTGAAGCCATGGTCGGCGACGGTCGCGAGATAGGTGTCGAGCCCCTTCTCGAAGACTGCGCCGGCGCGCTGACCGCGGATCATGCGCAGGAGATCCTGTGCCGTGGTGAGCGTCGGATCGGGAGCAATCGCCGACACGCCTCTGCGCGCGTTGATGAGCGCGGCAAGGAACACCGGCAGGGCGCCGCAGACCAGATAATGATGCGGCGTCGGATCCGAGTCAGGCAGCATGCCGATGCCCACGCGCAGCGCTTCGACTGGCGTCAGCCCTTCTGTCACCGCCAATAGTCGAGGAACGTCGGCAAATGCCCGGATGCGCGCGGCCGCAAGCCCGTCGCGGACGGCGGTCTCGTCCCCGCCACCCTCGCCGTAGCCGGTCCACAACAGGGCAGCGACACCTTCGAAGCCGCGGCCTGCGACCAACTCCTGCAGGCCGTGGCCGCGTACGACCAGCCGGCCCGCTTCGCCGTCGACCTCGCTCATGATCGTGTCGGCCACGATCACGCCATCGAGCCCGCTATCCACTTTCGTCTGCAGCATCTGAAGGGTCCCTTTCCCAGTTCACTGGGAAGATTCGGCTGCATGAATATATTGTCAATATTGATTGAATCGATCAATAATAATCCATGAGCACTGAATGGATCGGTTCTGCCGAGGCGGCACGCCGGCTGGGCGTCTCGGCTGCAACGCTTTACGCCTACGTCAGCCGCGGCTTGCTGCGTTCGGAAGGAACGACCGGCCGACGTGAGCGCCGCTACCGCGCCGATGACGTGGCGCGGCTGAAGCGCCAGCGTGCCGTCGGGCGCAAGGCGGAGTCGATCGCCGCCAGCACCCTCGATTTCGGCATCCCGGTTCTCGAATCGTCACTGACGCTGATCGAGAATGGCCATCTCTATTATCGCGGTCATGATGCGACACGCCTCGCCCGCAACAGTTCGATCGAACAGGTCGCCCAACTCCTGTGGGAGTGCGACGATCGGCCGTTCGAAGCGACGAACCTGCCCGCCATGTCGGCAGCACTGCGCGCTGCCTGGAGCGCGGCCGCAGCCCTGTCGACGATCGACCGCTGCCTGATCCTGCTCCCGGCGGCAGCGCGCTGGGATCATCCGAGCTGGGTCGAGGATCGCGACGCCATGCTCGAAACAGGCGTGCGTATTCTTCGGCTGCTGTCGGCGGCCGTCACTATGGAGCCGGTCTCTGCCCTGCCCATCCACGAGCAGCTCGCAGCGGCCTGGCAAGTCCCGGCCGACCAGAAATCTTTGCTTCGTGCGGCGCTCGTCCTTTCGGCCGACCACGAGTTCAATGCTTCGACCTTCGCCGCCCGAGTCGTCGCCTCGACCGGCGCGCATCTCTACAGCGTAGTGATCGCCGGGCTCGCGGCCATCGGCGGTCCGCGACATGGCGGGGTGACGCGGCACGTGGCGCAGATGCTCGACGAACTCGCACATGCCGACGACATCGATTCCGAGTTGGCGCAGCGGGCGCGCAATCATGCCCATGCCCCGGACGTTCCGGGCTTTGGCCATCCGCTCTATCCCGACGGCGATGCGCGGGCGACGATGTTGTTTGGCCTTCTGCAAGAAACCCGGCCGAACGCGACCGAACTGGCCTTCGTCGAACGGGTGGCGGCGGCGGCCGAACGGTTGACCAACACCGCGCCCAATATCGATTTCGCCACGGCGGCGCTTGAGCGAGTGCTCGGCCTGCCCAGGGATTCTGCGCTTGCCCTGTTCCTGCTGGGCCGCACCGTGGGTTGGATCGCGCATGCGCTGGAACAGGCCGCCGGCGGCACCCTGATCAGGCCGCGCGCACGCTACGTCGGGCCGCGCCCTGCGGCATGAGCGTTATCCACCTAATCGCCGCCTTGCAGCCGCGCGCCGCGCGTGCTTAACGTCGCGCTTTAGTGACAAAGAAACGCGCGGGCGTGCCGAGGTTGCCCCATTTGCTCGGCATAGAAGGTCTGTCGCCTGAAGCCATTTCGGGCCTGCTCGACCTTTCCGAAAGCTACATCGACCAGAATCGATCGATCGACAAACGGCGGGATCTCTTGGCCGGCCGCACGGTGATCAATCTGTTCTTCGAGAATTCGACCCGCACCCGCACCAGCTTCGAGGTCGCGGCCAAGCGGCTGGGCGCCGACGTCATCAATATGGATGTCGCCACCTCGTCGGTGCGCAAGGGCGAAACCCTGCTCGACACGGCGATGACGCTCAATGCCATGCGGCCCGACGCCATCGTCGTGCGCCACAGCGAGTCGGGCGCGGTCAATCTGCTGTCACAAAAAGTCAACTGCACCGTCATCAATGCCGGCGACGGCCAGCACGAGCATCCGACCCAGGCGCTGCTCGATGCGCTGACCATTCGTCGCCGCCGCGGCCGCCTGGAAGGACTGTTGGTGGCGATCTGCGGCGACATCATGCACAGTCGGGTCGCACGGTCGAACATTCACCTGCTGCAGATCATGGGCGCGCGCGTGCGTGTCGTCGGACCACCGACCCTGATGCCGACCGACATCGACAAGATGGGAGTCGAGGTCCACTACGGCATGAAAACCGGACTCAAGGACGTCGACATCGTCATGATGCTGCGCTTGCAGACGGAGCGGATGCAGGGCTCGTTCGTGCCGTCGATCAGCGAGTACTACCGCTTCTTCGGCCTCGACAGCGAGAAGCTCAGGGCTGCCAGGCCCGATGCGCTCATCATGCACCCCGGCCCGATGAACCGCGGCGTGGAGATCGATTCCGAAGTCGCGGACGATCTCGACCGCAGCGTGATCCACGAGCAGGTCGAGATGGGCGTGGCCGTGCGCATGGCCTGCCTCGATGCCCTGATCGGCGGTCGCCGCAACGCCATGGGAGCGGCGGCATGAGTGGCAATATCGTCCACGGCGTGCCGCCTCACGCCGGATCGACGGCCTATATCAACGCACACATCATAGATCCGACGGCGAACAGCGACTATATCGGTGCGATCCTGATCAGCGACGGCAAGATTGCCGACTTCGGCCCCAATCTTTTCGTCTCGGGAGCGCCCTACGGGATCCAGTCGGTCGATTGCCGCGGCCTCTATCTCGCCCCAGGCATCGTCGACACGCGGGTCCATACCGGCGAGCCGGGCGAAGAGCACAAGGAAACGCTCAGCAGTGCCGGCATCGCCGCCGCTGCAGGCGGCGTCACCTCGATGGTGCTGTTGCCCGACAACGAGCCGCCGTTCGACGACGCTTCGCTGATCGAGTTCGTGGCCCGGCGTGCACGCCAGGTCAAACTCGCGAACATGTATGCCTTCGGCGCGTTGACGGCCGGCCTCGAGGGCAAGGAACTCTCGGAGATGGGCCTGCTGGCCGAGGCCGGCGCCGTCGGGTTCACCGATGCCGACCATGCCGTGGGCAACGCCCAGGTGATGCGCCGGGCACTCTACTACGCCAAGGCCTTCGATGCCGTGATCGTCCACCTGCCCCAGGAGCCGACGTTATCGGGCGGCCATATGAGCAGCGGCGTGATGGCAACGCGGCTCGGCCTCTCGGGCAATCCGCCGCTGGCCGAGGTGATGATGGTCGAGCGCGACATCCGCCTGGTCGAGATGACGGGTGGACGGTTGCACCTCGCCAAGATCTCGACCGCGGAATCGGTCAAGGTGATCGCAGCCGCCAAGGCACGCGGCCTCAGGATCACGTGCGACACCGCGGCCCCCTACTTCGCCCTGAACGACCTTGCCGTCGGCGACTACCGCACCTTCGGCAAGCTGGTGCCGCCGCTGCGCAGCGAGGCCGATCGCGAAGCGGTCGTCGAGGGCGTGAGGAGCGGTGTCATCGACGCCATTGTTTCCGACCACCGGCCGCAGGACCAGGACAGCAAGCGCGTGCCGTTTGCCCAGGCGGAGCCTGGCGGCATTGGGCTCGAAACCCTGCTGCCAGTGTCGCTGGAGCTGGTGCACAACGGCCATCTCACTTTGCCGCAGCTTTTCCAGCGGCTGTCGAGCACGCCGGCGCAACTCTTCAATCTGCCTGGCGGCAAGCTTGCCAAGGGCGCACCCGCCGACCTTGTCCTGTTCGATACCAGCTACGCCTGGAAGATCGATCGCGCCGACATCTGGAGCAAGACCAAGAACTCGCCCTTCGACGAGCGGCCGGTACAGGGCAAGGTGGCCGCCACCATCGTCGGCGGGCGGGCGATCTATCGTGACGATGATTTCATGCCGGCTGTCGCTGCATAATCGCCTCCTTCGGATGACCAAAATTGCCCCGAAACGGCCACTTGGTCTGCTATGATCAGGCCCTTCCGGCTCAGCAAGGCTATCCAAGGCTCTCGATGAAATTCCGACATTCCTTTTTTCTGGGCACTGCCTTCGCGATGGCCATGGGCGTCGCGCACGGCCAGCCGCGCCAGCCATCGCGCGAGGATCTGCTCGATCAACTCACCCGGCATGTCCAGCTCTGCGCCGAGATCACCGATACCCAGCAACGACTGGCCTGCTACGACAAGGTGCAAACCGATGTCGGCGGTACGCCGTCGCCGCAGCCCGTACCACAGGTCGGCAACCGGCCGCCGCCGGCGCCCACGCCATCACCGCCGCCGCCGAGCGCCTCGCCATCCGGCGGCGAGTCCTACAGCGCCACTCCCCTTAAGCCACCGCCGCTGACAACGCCGGACGGCGGTGTCGCTACCATTGGCGGCTCATCCGCACAGCCAAATCCGTCGCCGGGCTACGATCCCGACCGGGCATTCGATCCACACGGTTCGACGTCGAGTTCCGGCCCGGCCGACAGCACGATGCCCAAGCCGCAACCGGCCGTACGTCGCACAGGCCCGCGGCCCCTTCCACGCTTCACCCAGCCAATGCCCCTGGTCACCCTGGCGGCGAGCAACCTGACCTATGGGCCGTCGCGCTACTGGCAGGTATCGATCTCGATCACCTCCAACACTGCCGATACCGTCAATACCCAAATCCAGTGCACCTTCCGCAATGCCGGCCGCTCGGTGGGCGATGCCTATTTCGGTCCGGTGGCGTTGGCGCCGGGCGAGCAAATCTCGACCGAACTGATCGGTCCACCGACCTCGACCTATGTCGACTCGACCAACTGCAAGGTGCTCAGCCCCTAGGGCCGCGCCGTGCAGTGGTATGGCTTCCACGTCGTGCTGCCGCTCGCAGTCGGCTACCTGCTGGGCTCGATCCCGTTTGGCCTGCTGCTGACGAAGGCTGCGGGCCTGGGCGATATCCGCGCCATCGGTTCGGGTAACATCGGTGCCACGAACGTGCTGCGCACGGGCCGCAAGGGCCTGGCCGGGGCAACGCTGATACTCGACGCGCTGAAAGGCGTGGCGGCGGTCCTGATCTGCGGCGTCATCGGTCCGCTGGCCGCGATCGCGGCGGCACTCGGTGCCGTGCTCGGACATATGTTTCCCGTTTGGCTGTCGTTCAAAGGCGGCAAGGGCGTCGCCACGACGCTCGGCGTGATGTGGGGGCTGAGCTGGCCGGTAGGCGCCGTCACCTGCGCCGCCTGGCTCCTGCTGGCCGCCTTGTTCCGCTACTCCTCGCTGGCGGCGCTGTTCGGCATCGTGATCGGCGCGATCGCCGCATGGCTGCTGGTCGACTGGCGGATAGCCCTGACCATCACGGCCCTGATGCCGCTGGTGTGGATCCGCCATCGCGCCAACATCCGCCGCCTTCTCGATGGCACCGAACCCAAGATCGGCCAGGGAAAGGCGAACACCGATCCCGCCGCATAGCGGAGCCGACAGCCCACCCCCGATTGCTCTCGTCGAAGACGACCGATAGGGTCGCCTGCCGGCGTCATGACCACTTCCTCAGTGTCCCGTGCCCTTCCCTGGGCCCTGATCGGCGCCGCCTGCCTCGGTTCCTTCGCCGCGACGTCGAGCGGCACGACGCGTGCACCTTTCCTGCTCGAAATGGCGCACGACCTCGACGTCAGCATGCCGCTTGTCGCAAATCTCGTCTCGGTGACATCGGTCGCCTGGGGCATCACCTCGGCTGCAGCCGGATATCTGTCCGACCTGATTGGTCGCAGGGTCCTCCTGGTTGCCGCGTTGGTGGCGCTGGCCCTTACCATGTGCGGCCAGGCCGGCGCGGGCACTTTCCTCTGGGTCGCGACTTGGGCCAGCGGCGCCGGCGGTTGCTCCGGCGCCTTCATGGGAGTGGTGTTCGCCGAAGTCTCGGCACGCGTCGAAGACAGCCAGCGGGGTCGCGCCCTGGGCTGGGTGATGAGCGGCCAGTCGCTCACGCTCGTGATCGGTGTGCCACTCGCAGCCTGGGTGGGGTCGATGATCGGCTGGCGTGGCTGGGCGCTCTGTGTGGGCGCATTCGCGCTCGGGGCAAGCCTTGCCTTGCTTCTCACGGTTGGGCCCGGCAAACGAGTGGTCGTCCGCAACGAGCAGCGCCCCCCGTTGCGAAGCGCGCTCTCGCCGCGAGTGTTGTCGCTGCTCGCCACCGGCATTGCCGAGCGCATTTGCTACGGGCTGGCTGCGGTCTATTTCGCGACCTTCCTGCAGTCGATCTATCATCTTTCGCTGGCCGCCACCGCGGTTCCGCTTGTCGTCTTCGCACTGGGTAACGTACTGGGCACCATCCTGGGTGGCCAGCTCGCCGACCGACTGCGCGACCGGTTGCTGACCTTTGCCGTTGCGATGGTGCTCTCAGGTCTTGTGGCCCTGGCACTCTTCATGTGGCATCCCTCGCCCGCAGTCTCCGCCGCGCTGGGCTTCGTCTATGTGATGCTGAACGCCCTGGGCCGACCGTCCTACATGGCGTCGCTGGCCTCCGTTCCGGAGCAGATGCGCGGCACGGTGCTGGGACTAAGCGGCACCTCCTCAAGCCTCGGTTGGATCTGCGCGGCGGGCCTGGGTGCGGTGATGATCAGCACCGTGGGTTTCGAAGGATTTGGACCGCTGGCGGCCGCGCTGGGTTTACTGGGAACGATCGGCGCCCTGCTTTGCCGACGATTGGCCGAAGGCACGTTACAATCTTAGATTGTTTTACTATTCACTATGATCGCATTAGGATCGGGCCATGTTCGATGGCCCTCGCCTTCCCGCTCTCGATCCGACCGAACGGCTCGCGCGATTGCGGCTGGCGCGGACGCCGCGCATTGGCCCGGTCTCCTTCCACGAGGCGCTCGCGCATTTCGGCTCCGCCCGCGCCGCCTGTCGGGAGTTGGGCGCTCTGCCGGAAAGCCGCGTCAGGCAGGAAGAGCAAGCCCTGGCAGTTCGTGGCGGCCGGTTCCTCGTCATGGGCGAGGAGGTCTATCCAGCGGCGCTTGCTGCTCTGCCCGATGCACCACCGGTCCTCTCGGCGATCGGGGACCTGGGTCTTCTGGGGCGGCAGACATTGGCCATCGTCGGTGCCCGTGATGCCTCGCTGGCCGGGCGCCGATTCGCCGGCGATCTCGCTGCCTCCCTCGGCCATGCAGGATTCGCAATCGCCTCGGGCCTCGCCCGCGGAATCGATGCGGCCGTACATGAAGCGTCACTTGAGACGGGGACCCTCGCCGTGCTTGCCGGCGGTATCGACCAGATCTACCCGCCCCAGAACGCCCGCCTTCAGGAGGCGATCGCCCGGCAGGGCCTCCTGCTGAGCGAGATGCCGTTCGGGACACCTCCCGTTGCCCGGGCGTTCCCGCGCCGCAACCGCATCGTCAGTGGCCTCTCCGCCGGCGTGGTCGTCATCGAAGCGGCCGCCCGGTCTGGCTCCCTGATCACCGCGCAACGCGCCGCCGAACAGGGGCGCGAGGTCTTCGTCATGCCAGGCTCCCCTCTGGATCCACGATACGCCGGATCGAATGACCTTATTAGGAATGGGGCCATGCTGATACGGGGCGTCAACGATATTATCGACGTATTCGGCCAACCGCAGCGTCCTGTTCAACCTGTTGAAAAGCCAACGAAAAGAAACCACGACACAGACTATGCAAACATAGTCGGGGCCATGAGCGCCACCCCCACCGCGGTTGACGAATTGGTACGTCGATGCCAAGTGTCCGCCGCCGCCGTGGCGGAGGTCCTGCTGGCCCTCGAGCTGGAAGGCCGCTTGGAAAGGCACCGGGGTAACCGCGTATCTCTGATTTGAATCAGTGATCTAGCTCCGGTTAATAATGTTTTACTGGAGCTTGTTTTCGACGATGAATGTGCTGGTCGTCGAGTCGCCTGCCAAGGCAAAGACCATTGGGAAATATCTCGGTCCCGGCTACACCGTGCTGGCCTCCTATGGTCATGTCCGCGACCTACCGCCCAAGGACGGATCGGTCCGGCCGGATGAGGATTTCGCTATGGACTGGGAGGTCGATGCGCCTTCCCAGAAGCGTCTCGACGCCATTGCCAAGGCCATCTCCAAGGGCGGCAGGCTTTATCTCGCGACTGACCCGGATCGTGAAGGCGAAGCGATCTCCTGGCATGTGAAGGACGTGCTTGGCCGCAAGAAGGCGCTTCATGGCGTCGACGTCAAACGGGTGACCTTCAACGCCATCACCAAGCAGTCCGTGCTCGACGCGGTTGCCCATCCGCGCGACCTCGACCAGCCACTGATCGATGCCTACCTCGCCCGTCGAGCGCTCGATTACCTCGTGGGCTTCACGCTCTCGCCGGTGCTGTGGCGCAAGCTGCCGGGCAGCCGCTCGGCTGGTCGCGTGCAGTCGGTGGCGCTGCGCCTGATCTGCGAGCGCGAAGCGGAGATCGAAGTCTTCAAGAGCCGCGAATATTGGACGGTCGATGCCATCTTCGGCACGGCCAAGAAGCAGACACTGAAGGCCCGCCTCACCCATCTCGACGGCCGCAAGCTCGACAAGTTCGACCTCGACACGGCGGAGCGAGCCGAGGCCGCCAAGCGCGAGATCGAACGCCGGGCCTTTGCCGTATCGTCGGTCGAGCGGCGGCAGGTGCGGCGCAACCCGCCGCCGCCCTTCATCACCTCGACCCTGCAGCAGGAAGCCTCGCGCAAGCTCGGGCTGGGCGCCGCGACGGCGATGCGCATCGCGCAACGACTTTATGAGGGCGTGGATATCGGCGGCGAGACGGTGGGCCTTATTACCTACATGCGCACCGACGGTGTGCAGCTCGCACCCGAAGCGATCGGCCAGACGCGCCGGCTGATCGAGGACAAATACGGGCCGGCCTATCTTCCGGAGAAGCCGCGCCTTTATTCGTCGAAAGCCAAGAACGCCCAGGAGGCGCACGAGGCGATCCGGCCGACCGATCTCTTTCGCACGCCGCAGGACGTGGCGCGCTATTTGGACAAGGACCAGCTCGGCCTCTACGAGCTGATCTGGAAGCGCACGGTCGCGAGCCAGATGGAAAGCGCCGTGCTCGACCAGGTGACGGTCGACATCGCAAGCGGCGACAAGACGGTCATCCTGCGCGCGACCGGCTCGGTCGTGAAATTCAACGGCTTCCTCACCCTCTACGACGAAGGCCACGACGACAACGGCAAGGAAGAGGAAAGCAGCGCCATCCTCCCCGATGTCGTCGAGAACGAAGCTCTGGAGCGGCGCGAAGTCATCCCCGAACAGCATTTCACCGAACCGCCGCCGCGCTATTCCGAAGCGAGCCTTGTGAAGAAGCTCGAAGAACTGGGTATCGGCCGGCCGTCGACCTACGCCAGCATCATCGAGGTGCTGCAGCGGCGCAGCTACGTGCGGCTCGACCGCAAGCGATTCGTACCGGAGGATCGCGGCCGCATCGTCACGGCCTTCCTGCAGACCTATTTCCCGCGCTACGTCGAATACAACTTCACAGCACATCTCGAAGAGGAGCTGGACGAGATTTCGGACGGCAGGATCGACTGGCGCCAGGTGTTGCGCGAGTTCTGGAAGGCATTCTCGGCTGCCGTCGGCGAGACCAAGGACCTGCGCGTGAGCGAAGTCCTCGACAAGCTCGACGAGGAGCTGGGGCCGCACTTCTTCCCGGCCAACGACAACGCCGGCAAAAGCCCACGTGAATGTCCGTCGTGCGGCAACGGCCGGCTCGGCCTGAAACTCGGCAAGTTCGGCGCCTTCATTGGCTGCTCGAACTATCCGGAGTGCCGCTTCACGCGCAAGCTCGGCATCGTCGACGCCGAAGCCGACTCAGCGTCCGGCGCCAACCTCGACAAGCCAAAGGTGCTGGGCATCGATCCGGCCACCGGCAAGGAAGTGACATTGCGCAACGGCCCCTACGGCCTCTACGTCCAGCTCGGCGAGCCGGAGGGCAAGGAAAAACCCAAGCGCCAATCCTTGCTGCGCGGCATGACGCCCGACGATCTCACGCTTGAGAAGGCGCTCGCACTGCTGTCGCTGCCGCGCGAACTGGGGGCGCATCCGGAGGACGGTGCGCCGATCGTTGCCGGCGTCGGCCGCTTCGGGCCCTATGTCAAACACGGCACCAAGTACAAATCGATCCCGGGCGACGAGAGCGTGCTCGATATCGGCATGAACCGCGCCGTGGCGCTGCTGGCGGAAGCCAAGCAGGCGCGCGGCCGTGCAGCCGCCAAGCCGGTTCGCGTGGTGGGCAACCATCCGGGCGACGAGCAGCCGATCGAGCTCTACGAAGGCCGCTACGGACCGTACGTGAAACATGGCGGCATCAATGCCACCGTGCCGCGCGACATCAAGCTGGAGGACCTTACGCTCGATCAGGCGATCGCCCTGCTGGCCGAGCGCGCGTCCAAGGGTGGCGGCAAGAAGGCCAAGGCACCGCGGGCGAAAAAGGCGGCCCCGGTCCCGGCCAACGACGCTGACGGGAAGCCTGCCCCCAAAAAGGCGGCTGCCAAGAAGAAGGCTGCCAAACGCAAGACCAAAGCCGCAACGACGCCCCGCACCGGAACCGATGGCTAAGGGCCGCGTCCCGAGCCGCGACGAACTGCTGACCTTCATCAGGGAAAGCGCCACTCCGGTCGGCAAGCGCGAGATCGCCCGCTCGTTCGGGCTGAAGGGCGACCAGCGTATCGAGCTCAAGGAACTGCTGCGCGATCTACGCGACAAGGGCGAGATCGCCGCCGACCGCGCCAAGACCTTCAAAGACCCGGTCGCCCTTACCGACATCGCCGTGCTGGAGATCGTGAAGGTGGACGATGACGGCCACCTTCTGGCCGTGCCGCGGCGCCACGACGAGGAAAAGGACGGCCCTGCTCCGCGCATCGAGATCGATCCCCACGGCAGCCGTGGCGGACCCGCGCCCGCGGTCGGAGACCGCGTCCTCGCCTCATTGAAGCGACGTGGCAAGGCGAACTACCAGGCGCGCATCATCCGCCGGCTGGGCAGCGGTCCGAAGAAGATCCTGGGACTTTACGAGGAGCCGACGGGCCGCAACGGCCTCGGCAGAGTGACCCCAACCGACCGCAAGCTACGCCGGGAGTTCGACGTCCGCCCGGCCGATAAAAACGGCGCCCGGCCCGGCGACGTCGTCTGGATCGAGGAGAGCGGCGGACATCTTTCGCGGCGCGCCCGGGTGATGGAGACAATCGGCGCGATGAGCGACCCGCGCACGGTGAGTCTGATCTCGATCGCCGCCAACGACGTGCCGATCGACTTCCCCCAGGCGGCGGTCGACGAAGCCGAACGCGCCCGGGCGGCTCCACTCGGCGATCGTCTCGACCTGCGCAAGCTGCCGCTGGTCACGATCGACGGTGAGGACGCCCGCGACTTCGACGATGCCGTTTATGCCGAGCCCGACCCGGCCGATCGCGGCGGCTGGCGGCTCCTGGTGGCAATCGCCGATGTCGCCTGGTACGTGCGCCCTGACAAGGCGCTGGACCGGGCCGCCTATCGCCGCGGCACCTCGGTCTATTTCCCCGACCGGGTCGTGCCGATGCTGCCCGAGGCCTTGTCCAACCATTGGTGCTCGCTGGTGCCACGGCAGGACCGGCCCGTGCTGGTCGCCGAGATGTGGATCGATTCGGCAGGCCACCTCAAGCGCCATCGGTTCCATCGCGCCATGATGCGTTCGGCCGCCCGCCTCACCTACACGCGTGTGCAGAGAGCAATCGACGGCTTGCCCGATGAGGAAACCGGGCCTTTGCTTGAGCCTGTCCTGAAGCCGCTCTATGCGGCGTTCCGCGTCTTGCTGGCCGCGCGCGAGAAACGCGGCGCACTCGACCTCGACCTGCCGGAGCGCCTGGTGAGACTGGGCGAAGACGGCCGCATCGCCGAGATCGGCGTGCGAGAACGCCTCGACAGCCACCGGCTGATCGAGGAGTTCATGGTGTTGGCCAACGTAGCGGCCGCCCAGGCGCTCGAGCAGCGTCATTCCCCCTGCCTCTACCGCGTCCACGACCAGCCCGACGCCGCCAAGCTCGAGGCGCTGCGGGAATTCCTGGCAACGCTTGGTATCGCCCTGCCCGCCGGTCCGCGCCTGCGGCCGGCCGACCTCAACCGCGTGTTGAAGGCCGTCATCGACAAGCCCGTCGCACGCCTCGTGAATGAGACTATCCTGCGCAGCCAGAATCAGGCGGTCTATGCCCCCGGCAACCTCGGCCATTTTGGCCTCGCCCTCGCACGTTATGCGCATTTCACCTCGCCGATCCGGCGGTATCCGGATCTGATCGTCCATCGCGCGCTGATCACGGCTTTCGGGCTGGGCGACGGCGGGTTGCCGGAGGCGGACCGCAGCCGCTTCGAAGAATTTGGCGAGCACCTGTCGATGTGTGAACGCCGGGCGGTCGCCGCCGAACGCGGGGCGATGGATCGCTATGTTGCGGCCTACATGGCGCAGCATGTCGGCGCGTCCTTCCCTGGCCGCGTCACTTCAGTGACACGCTTCGGGCTTTTCCTGTCCCTGGACAACACCGGCGCCGACGGGCTGCTGCCGATCCGCAGCCTCGGTTCCGAATTCTTCCGCCACGAAGAAGGCCGGCAGATGCTGGTCGGGGGGCGAACTGGCGAGAGCTTCGGCCTGGGCGACCGGTTGCGCGTCAAGCTGGTGGAAGCCGATGCGGCCACCGGCGGCCTCCTGTTCGAGCTGGTCGATGTCATCGAACGCGTCGAACGCCACCCCTTGCCGCGCGGCCGTCGTGGTCCGCAAGCCGACGGCCGGCGCCAAGGTCCGCGTCGTCCGGTCGCGCGTGGAGGCCCCGCTCGGGACAAACGGTCGCGACGACGAAAGTGAGCCGAACCGCCATCCTCGGCGCCATGGCCGCCCCACACGTTCCCGTTGCTTTCCTGACCGCACTCAAACGCGGCTGGAAAGGCCGCTGCCCCCGCTGCGCCGAGGGCGCTCTGTTCGGCGGCTTTCTGAAGATGCGCAGCCACTGTCCGGCGTGCGGGCTGGTGCTGGAACCATACCGGGCCGACGACGCCCCCGCCTATTTCACCATCCTCGCGGTCGGTCACATTATCGTGCCCCTGGTTCTGATCCTGGAACGCTATGGAAACCAGCCGCCGCTCTGGTTCCATGCATTGTTATGGTTGCCTCTTTCGGTCCTGATTGCCCTCCTCCTGTTGCCCCGCATCAAGGGAGCCGTCATCGCCCTCTTATGGGTCCACCGCATGGCGTCGCCCAAGCCATCCACCGGTGGGTTGGATATTTCACCCTGAACCATGCGATGAACATTCTCTATTGGCTTGCACCCGCCACGGCTTACCCTAGGGTACATTCGTGTCGTTGATGCTTCTCTTTCGTCGGGTGCTGTCCCACACGGCGGCCGCCCTCCTCGCTGCCTCGCTGGTCGCTTCCTGCGGATCGACCAGTGCTTCAACACCTCCCTCAGCCGCTGGTTCGGCCTCCGCCGAGATCAGCCCCCAGCGCGTCGTCGCCCAGGCATATCGGCTGATCGCCGAGCGGCACCTGAACGAGCCCGACTTTCGCAAGATCTCGGTCGAAACCTATCGCGGCTTTGCCGCCACCGATCCCGATCTGTCACTCCAGACGGATGGCCGGATCTATAGCGTGATGCGCGGCGGCAAGGAGATCGTGTCGCGCCAGGCGCCCAACGACCCGGCGGACGGCAAAGCCTGGGGTGCGATGCTCGCCGAATTGTTCACTGCGTCGATCGCCGCCTCTCCGACGCTGCAGCACGCCGACCGCAACGCGCTCACCAAGGCCGCAATGGTGGCCACCACCCAGCAGCTCGACAAGAACACCCGATACGCCGATCCCGACGAGGCGCGCGATAACCGCTTCCAGCGCGACGGCGGCGGCGGAATCGGCATCACAATCGAACGCACCAAGGACAAGAAAGTCATGATCATCGCCGTCCAGGATGGCTCGCCGGCTGGCAAGGGCGGCATTCGTCCGGGCGACCAGATCCTTGAGATCGACGGCGAGAACATGATCGATCGCCCGTTGATCGATGTCGTCCACAAGCTGCGCGGCCCCGTGGGGGCGCCGGTGTCGCTTTCTGTCCTGCGGCTCAGCGAAGGGCGCCAAATGACAGTGCTGCTGCAGCGCGGTCGCATCATCCCCACTACGGTCACCTACGAGCGGGACGGCAACCTCGCCCTGATCCACCTGGCCGGCTTCAACACCGCCACGACCGATTCACTTGCCCAGGCGATCGACAAAGCGCGCGCCGACATCGGCCCCGGGCTTGCCGGCATCATCGTCGACATGCGCGGCAATCGCGGCGGGCTGCTCGACCAGGCCGAGGGAGTGGCCGAGCTGTTCGTCGGCGACGGCATCATCTTCTCGACCAAGGGTCGCCATCCCGACAGCCAGCACACCTATCGCAGCGAAAGCCACGACTGGTCCGGCGACCTGCCGGTTGCGGTGCTGGTGAACGGCAACTCGGCCTCAGCCGCCGAGATTGTTGCCGCCGCCCTGCAGGACCGCGGCCGTGCCGTCGTCATCGGCACCACCAGCTACGGCAAGGGCACAGTGCAGACCGTCGTTCGGCTGGTGAACCAGGGCGAGCTCATCCTCACCTGGTCGAAGCTGGTGGCGCCATCCGGCTATACCTGGAACGAACTGGGTGTGATGCCCAATGTCTGCAGCGCCAAGATCGCAAACCCGGACACGATCGGCCCGTCGGCAGTGGACGCCAATCAGGCCCTCCTGCGACGTTGGCATGCTGAGCGCGATCCCAGCGCCCAGGAGGTCGCCGATCTGCGCAAGATCTGCCCGCCCAGCGCGGAAGCGCCACAGCGCGACCTCGAGATTGCGGCCGACTTGCTACACAATCCGAAGCTCTATGCCGAGGCCGTCCGGCTGGGATCGATCGACCAGGCGGCGGCCCACTGACGAGCCGCCGAAGCGCGCTTGACAGCAGGCATTTGCCGACTACCTTGCCGGCCTTCCGAGAATTCGCCCAAAGGGCACAAGGACAGGGACCATGGCCAAGCCGACGTCGATCCTCATCAAAATGGTGTCCAGCGCCGACACCGGCTTCTATTACGTGACCAAGAAGAATCCGCGCACCAAGACCGAGAAGCTCGAACTCAAGAAGTACGACCCGGTCGCGCGCAAGCACGTCGTCTTCAAGGAATCCAAGATCAAGTAGGTCAGGACCTACACCAAGACATGATAAAAAAGCCGCCCTTTCGGGCGGCTTTTCCGTAAGGCTCCGAGCAGGTTACGCAGCCTTGGGCGTCCAGCCCATCACCGCCTTGGTCTCGAGGAACTCCTCGAACCCCGGCTCGCCCCATTCGCGGCCGTTGCCCGACTGCTTGTAACCGCCGAAGGGCGCGCCGAAATCGGGACCGGCTCCGTTCAGATGCACGTTGCCGGTGCGAAGGCGCGATGCGACCTTGCGGGCGCGCTCGATGCTTCCCGACTGCACATAGCCTGACAGCCCATAGGGCGTATCGTTGGCCTGGGCGACCGCATCGTCCTCGGTATCGTAGGCCAGCATGGTGAGGACCGGTCCGAAGATCTCTTCGCGTGCGATCGCCATGTCGTTGGTGACGTTGGCGAATACCGTCGGACGGACATAGTAGCCGCGGTTCATGTTTTCCGGCCGGCCCGGGCCGCCGGTGACCAGCGTCGCGCCTTCCTCGATCCCCTTCTGGATGAGAGCCTGGATCTTGTTGAACTGCGCCTCGCTCACCACCGGTCCGATCGTTCCGGGACCCGCATCGGCCGTCGCCGGATCGATCACCTTCACCTTCTCGGCGGCAGCCTTGGCGACGGCGATGGCGGCGTCGTTCTTGGCGCGCGGCACGAACATGCGCGAGGGCGCGTTGCAGGACTGGCCGGAGTTCACCATCATGCTCATCACGCCTGACGAAACAGACTTGGTCAGATCGGCGTCGTCGAGCACGATGTTGGCCGACTTTCCGCCCAACTCCTGCGCCACGCGCTTCACCGTATCGGCGGCAGCCTTGGCGACGGCGATGCCCGCGCGGGTCGATCCGGTGAACGACATCATGTCGATCCCTGGATGGGACGACATCGCCTCGCCGACCGAGAGACCGTCGCCGTTCACGAGATTGAACACTCCCGGCGGCACGCCCGCCTCGTGCAGGACGTCGGCAAACAACATTGCGTTCATCGGCGCCACTTCCGACGGCTTGAGGATGACCGTGCAGCCGGCTGCGAGCGCCGGTGCCACCTTGCAAGCGATCTGGTTGATCGGCCAGTTCCATGGCGTGATGAAGCCACACACGCCGACCGGTTCCTTGATGATGGCGGTCGTGCCGTGCATGCCTTCGAACTTGTAGTCCCTCAAGATCTTCACCGCCTCGTTCAGATGGCCGAGGCCGGTCGCCGCCTGGGCCGCCTTTGCAAGCCACAGCGGCGCACCCATTTCCCGGCTGATCGTTTCGGCGATCGTCTGGAATTTTCCCTTGTAGGCGGCAATGATCTTCTCGAGGAGCGCAAGTCGCTCTTCACGAGTCGTACGCGAATAGGTCTCGAAGGCGCGGCGCGCAGCGGCCACTGCCTTGTCCACGTCCGCCTTGGATCCAAGCGAGACGCGAGCAAATGCCTCTTCATTGGCGGGATTGATGACGTCGATCGTCTTGGGTGTAACGGGATCGACCCACTTACCGTCGATGTAGAATTGGAGTCGTTCCTGCATAGCCATCTCTCCTTGGTCTGCCGTCGTCGAGGTATGTTAACGACGTCCCGGCAGGGGGGATAGAGGGCCTGGCGCAGACGACCTCCGCCGGTAGCGGCACCGACCGGCTGTCCTCAGCCCAAAAAGCCGATCGGCGAAGCCAGAATCGTGTTTCACGTGGAAAAATGGACCATCCTCGGCCACGCGGAACCCAAGCAAGCGAGCTATGTGCTTTTCCATCGCTGTGCGATCCGTTGCCTGCCTTTGCTGCTTGGCTGCAATCCGACGATAGTCCTTGCCGCCCACGATAGAGTTGGCGCTACATTGGCGTTTCGTAGGCCTCTTTCCAAAGTCGATCGCCCTGCCCACAGAGCCCCTCAACCTCTTCTACTCTGACGACGTCAATCCTGATCGGTGGATCAGTTTCGACCGATATCCGCGCGCCGTAGTTCGGCGGCTCATCAGAGGGCCGCGGCGCGTGATGGGCATGGAGCGGATGTTCCTGAACCTCGTTACCGGACTTGACCGATTGGGCGTTCCCTATCGCGTCAACGACTATGGATATATGCACCACCACGTCGATGAGGTGGCCTGTGTCGTCGGCAAACCACACGTCCTCGACTGGATGCCGCGCGAGACGCCGATCGTGTTCGGGGCGGCCGTCCACAACCACCCGATCGATGCCCCGACCCTCTTCGCCGATCACAATATTCTCGGCGTCCTGGTGGCTTGCGAATGGGTGCGCCGGATGTTCGCCGTCCATTGGCAGGACAAGGTTCATACATGGCCGGTCGGCATCGACACGGACCGATGGGCCCCCTCGGCGGCGGTGAAGGACATCGATGTCCTGGTGTACGTCAAGATCCGGTGCCAGCCGGCGCGAGACAACGCGGCGGTGCGCGACCCCGTCCTGGAGACCTTGCGCGACTCCGGGCTGCGCGTCGCCACGATCACCTATGGACACTATCGCGAGGATGAATTTCATTGGCTCCTGGCGCGCTCGCGATCGATGGTCTTCCTCTGCGAGCACGAAACGCAGGGCATAGCGATGCAGCAAGCCCTGTCCTGCGGCATTCCCGTTTTCGCCTGGGACCTCGGCGGTGTCTGGCAGGACACCGCCTATTATCCCCACCGGGTCATCTTCGGACCCGTAACGTCCGTGCCCTACTGGGACGACCGGTGCGGCATGAAATTCACCGACGCTCCAGGCTTTCGTGCTGGCTTTCCGGCGTTCTGGTCGCGCGTGACAAGCGGAGACTTCGATCCGCGCAGTTTCATTCTCGACGGCTTCACCCTGGAAGAGCGGGCGCGCAGTTATGTCGACCTGGTCAGGCAACTGTCAGCGGCTGGCCATCGAAGCCCTCGATCGGAAGACCAAGAAAGTCGGTGATGGTCGGTGCGATGTCGACAAGCGATGTCGGTCGGCCCGCCGTCCCGACCAGCCGCCCGCCATCGTTCGCCATCAGGAATGGCCTGGTTTCGTCGGGCCCCCAACCGCCGTGCTGGCCGCTGCCGATGGCGGCCGGCTTGCCAGGTTCCTCAACCACACAGCGCCGGCCGCGAACGCCATGGAGATTGGCCTCCTCCTGCCGGGCCATGTTGACCGCAGCGACGACGCCCCCGCGCGCCGCATGGCCGCGGTCGGCAAGCCCGGCTTCGACGACGATCTCGCCGGCCCACGGCGCGCGTCGCATCTCGTCGAGGACGGCAAGCAACGACGCTCGCCCGCGCTCCGTCGCATAAAGCAGCGCCGCCGTGCCCTGCCCGGCGACGGCCACGTCGCCTGCTTCGAGGTGGCTTGCGAGGCCATGACCGGCGAGCCAGGCCGAAAGATCGATGCAGTCGCCGATTGTCTCCTGGCCGTGATCCGATCCGATCAGCAGGAGAACGTCCTCCCCGTCGCCCCGCAACCGTTCGATCGTGCGGAAAACCTCGAGAACGCACCGTTCGGTCTGGCGCAGCGCTTCGTCGTGCGCCGGCGAACCCAGCGGCGCTCCATGCAAGGTCAGGTCCGGGTTCGCAAGCCACAGGATCGCGACCGACGGACGGCGATCGTACAGCACTTCGGTGCAAAAGCGCTGCGTCATCGTCCAATCGCCCGCCAGATCGTGGCTGACGTTCAGTGCTCCGGCGCCTTCGATGAGTTCGCCGCCCGGCGCATAGGATCCGGCCCGATGATAGACGTAGCCAAAGTGATCGGGATCGAGGAAGTAGGCCGCACCAGGCGAGACATTCGAGAAGGCGACGCAGCCGCCCGCATCGACGACACGCTCCGCAAGCGACGGCACCAGCAATGTCCGGCCTGTTGCCCGGCGTAGATGCATCCGAAAGTCGGGCAATCCGACGTCGCGCACGACGATCCTTCCCGCCTCCATCAGTCCCATGCGGTTACCGTGAAGGCCATGGCGTCCCGGTAGGCAACCGGTCGACACCGATGCCGCGGAGACGCGCGTGACCGACGGGAACACCGCACTGTGCTCGTCGCACCACAGGCTTCTGCCGCCAATATCGTGGAGGATGGGAGTCGTCTCGCGGCGAACCCAGTCGCGCCCCAGGCCGTCGCAACAGACGAATACCGCGCGGCGAGATTTGGTCTTCATCGAATCAACCCTTGCCTACTTCAGCCGATGGTAGTCGACTTCTGTCAGAAAATACTCAGGAGGAAACGATGCAATTCGGATATTTCACGATGCCGTCGCACCCCCCGGAGCGGCCGCTCAAGGCTGGCCACGAATGGGACCTGCAGGTGATCCGCTGGCTCGACGAGCTGGGCTTTTCCGAATGCTGGATCGGCGAACACCACACGGCACCATGGGAACCGCACCCTTCCCCCGACCTGCTGGTGGCACAAGGCCTGATGCAGACCAAGAACATCCGTCTCGGTCCGGGCGGCTTCCTGCTGCCCTACCATCACCCCGCCGAACTCGCGAACCGCGTCGCGATGCTCGACAACATCTCGGGCGGTCGCCTCAATTTCGGCATTGCCGCGTCCGGCCTGCCAAGCGACTGGGCCATGTTCAACGTCGATGGCATGTCCGGCGTCAACCGCGAGATGACACGCGAAGCGCTCGATATCATCTTGAAGATGTGGAGCACCGCGGAGCCATTCGATTACAAGGGCAAGTACTGGCACGTGACCAAACCCGACACGATGTTCGGGTTCCTGAAGCCGCACATCAAGCCGATGCAGACTCCGCACCCACCGATCGGCGTCGCCGGTCTGTCGAAGAACTCCGATACATTGAAACTCGCCGGCGAAAAGGGCTTCCTGCCGATGAGCCTCAATCTCAATCCGGCCTATGTCGCGAGCCACTGGGATTCGGTCGAGGCTGGTGCGGCCAAGGTCGGCCGCACGCCCGACCGCGGCGAGTGGCGCATGGTGCGCGAGGTGTTCGTCGCCGATACCGACGAGGAGGCCATGCGGCTCTCCGTCGGCTCGATGATGGGCCGCATGATGCGGGAGTATTTCCTGCCGCTGCTCGCCCAGTTCGGTTTCTTCGAATACCTGAAGCACGACCAGAGCGTACCCGATTCGGATGTGACGCCCGAATATTGCGCGCACCACAACTGGATCATCGGCTCGCCCAAGACCGTCATCGAGAAGATCGAGAAAATCTATGACGAGGTGGGCGGTTTCGGCCAGCTCCTGGTGTTCGGCTTCGACTATGTCGACCAACCCGAGGCGTGGCGCCATTCTCTCGAGCTGCTGGCGCGCGAGGTGATGCCCAAGGTGCAGCATCTCAAGCCCAAGGCGCGGAAACTCGCGGCGGAATAGGCGTCGATCCACCTCAGGAACGAGGCCGCGGCGACTGTCCCTTCGACAGGAACGCCGCGGCGGCGAAGCCGGCCGCAGCGACCAGCATGATCGCAGCCAGCCCCCACATCACCGGCGTATAATTGCCGAACACACTCCAGGCGAGCGACGCCATCAGAGGACCTGCGGCGCGCATGATGTTGGTCGGCATGGTGAGAGCGCCGCTCACCACGCCATAGCCTTCGGGGCCGATGAATTCAGGGACAGCCATGCCGCGCAGGATCGTCACCAGCCCATTCGCCACGCCGTAGATGATCGCAAACAGGATGAGGCCATAGACGTCGCTGATCCCCGCCGCCAACATCGCCATGGCGATCGGGAATGCGAAGTAGATCAGCGCGCCGAGCTGAATCACCGTGATGTGCCGCTGGCCGGCCATGAGCAGGACGCGTCCGACCACCTGCATCGGCCCAATCAGGGCGATGATCGCCATCACCACGCCGATCGCGACCCCGCGCTCGGCGAGCAGCGGGATCAAGTGGAAGCTCATGGCGGAAAAGGCAAGCCCATAGCCGGCGAAGGCCACGACGAGCCCCCAAAAGGCCGGGACACGCAGAGCGGCTGCGAGCGGCCCCCTGCTCGACGGGGCTGGACTGCTTGTCGGTGGATGGGCGATCGGCACGGCCTCCTCCCGCGGCCCGGGAACGAACGGCCAATGGATGAGCATGGCCACGCCGAGATTGATACCCGCCAGGACGACCAACGTCGGCCGCCAGCCGATGCGATCGATCAGGAGCTGGGCAAAGGGAATGCCAAAGGTGCTGGCAAGGCCGCCGACGAAAGTCATCACCATGATGGCCTGGCGGAAGCGTGGGCCATAGACGCGGGTGATGACGGCGAACGCCGGCTCGTAGAGCGTCACCGACTGGCACGCGCCGAGCCCGATCCAGATGCCGTAGAATGCCGGCAGCGAGTGTGTGTGCGCCCAGGCGAACATCATGACGGCTGCCAGCAGGGAGCCGCCGGCCATCAGCCTGCGACCATGTCCGCGGTCGATCCAGGCGCCGACCGGGATCGAGCAGAGCCCAGCCACCATCAGGCCGGCCGACAGCGCTCCATAGAGATCGTTGCGCGACCAGCCGAGTTCCGCCTCCATCGGAGCAACGAATAGCGGAAAGGTGTAGTAGACGAGCCCCCAGGTGATGAGCTGCCCGAGCGACAGCATCCAGAGGATGGTCGATGGGCGCTTTCGCCACGGCCCTTTTGCACCGCGGTCCGCCAATATCGCGCCCGACTTGCCCTGCCCGTCCATGTCACGGAAGCGTAATGCCGGGCTGCCACCGAGGATAGCTGCATGACTCCTATCAAACGTATAAATCTTGCTTTGCAAGGCGGTGGCTCACACGGTGCCTTCACCTGGGGCGTGCTCGACACGCTGATCGAGGATGGCCGGCTCATTTTCGAAGCGGTGAGCGGCACCAGTGCGGGCGCGATGAACGCCGCCATCATGTTGCAAGGCTGGGCAAAGGACGGACCCGACGGTGCGCGAAAGGCACTGGCCGACTTCTGGAACGAGCTGGGCACGCTCGCGGTAGCAAGCCCGATCCAGCGCACGCCGCTCGATCGCTTGCAGGGCAACTGGAATCTCGATGATTCGCCGGCGGCGCTGTGGGCCGACGTGATCCAGCGGACCCTCTCGCCCTGGCAGCGCAATCCACTGAATTTCGACCCCTTGCGCGATCTCCTGCGCAGGCATTTCGACGAAAAGGCCGTCCGCACCTGTGATACGATCAAGGCCTTCATCGCCGCCACCAACGTGGAGACCGGCAAGGTGCGCATCTTCAAGCGCGATGAACTGTCGATCGATGCGCTGCTCGCTTCGGCCTGCTTGCCCAACGTGCATGACGCCGTGGTGATCGACGGCGTGCCCTACTGGGACGGCGGCTATCGCGGCAACCCGCCGATCTGGCCGTTCATCTACGAGAGCGACAGCCACGATGTCGTCATCGTCGAACTCGACCCGGCGGTACGTAAGGGCGTCCCCAAGTCCAACGCCGAGATCGCCGACCGCCTGAACGAGATCACCTTCGGCGGAGCGCTTATGGCGGAGATGCGCGCCATCGCCTTCGTCCAGGACCTGATCCGGCAGAACGCGATCACCGGTGAATTCAGCTCCCGTCTCAAGATGATGCTGATCCATTCCATCAACGACGACGCGTCGCTCGCGCCGCTCGGCGCAATCAGCAAGTTCAACATCGAGCCGGCGTTCCTCGAGCACCTGTTCCAGCTCGGCCGCTCGGCGGCGAAGCGCTGGCTCGCTTCGACATTCGACCTGGTTGGCGTCAAAACCAGCATCGACATTGCCGGCCGCTTCCTGTGAACTAGCGCCATGCGTATCGGTATCGACCTCGGCGGTACAAAAATCGAAGGGCTCGTCATCGACGAGGACGGCACGGAGAAGGCCCGTCTGCGGGTCCCAACGCCCGCGACCTCCTATGAGGAGGACGTCAAGGCGATAGCCGACCTCGTGACGGAGCTGGAGCGGCGCGTAGGGAGGCGCTGCACCGTGGGAATCGCCCATCCCGGCGCGGTCTCACCGGCCACGGGCCTCGTCAAGAATGCCAATTCGACCCGGTTGAACGGCCGGCCGTTGCCGACCGACCTCCAGCACGCGCTGGGCCGCGAGGTTCGACTGGCCAACGACGCCAACTGCTTTGCCATCTCGGAAGCCTCCGACGGCGCCGCCGCAGGCTGCGGCATCGTCTTCGGCGTCATTCTGGGCACCGGTGTGGGAGGCGGCCTCGTGATCGATGGACGCCCCATCACTGGCGCGCAGGCGATTGCGGGCGAATGGGGCCACACGCCGCTTCCCCTGCCCACCGACGACGAGCGGCCGGGGCCGCGTTGCTATTGTGGCCGTATCGGCTGCATCGAAACGTGGCTGAGCGGTCCACGCCTGCAGGATCAATTCGCCAAGCGAACGGGCCGGCAGATGCGGGCGACCGACATTGCCGAGGCGGCAAACCAGGGCGATGCCGAGGCGGCCGCTCAGATGGAGCTCTATTGCGACCGGCTGGCCCGATCGCTCTCGATCATCGTCAATATCGTCGATCCGCACGCAATCGTTCTCGGCGGTGGGCTGTCGAAGATGGCGGTGCTCTATCGGCGTGTACCGGAGCTCTGGAAACGCTACATCTTCTCCGAACCTGAATTCATCGCGACCCGGTTGCTGCCGCCGCGCTATGGCGATTCAAGCGGCGTACGCGGCGCCGCCTGGCTGTGGCCGCCGGGGGCGGCCGCATAAGCCTCAGTTGCAGTGGGGTTTGGGCAACTCCTCCAGCCGCGAGATGCGATATTCGATGCCGCCGTTGTCTTCTTCGTGGGTGCCGTAGAGCTCGATACCGTTATCCAAAGTCAGGCTGCTCATTTCGAACACCGCCTGCTCGCCGTCCTTGCTGGCCGCGGCATCGAAGAAACCACCGCGGTAGTAGATGCGCGAATGGCCCTTGACCAAGCCGACTCCCCCTTTGGGAACATGCAGGTCGGCCAAGCGCTTGGGTACCTTGCCGATTAGGACATTCACCGACTGCGGCGGCTTGGGCTTCTCGCCAAAAAAGAACAGCGCATCGAACCCGCTGTCACCAGCTATGGCATGTTTGAGCGTCGCGCGCGTCATGGCCATGGGAAATAGCGTGCCGGCGGGCAATGCTACCGACTGTCCGTCCGGATCGCTGAAGTGCGCCTCGCCGCGACCGTCATTCCCCAGTGCCGCCTCGCCGCGAACCAGGCTGGTCTGGCGGCCGTTGGCGCTGGAGCGGTGCTCAAAGTACAACTTTCGCCCGTTGCGGCTTTCCGTCATCTGCGAGAGCTGCTCGGTCACGACTGCCCCCTTCCGACCGTCCAGTTCCAGGCGCAGGCGCTGATTCATGATATAGCCATCGCAACTGAGCTTCAGCTCGAAGGCATAGGTGCCGGCGGGATCGGCACCCGGCTTGCCGTGATCGAGCAGCGCAACGTCATAGGCGGCGCGATGCGGCTGCAGTTCCTGGGCTTGCGAGGAACCGGCATACAAAGCGGGCCCCGTGGCAAGCAGGCAGGCGAGCAGCTTCCATCGGACAATCAGCATTTGGGCCTCGGCAGGGCTTGGATTTGCACCAGATGGGCGTCAACGGCGAAGTCGCCGTAGTCGAGCAGCATCGAACGCGCGATCCCGTTGCCCAGAAGGTCGAGCGCCAGCTCGTACTCCGGCTGCGCGCCCTGGTCACCAGAGGCAAAGAAGGCGAAGCGAACTCCCCAGGCCGGCTGATTGCGCAGCAGGCCGGCATCGCCGCGGACAGCAGGCGTTCTGGGCTTGGCCCGCGACGGCCGGCTGATGACAGCGTTGACCTGGAAGGCACCATCGAGCCGCGCGCCGTCGAACACCTTGTACGAAGCGGTCTTGTCACCCTCTCGCGCGTGCTTGAGGATCAAGGCGAGATGCGTGGTCGGGAACAGGGTGCCGGCCGGCAACTCAAAGCTGCGCACTTCAGGCAAGGTGAAGCTCGCCCGCCCCTTGCCGCCCAGCGAATCGAGATCGGCTCGGCCGCGCAATTCCTCCTCGACCTCGTCGTTCTGAACGTTGCGCACGCTGAACCGCAATTGCAGCCCATCCTTGGATTCGTAGCTTGTGAAACTGGAATCGGTCTCGAATTCATCGCCATCGCTGCGCAGGAACGTGAGCTTGATCCTTTGACGGATTTCCCAGCCGTCACAGGAATCGACGGTTTCGAGCACCATGTTCCCGTTGACCTCGACGATGCCACTGTTGGGCCGGGCGATCGCAAGCTTCATCTCGTAGGTGGCGCGGTTGGGAACCAGCACGGAATCAGGTGGCAGGTCGGGAATAGGCGATGGCGCAGATTGTGGCTGTGCAGCATCGGGCCGAGCGGCCTGCGGTTGCTCATTCTGCGGCGGCTGGAGTTGCGTGGGCGGAGCCGCCGGCGGCGATTGGGGCTGCGGCGCCTGCGCGGCGAGGTTTGTCCACAAACCCAGCACAAGCAATACGCTCACGGCGGCAATCGAAACCGCAGTGTGGACGCGAGAACGGCGAAAACTATAGATGGTCAACGGGCAGCAGGATGAGGGCTAGGCCTTGTAGCCGGGCAGACAAGCGTAATATTCATATGCTCGAATTTCCAGAATGATCGGCTGCGGCAGGGCTGCACAGGGAGGATATGTTTCCATGACTACCCGCAAACCTCGTGTGCTGGCGACGCGGCATTTTCCACCCGACGTGGAGGCCCGGCTGACATCGAATTTTGACGCGGTGCTGAACCCGGAGGACCGCCTCTTCGATGGCCCGTCGCTCGCCAAGGCAAGCGACGGCTGCGACGGCATCATGTGTGCAGCCGGTGACCCCTTGAATGCCGAAACCATTGCCGCACTCCCCGCCTCGGTACGGATGATCGCCACCTTCTCGGTGGGCTACGAGCATGTCGATGTCGGGGCGGCCGCCCGGCGCAAGATCCTCGTCAGCAATACGCCAGACGTCCTCACCGATGCCACGGCCGACATTGCCATGCTGTGTCTTCTAGGCGCCGCACGGCGAGCTCACGAAGGGGCGGCGATGCTGCGGACGCATCAATGGGTGGGCTGGAGCCCAACCCAACTCATGGGCGTACATGTCACCGGCAAGCGACTGGGTATCCTGGGCATGGGTCGTATCGGCCAGGCGATGGCCGACCGCGCGCGCGCCTTCCGCATGACCATTCACTACAGCAATCGCAACCGGCTACCTCACGACCTGGAAAAAGGCGCCATCTTCCATGCCGACCCCGAGGCCATGCTGCCGCATTGCGACTTTCTGTCGATCAACGCGCCGATGACGTCGACGACCCGCAAGTGGGTGAATGCGGAACGCATTGCGCGTTTGCCCAAAGGGGCAGTCGTGGTCAATACGGCAAGAGGCGGCGTGGTCGATGACGATGCGCTGATTGCGGCGCTCAAGAGCGGACACCTCGCTTCGGCCGGTATCGACGTGTTCGACGGCGAGCCCAAGATCCATCAGGGCTATTACGGCCTCGAGAACGCGTTCCTGCTGCCCCACATGGGATCTGCCACGGTCGAGACGCGTAACGCCATGGGCTTCAAGGCTCTCGACAATCTCGAAGCCTACTTGCTCAAGGAACAATCACCGCCTGACCTGGTGCGCGCTTCTTCTTGAAAGGTTTCCGTTTGGCCATCGCAGCATGCTTGACGGCCGGCTTCTCCGTTACCGCAGTCGCCAGAGGAAGCGCCACGGCCTGGGCCGCCGGCATCAGGTTCGTTGGCGCGACGGCTGGTCCTGAGGGTGGCAAGACCTCCGCCTTCGGAGCGGCGGCGTAGGCTTCCGTATCCCAGCTTGTCGGCGGCGCATCGGCCGCTGCGTGGGCCGGTGGCAGGTATTCGGTGCCGCCCTCTCCTTCCTGCCGGAACGGCTCGTCGTAATTGACGTCGTAAGGATCGTGGTCGCCGTCACGGGGGCGACAGAACTTCTGGTTGCTGAAGACCCGCCACAGTGCACAATCCTTCTTCGTGACCATGGAGGCAAAATGATCGGTCGCCGTCTTGTTGGTCTCGGCGAGCGAGACCCCGTCGGCACCGTAACTTGCCGCTGTGAGCGCCAGCGGCGCTCCGCAGGCCCCCGTCAGCAACGGCAGCCCCAACACAACCGGCAGGGCAAGCAAATTGAGCCGAACAAAGCTCATGAACTTCCTTAACAAACCACTATAATATACTGAATATATTAAATTTTATATCTCCGGTCAAACCGTCAACCAGTTCGTTCGTTCTCTCGCACGGCTTGCACATAGACATTGATGATCAGGGCACCGAGCAGGATCAGGCCACGGATCAGGATCTTGAGGAAGCTGTCGATCTCGACATGGTCGAGACCGTTGTTGAGCACGCCCAGGATCAGAAGGCCGATGATGGTGTTGCCTATGCCGCCGCGGCCGCCGAACAGGCTGGTGCCGCCAACGACCACCGCGGCGATGGCATCGAGCAGATAACCGTCGAACTCGTTCTGCTGGGCGCTGCCGAAATGCGCTACGCCCAGCATGCCGGCAACGCCGGAGCAGACAGCCGAAATCACCATGACTGCGCTCAACACCAACTTCACGTTCACGCCCGAATATTCGGCCGCCTCGCGATTGCCTCCCACCATGTAGACATAACGGCCGAACCGCGTGTAGGTCAGCACGACGTGGCCGACGATCAGAAAGACGGCCAGCACAATGATGATCCAGGGGATTCCGCCGATCGACCCCGCCCCCATCGTCGCCACGAAGTTGGGAACGGCGTAGGCGATCTGCCCGCGCACCAAGAGGGCACAGATGCCCGCCCCGATCTGCATCATGGCAAGCGTCATGATGAACGACGGAATGCCGATCACGGTCAGGCCGACCGCGTTGACGAGGCCGAGGAAAGCGCAGGAAAGAAGCGCGAGCACGATGGCCGCCACGGCCGGCAGCGGGACATTGGCGATGTTCACATAGGATTCCTGGAGCGTGAAATAGGCCACGACGATGCCCGTCGCATTGGCGATCGCTGCCACGGAAAGATCGATCTCCGCGCACAGGATCACGAAGGTGAGCCCGACCGCGATCACGCCCGCGACCGAGATCTGCGTCAGGATGTTGGCGGCGTTGTCGAGCGTGGCGAAGGACGGGCTTGCCATGCCGAAGAAGACCAGCAGGACGATCAGGGTCGCGAATGGTGCGATGTTGCGCATCTGGCTGCGCAAGAACGCGCCCAGCCGCGAACCGGACGGTGGCTCTGCCTTGACGCCGGACGACGTCGTCATGCCCTGTCCTCCCTCATGCGGCTTCCAGCAGCCGGTCCTTGCTGACCGTCTCGCCAGCGAACTCGCAAACGATCATTCCCTTCTTCATCACCACGATGCGGTCCGCAAGCGACAAGACCGTTTCGGGTTCGGTCGACATCACGACGATGCCCAGTCCCTTCTCGCGCAGACCGCGAACGATCCTGACGACATCCTCTTTGGCCCCGACATCCATGCCCCGCGTGGGCTCGCTCAGCACCAGCACCTTCGGCGGCCAGGTCAACCACTTCGCCAGGGCTACCTTCTGCTGATTGCCACCGGACAGGCTCTGCAGCAGGGTTTCGACCCGGGGTGGTCGAATGGACAGCGATTCGGCATGGCGGCGGGCGACGTTCCGCTCCACCGCGGGCTTCAGCCACACCCGGGAGATGCGGCCCAGGATGCTGATCGACATGTTCTTGTAAACCGGCTCGCCGTAGAACAGCATGGCGCGGCGGCTCTCTGGGACGAAAGCAACGCCGGCACGCCGCGCATCGGCGGTGTTGCGCAGGCGCAGGACTTTGCCCTCCATCTCCAGGTGGCCGGCGGTCGGCCGCACCTTCCCGAACATCGCACGCGCGAGTTCGATCTGACCGCATCCCATGAAGCCGTAAACACCCAACACCTCTCCCGCCCGGACATCGAGCGAGACGTCGGCAAAAGCGCGTTCCACCCCGAGATTGCGCAATGCGAGCACGACCGGCGCGGCAGGCTTGCTGTCCAGGGCAACGGCTCGGGTATAGCTCCCCTCGAGATCCTCATGGCCCCGGCCAATCATGCGTTCGATAACCCAGCCTTTGTCGATGCCAGCGGCCGCTTCGGTGACAATGCGCCGACCATTGCGGAAAATGGTCACCGTGTCGGAAATCGCGAGGATGTCGTCGAGGAAATGTGAGATGAAGACGATGCTGCGGCCCGAGGCCCGAACGGCGCGCAGCACCTCGAACAGGCGATGCACTTCCGGCGGCGACAGCGCCGACGTCGGTTCGTCGAGGATGACGATGCGTGCGCCCGAGAAAAGCACACGGGCAAGTTCGATCAATTGCTGCAGGCCGATCGCCAGGGACCCCATGCGGGCGCGGGGATCGACGTCGATGCCGAGGCTCGCAAGATGCTCGCGCGCACCACTGAACATGGTACGCCAGTCGATCATCCCGCGCTTCGTCGGCTGCTGTCCAAGGTAGACATTCTCCGCAACCGTCAGGTCGGGAATGATGCTGAGTTCCTGATGCACCATGCCGATGCCGGCCCCAAGCGCATCGCGCGCGGAGCGGAAGTGCACGTCCTGCCCCTCGATCGTCATGCGCCCCTGATACTGCGTGTGCACGCCGGCGATGATCTTCATCAGCGTCGACTTGCCGGCACCATTCTCTCCAACCAGGCCGTGGATCTCGCCAGGCCGCAGCGTGAAGTCGACGTCGCGCAAGGCCACGACGCCGCCGAACGACTTGGAGATGCCTTGCATGACCAGCCGCGCCGGAGCCTGTTCCGACACGGCCACCGACTCGACAGGCATGGGATCAGATCAGGAAATGATCTTCCATCCACAGCATGCCGGGCGCATTCGCTTTGGTGACCACCGGGCCGTCAGCGATGATGTTCTTGGGAATGCCGGGGCCGGTCTTCTCGCCCGCCGTCACAGCCGCGACGCCGGCGATGATGGCGCCACCATGGATGCGGCACGACGGATTGCGCACGGTCGCGAACATGCGGCCGTCGGCCACTGCGTTGATCGCAGGCGGCATGGCATCAACGCCGCCGATCAGGATGTTGGTGCGATTGTGCGCCTTCATCACGTTGTAGGCCGCCAACGCCATGTCGTCGTTATGGAAGAACGCGGCGTCGATCTGCGGATACTTGGTGAGATAGGTCTCCCACAGCCGCGCGGTCTTTGTCACGTCCCAGTCGGCCGGCTGGGTGTCAAGCACCTTGATGCCGGGGTTCTGCTTCACCACCGCCTCGAAGCCCTTGGCTCTTCCCTGCGCACCGGTATGGCCCAGCGCCCCCTGGGTCATGATCATGTTGCCCTTGCCGCCGAGCTTGGCGACCAGCGCCTGCGTCACGGATGCGCCCATGAACTCGTTGTCGGGCGCAAGGAAGGCGTGAACGTTGATCTTGTCCAACGGTGCGATCAGCGTGTCCATATCGATCACCGGGATGCCGGCGTCGATCATCTTTTGCACCGGCTGAGTGAGCGTGCCGATGCCGAACGCCTGGATGGCGACAAAATCCCATTTCTGCGAAGCCATGTTGTCGATCGCCGCGCGCTGCTTCACGGCATCAAGCTGGCCGTCGAACCACGTCACCTCGACATTGAAGAGCTTGCCCCAATATTCGGCCGCCGATTTTCCCTGGGCGCACCAGGTCGCCTGCAGGCCGGCATTGGAAAAGGCCGCTTTCAAGGGCTTCTCGGAGCGGCCCGCCGCGATGCCGGCCGCCATTGCCGGACTGATTCCGAAGACACCGAGCGCCGCCGCCGCGCCGCCCACCGAGGCGACACTCAGAAAATCGCGCCGGCCCTTGTTCACTGCGTCCGTCATCGCTTCCTCCTTGGTCAGCCGGATCGTGCGCCGGCGTTCGACAAAGTCTGGCAGCGAGAATGAAAGGCGGCAAGCACGCCGCCCTTCCTTGCGATGGCGTCAGCTATTCTCTTTTCGGTTGCGGCAGCTTCAATGCAATGTGCAGTTCGCGCAGCTTCTCCGCCGGCACCTCGGTCGGCGCCTCCATCATCAGGTCCACGGCCTGCTGGTTCATCGGGAAGGTGATCACTTCGCGAATGTTGGGCTCGTCGGCCAGCAGCATGACGATACGGTCTACCCCCGGGGCCGCACCTCCATGCGGCGGCGCGCCGTATTTGAAGGCGTTCAACATGCCGCCGAAGCGATGCTCCACCTCCTCGCGGCTGTAGCCCGCGATCCCGAAGGCCTTGTACATGATGTCGGGCCTGTGGTTGCGAATCGCACCCGAGCAAAGCTCGATGCCGTTGCAGACGATGTCGTACTGCCACGCCTTGATGGTGAGCGGATCCTGTGTCTCCAGCGCCTCCAGCCCGCCCTGGGGCATCGAGAACGGGTTATGGCTGAAGTCGATCTTCTTCAGCTTGTCGTCGTACTCGAACATCGGGAAGTCGACAATCCAGCAGAACCGGAACTCGTCCTCTGCGATCACCCCCAGTTCCTGGGCCACCTTGGTGCGGGCCTGCCCCGCGAATTTCCAGGCCGCCTCCGGCTGATCGGCGACGAAGAACACCGCATCGCCGTCTTCTGCGCCGGTCAATGCCCTGAGGCGCGCCAGCCGTTCGCCCGCCACGAACTTCGCGATTGGCCCTTTGCCCGTGCCGCCCTCGATAACGACGTAGCCGAGACCAGGCTTGCCCTCGCCCTGCGCCCAGCTGTTGAGCTTGTCGAAGAAGCTGCGCGGCTGGCCGGCGGCGTTGGGCGCACGGATAGCGCGCACCACGCCGCCCTTCGCGACAATGCCGGCAAAGACCTTGAAGTCGGAGCCGGCGAAGACCTCTCCCACATCGAAGATCCTGAGTGGATTGCGCAGGTCCGGCTTATCGGTACCGTAACTCAGGAGCGCCTCGGCATAGGGGATGCGCGGGAATGGGAACGGCGTGACCTTGCGCGGCGCCTCGCGGTTGAATGACGCGAATTCCTGGAAAACGCCGCCCAGCACCGGCTCGATCGCGGCGAAAACATCCTCTTGGGTGACGAAGCTCATCTCGAAGTCGAGCTGGTAGAACTCGCCCGGCGCACGGTCGGCGCGGGCATCCTCGTCGCGGAAGCAGGGCGCGATCTGGAAGTAGCGGTCGAAGCCCGATACCATCAGGAGCTGCTTGAACATCTGCGGCGCCTGGGGCAGCGCATAGAACTTGCCGGGATGCAGGCGGCTCGGCACGAGGTAGGACCGCGCACCTTCGGGACTGTCGGCAGTCAGGATCGGTGTCTGGAACTCGGTGAACCCCTGCTCGATCATGCGCCGCCGCAGGCTCGCGATCACCTGGCTGCGGAGCATGATATTGCGATGCAGCTTGTCCTTGCGCAGATCGAGGAAGCGGTATTTGAGCCGCAGCTCCTCCGGTGTCGTGTCATTTTCCTGGTAGACCGGAATGGGCAGCGGCTCGGCCATCGACTGGATGGTCATCTCCTGGGCGTCGAGCTCGACTTCGCCGGTTGCAAGACGCTGGTTTACCGTCGCCTTGTCCCGAGCCACGACCCTGCCGTTCACGGTGATCACGCTCTCGTTACGGACAGCCTCGGCAGTCTTGAAGACCGGGCTCGCCGCATCGACCACGACTTGGGTCACGCCGTAGTGGTCGCGCAGGTCGATGAACAGGAGGTGGCCATGGTCGCGTTTCCGCTGGACCCACCCGGACAGGCGGGCCGTCTGGCCGACATGCTCCGGCCTCAGCTGGCCGCAAGTGTGGGTTCGGTAAGGGGAAGACATTACGCAGTTTCCGGGCTTTATCGGGCCGGCAAGAGGCACGGATCGAGCCGTCAAGTCAAGCGATCGGCCCTTTCCGTGAGCGGCAACTTTGCCCCGGCGGGCATCGAGGTTTATAGATCGTGCTTAATGAAGCTCATCACCACGACGGACGAGTTGGCGGCGTTCTGCAAGCCCCTGGCCGACGCCGAATTCGTCACAGTCGACACCGAATTCATGCGCGAGCGCACCTACTGGCCCAAGCTTTGCCTGGCCCAAGTGGCCGGCCCGGAGGATGCTGCCGCAATCGACGCCCTGGCGGACGGGATCGACCTGGCGCCCCTGGACGAGCTGATGGCCAACCCCAGGGTCCTCAAGGTCTTTCACGCTGCCCGTCAAGATCTGGAAATCTTCTACTTGCGCATGAATCGCGTACCGCAGCCCCTGTTCGATACCCAGGTCGCGGCCATGGTGTGCGGGCACGGTGAGGCTGCGTCCTATGAGTCCTTGGCCACCAAGCTCGCCAAGGCGCGCATCGACAAGTCGAGCCGCTTCACCGACTGGAGCCGCCGCCCGCTCAGCGAACGGCAGATCACCTACGCACTGTCCGACGTGACCCATCTGCGGGTCGTCTACGAGAAGCTGCGTCGCCAGCTCGAGAAGAGCGGTCGTCTGCCCTGGATCGCAGAAGAAATGGCGGTGCTGAACGATCCCGCCACTTACCGGGCCGACCCGGAAACCGCTTGGCGGCGATTGAAGCCCAGGGGCGCCTCGCCCCGGTTGCTCGGCACACTCAAGGAGGTCGCCGCCTGGCGTGAACGAACCGCGCAACGCATCGACATCCCACGCCAGCGGCTGCTGCGCGACGAGCAGCTCCTGGAGATCGCCAGCCATGCCCCCAAAAAGGTCGAGGAGCTGGCGATAACCCGCGGGCTCGGCCGCGGCTTCGCCGAAGGCTGGCAAGGCCGCGAGATCCTCGAGGCGGTCGAGAAGGCGCGCCAGATGCCCGAATCGGAGCTGCCGACACGCGACAAGCCCCCCGAACAGCTCCGCTCGCCGAGCGCCGTCGTCGATCTCCTGCGCACACTGCTGCGGCTCAAGGCCGAACAGGCCGGCGTTGCCGCCCGCCTCGTTGCGACCGCCGATCAGCTCGACCGGCTGGCCGCCGGCAAGCGCGACGTGCACGCACTGCAAGGCTGGCGAAAGGAAATTTTTGGCCGCGATGCCATCGATCTCGTCGAAGGCCGGCTGGCACTCGCCCTCGATGGCGAGCATGCGAAACTCCTGCCAGTGGCGCCGCCGAAATAGCCGGTGGCCGTCAGCTCGAGACGATCGTCGATTTCAGGTTGAAGGCTTCGGCCGCACTCTCGAGTCGGCGCGCGGTCACATCGCCCAGGCTACGCTTCAGTCGCTCCGGCACTACCAGGCGCAGTTCGCGTTCGCTCCGGCGCAGATCGATTTGCGTCAGCAGACCCGGTGCGCCTCCCGAAAGATTGTAGGCGAGCCGCAGACAGGCACCGAGCCGGCGGGCGAAAGTCCGCCCCTTGCCGTCGCTGAGCTTCAGCGCGGTGTCGAGCATCGCCGATTTTGGATCGCTCTTGTAGCGATAGGTGAGAGTCATCGCGAGCACTGCGCGATCGCGATGACTCATGCCAGGGGCCGGCAGGTGGAGCACACGCACATAAGCCTGCTCGGCACGATAGTCAGGATGATCGTTCCACGAGATATCGCTCAGATGGCAAGCGGCAGTGCGCAGGATGCGCTCGGCTTCGCTTTCGCCAGCGAAGACCGGCGTCAGCCAATCGAAGATCTCCATTGGCGAAAGGTCGAATCGCCGCCAGCCGGCGCCCTGCTCCTCGGCGAAGGCGATCAACGGATGGCGTGCCTGCTCCTCGGCCCCCAGCCGCGAGTAGTAGAAGCCCTCGCGCAGGCCGAATGCCGAGAACACGACATTGCGTGGCTTGAGCGCGGCCAACAGGCGTTCAAGGGCGAGGCAGGCCAGCGGCAGCGTGTCGACACGGCGGCGCGAGACACCGGGCATCTTTTCCAGCGACTTGGCGCTCTGCACTGCGATCAGCCGCGCCACTGCGCGGACGTCGTCAGCCGATGCGTCGTAATGATGGATGATGTGCAGCGGATAGCCCGCCTGCTCCATGTGCAGACGCGCGAACGAACGCCAGGCGCCGCCTACTGCATAGAAAGTCTTGCCCATTTCCTCGCGCAACCAGCGCACATTGTCGATGGCATCGACCACAACACGCTTGGAATCGCCCTTACCTGAGGACATGAGCCTGAGCGGGCCGATCGGCAATGTGCTCGATGCGCCGATGCGGTTGCCGCCCAACGCCACGAGTTCCAGACTGCCGCCGCCCAGATCTCCCATCACGCCCGAGGCATCGGGCATACCGCAGATCACGCCGTAGCCGGAATAGCGCGCCTCGTCCTGCCCGCTCACGACGTGGGCCTTGATCTCCGGCCGGCGGGCGATCTCGTGCATGAAGTCGAGCCCGTCGGCGGCATCGCGCACAGCCGCAGTCGCCAGGAGATCCAGCGACCTAACCTTCATATTCTGGGCAAGCGTTACAAAACGGTCGATGTTGGCCAGCGCCAAGTCCACGCCTGCAGGGTTGAGGCGCCCCGTGGCATCGAGCCCGCGGGCCAGCCCGCACAGGACCTTCTCGTTGAAGACGGGAAGCGGCGCGCGGCTGGCGCGCTCGTAGACAACAAGCCGGATCGAGTTGGAGCCCACGTCGATGATGCCGACGCGGCCTTCCTCGACGCGGCCGTCCCCGACCGGGACGTGTGCGGTCTGCTGGCCGTCCATGCGCGCTCCGTCTAGCCGAAACCGAGCGGCTTTGCAGCGGAAAATACGGGCGGCCTGGCGCCGCCCGGGCGTCAGGAACTAAGAACCAGCCGGGGCACTGCGCCACTTAGACGCAATGCGCTCCCCCGGCCGGAAAGCGACGGATTCGTCATGAAATAGTGATGGGCGATGAAAGGTTCTTTATCCGGTTGGGGGCGAACGTAAGTCCCTTCCGGGGTCATGATCCAGCTTTGGCCGTCGTCCTTGAGATTCGCGACCATGATCTGGTCGAGCACCTGCTCGTGGACGGTGGGATTCTCCACCGGGCACAGGAGTTCGACCCGGCGGTCGAGATTGCGCGGCATCCAGTCCGCCGACGAGATGAAAACCTTGGCCTGGGCCGACGGCAGCGAGACGCCTGCGCCGAAACAGACGATACGGGCATGCTCCAGGAAGCGGCCGATCATGCTCTTGACGCGGATATTCTCGCTCAACCCCGGAACGCCCGGCCTGAGACAGCAGATGCCGCGCACCACGAGATCGATCTGCACGCCTGCGCGCGAGGCTGCGTAAAGCCGGTCGATCAGCTGCGGATCGACGAGCGAGTTCAACTTGGCCCAGATCGCCGCCGGCTTGCCGGCCGCGGCGTTGGCGATTTCGGCGTCGATCAGACCGTAGAGCGTCGACCGCAGAGTCACCGGCGCAAAAGCGATCTTCTCCATTTTCTCGGGCCGAGCATAGCCGGTCATGAAGTTGAAGAGGCGCGCAGCGTCACGGCCCATCGCCGGATCGCAGGTGAAAAACGAGAGGTCGGTGTAAATGCGCGCCGTGATCGGGTGATAGTTGCCGGTGCCGAAATGAACGTAGGTACGGATCGACTGCGCCTCGCGTCGCACCACCATCGACACCTTGGCATGCGTCTTCAGATCGATGAAGCCATAGACCACCTGAACGCCCGCACGTTCAAGGTCTCGCGCCCAGCGGATGTTGGCCTCCTCGTCGAAGCGCGCCTTGAGCTCGACCAACGCCGTGACGGTCTTGCCGGCTTCGGCCGCCGAGATCAGCTCCTTCACGATCGGCGAATCGGCCGAGGTTCGGTAAAGAGTTTGCTTGATCGCCACCACGGCCGGATCGCGCGCAGCCTGACGCAAGAACTGCACCACCACGTCGAAGCTTTCATACGGGTGGTGGACGACGATGTCCTTGGCCCGGATGGCCGCGAAGCAATCGCCGCCGAAATCACGAATGCGTTCGGGAAAGCGCGCGATATAGGGCGTGAACTTGAGATCGGGCCGGTCGTCGACGATCACCGCCTTGACGTCGCCGATATTGAGCATGCTCTCCAGTTCGAAGATGTGGACGGTCTGACCCGCGATCTCTAGCTGGTCGAACAGGAAGTCGCGCAATTCAGCGGGCATGGCCGTATCGAGCGCGATCGAGATCAGATCGCCGCGGCGGCGGCGCTTCAGCGCGCTCTCATACAGCAGAACCAGATCCTCGGACTCCTCGTTGATCTCGACGTCGCTGTCGCGGATCAAGCGGAAGAAGCCGCGCGCGGCGACCTCGTAGCCGGGAAACAAGCGCGGCAGGAAGATAGCGATCAGCTCCTCGAGCGGCAGGAAGCGGATCGCGGCTCCCGGCAGGCGGACGAAGCGGTCGACCTGGGACGGCAGCGGCAAAAGCGCCATCAGCATGCGCTTGTCGTCCTTGCGCTGCAGCTTCAGCAGGGCCGAGAAACCGCCATTGGGGATGAAGGGGAACGGATGAGCCGGATCGATCGCCAACGGCGTCAGAATCGGGAAAACCTGATCGATGAAATACTGCTCCAGCCACACCCGCTCGCTCTCGGCCAGTTCGTTGGCGCCAAGCACCGCGATGCCGACGCCGCGCAGTTCGTCCTGCAGCGTCGCCCAGACCTGCTGCTGCTCGGCCATCAGGATCGATGCCCGCTCGCGGATGGCGGCGAGCTGCTCGGCCGGGGTCAGCCCGTCGTCGCTCAGCAAGGTGGCGCGGTTGGGCAGCATGTCGACGAGCCCGGCCACGCGCACCATGTAGAATTCATCCAGGTTGGCGGCCGAGATCGACAGGAATCGGACGCGCTCCAGAAGCGGGTGACGCGGATTGCTCGCCTCTTCGAGCACGCGGGTATTGAAGGCCAGCCAGGACAGTTCGCGGTTGATGAAGCGCCGCGGGCTGTCGGCTGGTATGGCACGTGTCCGGTCGTCGAGGGGGGAGGTACTGAGGGCGTCCATGGTCGCCGGCGAGCCATTCCTGTTATTCTATGCACAGGACGGTAGCCCCACTCCATGACGGTGTCATGGCAATTAGCTAAACAATTGTTTCTTAATGCTTTTTCGAGGATGGCCTGTGAAGACGGTCCTCTTGCTGCGCCATGCAAAGTCGGCCTGGGGCGATCCGGGACTGGCCGATCATGAGCGGCCCTTGAATCGCCGGGGCGAGCACGCTGCGGAGATCATGGCCGATCACATCGTCCGAAAAGGTCTCCGGCCGGACATCATCCTGTGCTCCACGGCCCTGCGAACACGCCAGACGTTGGCGCCATTGCTCCGGCGCCTCGACAACCCTGCTCCGCCGATCACGTTGGAAAAGGGCCTCTATCTCGCCTCGGAGGCAGTGCTCCTGGCGCGTCTGCAGGCCCTGCCAGACGATCTCCGCGTCGCCCTCCTGATCGGCCACAACGAAGGCATTGGCGAACTTGGCGGGGCCCTGGCAGGCGATGGGCCAGCCGAATTGCTGCAAGCCCTACGTGGCAAATTCCCGACCGGCGCCCTCGCCATCCTTCAGGCGCCAATCCAACAATGGGCTCAACTTGCCCCTGGGTCAGCCAGGTTGGTGGAGTTTGTACGTCCACGCGACCTCGATCGCGATTAGTACGTTCCCGGATACTGCCCACCATCCAGGAGCATGTTCTGGCCGGTGATGTAGCCAGCGTGAACACTGCACAGGAAGGCGCAGGCTGCGCCGAACTCCTCGGGTATGCCGAACCGTCCTGCGGGATGGGCCGCCTCACCGGCTTTGTACTCGTCCTCGAAGCTCTTGCCGCTCTTGGCCGCCCGGGCACGGTAGGTTCCGTGCAGGCGGTCGGTAGCGAACTGTCCCGGCAGCAGCGCGTTGATGGTGACGCCGTGTTTCACGGTGACGCGCGCCACACCGGCCACGAAGCCGGTCAGGCCGGAACGAGCGCCATTGCTCAGTCCCAGGATATCGATCGGCGCCTTCACCGAGCTTGAGGTGATGTTCACAATACGCCCGAAGCCGCGCTTCATCATGCCGTCGACCGTGGCCTTGATAAACTCGATCGGCGTCAGCATGTTGGCGTCGATCGCCTTGATCCAGTCGTCGCGTGACCAGTCGCGAAAGTCGCCCGGCGGTGGGCCACCGGCATTGTTGACCACGATATCCGGCTCCGGACAGGCAGCCAGTACCTGCATGCGGCCGGCCTCGCTCGTGACATCCGTGGCAATGGCCGTCACTTTCACGCCGGTCTTCTTGCGGATTTCCTCTGCTGTCACCTCGAGTTCGCTCTTGGTGCGGGCGTTGATCACGAGATCGACGCCCTCTTGCGCCAGCGCCATGGCGCAACCTTTGCCCAAGCCCTTGCTCGCCGCGCAAACGATCGCTTTGCGACCCTTGATGCCCATGTCCATCGCTTTACTCCCTACCGGTCGACTCGCGTCCATACCTGCGTCTCGCCGAACATCGGCGAGCCCACATAGCCGCGCAGGCGTAGCGTGCCATCCGGCTGCAGGTTGATATTGGCACTGTAGATCTTGCCGTTCTCGGCATTGTAGATTTGCCCGCCCTCGAAACTATTGGGCTCCGATCCCGTCTTGAAGCCCCAGATCAACGGCATGCCGATCACCTTGCGGCTGCGCAAGGCCGAGTTGGCATTGCGATAGTCGGTCGCCGCCTCGGGCGCCACAACCTTGCCGTCCGGCCCCTTGGGATTGATCAGCGTGACGACAAACCCGCAGATCGGTCCGCTTGCCGGATCTCCGCACGGGCCGATGCGGACCTTGGCGACACCGGAAGCGGTGAGCCATGTGCCCATCACCGATGGAACCTGTGCCGAGGCGCCGAAAGCGGCAATGGAGAACGCCGCCGCGACCGCAAGCGTCTTCATGCTCATATCTGTCCCCCCTCCGTAGGCAGCGTGACCATAGACAAATCCGCCAGCACGTCAGCCGCCAGCCGCCGGTCGATCTCGCGTCGTTCCGCCAATGCTCGACCGTCAAGGGCAGCCACGACGCGCCGCGCCGTGTCGGCCGAACGCTCCATGTGCGAGACCAGATAGTGCACGACACCGGCACCGGCGTGCAATTGGCGGTCGGCGAGCTGCTTCAGGATGATCGAGCCCAGGAGTTCGTCGTCCGGCGGCGCCACCGCCACCGCGGGCGCCGCACGCAACCGCGAAGCAAGGTCAGGCAAGGTGATCCGCCAGTGCGCTGGCGGATGCTCGGCAACCAGAAGCAAGAAGCCTCTCCGCTCGCGCATGAGATTGTAGAGGTGGAACAGCGCACGCTCGGGTGTGCGCTCGGCCTGCTCGACGACAAGGGCGCGCGTGGCGTCGGACAGGGCCGTCAGATCGGCCACCGTCTTGCCGTCGAGGTCCCTGCCTTCGACGGTTGCGGCTTGGGCGCGCGCGGCCCAAATATGCGCCAGATGTGTTTTGCCGCATCCGGCCGGGCCGCTCAGCGCCAGCGCCGGCGCCGGCCAATCCGGCCAGCGATCAATCCACGCCAGGGCCTCCCGATTGCCTGCCGCCACGATGAAATCCTCGCGCGCGTAGGTCGGCGAAGGCGGTGTCAGGTCGAGGGTGAGTTGGTTCGCCATAACGACGCTCCCGTCGCCCTACTCGGCGTCAACGCCGCGATACAATGCGCTGGCATGATAGCGCTCCAGCAGGTGGCGCACGATCACACCGATAATCGCCGCGATCGGAACCGCCACGAGAACGCCGACAAATCCAAACAACGAGCCGCCAGCCAAAAGAGCGAACATGATCCAGACCGGATGGAGGCCTACCCTGTCGCCGACCAGCTTGGGCGAAAGGACGTTGCCCTCGAGCAGATGGCCAACCAGGAATACTGCCGCCACTTTGGCGACGGACATCCAGTCTGGTGGAAATTGCGCCAATGCCATGCCGAGCGCTATCGTGGCACCGACCAGCGTGCCGACGAACGGGATGAAGGAGATCAATCCGGCGATTAAGCCGATGACGAAACCGAACTGCAGGCCCACCAAAGACATGCCGACGCCATAGATGGTGCCGAGACAGAGACAGACCAGCGCCTGCCCACGCACATAGCCGGCCACGGCAGCATTCGCTTCACGCGCGAGCTTGCGCACCGTGTCGGCATGGTCGAGTGGCAGCGCGCCGTCGATCGCCGCCAGGACCTTCGGCCAATCGCGCAGGAGATAGAAGGTCACCACCGGCGTGAGAAACAGGAGCGCCAGCAAGTTGATGACGGCGGCACCGCGTTGCGCGACTCGACTGGCGACACCGCCCAGGATCGCAAGCGCCTGGCCCGCCCACTGCGAGGCCTCGGCCTGCAAGTCGTGCAAGCTGAGCGGCTCGAAGCCAAGCTTGGTCCGCATCGGCTCGATCATCGGCTGCAACCGGGTAGCGGCATTGACGATGTATTCCGGCGCCTTGGTCACCAGCGCCTCGATCTGGCCGAACAGCGGCGGTACGACCGCAAAGGTGGCGCCGATTGCGATCAATGCGGCCACGATCGTCACCGTCGTCGTCGCGAGCGTTCGCGACAAGCCGTAGCGCTCGAGACGCGCCACCACAGGATCGAAGAAATAGGCGACCACGCCGCCGACCACGAACGGCAGCAGGATGTCGTTCAGCAACCACAGCGCCAGCACGAAGACTGTCGCCCCGACGACCCAGAAGCGCCAGCGACCGTTCGGAGCCGGCCGACTCATCGCCGGCATCCGCGGCCGGAGGCTAGCGGGCCTGCAGCTGCCACTGGTCGCCATCCTTGTCGAGCTGCAGGCCGACCTGCGACAGGACCTGCTGCAACTGGTCGGACGTCCCAAAATAGTCGAGATGCAGGTCGGCGTGGTCGGCTTCCAGCGTACGGACGGATACCTTCTTCACCGCCGGCACCGAGGCCAACCGTTGGCGAATCTGCACCCAGTCGCTCAGCGCTCGGATCGGCACCGTCACGTCCATCGTCGCTTCCGAATCGCGTCGAACGGTGGCGATACTGCGCCACTGCTCAGCGACCTTGGCATGCATGGCCTTGGCGGCATCGGCGAGCCCCTGAGCGTCGTTGACGGGCGTTTTCGGGATGTCGCTGCGCACGCCTGTCTGCGTATCGTAGCGGATGCCGCTCACGGTTAACGACCCCGATTGCTTGTCGCCCTCGACGATAGCCACGATGATCGTGGGCGCATGATAACGCTCGTTCAGCCGCGAGAGCGCCGAGACGTCGCCGACATAAGCCTCCTCGACCGAGAGCGCATTCTGGTCGAGCTGGTCGCCGCGCGCGACCGTCACCGGTACCGCGCTGCCTGACGTGTCGAGCGCCTGCCAGGCGTCACGCCAAGCGTTGCGGTCGTCGAGCGGTTCCACGCCATCCTTGTCTTTCCACAGCGGCACCACCAGCGCCGGACGCGCCACGGTCTCGACGAGGCCGATTCCCGCCTCGCCGAGCCAGGCCTTGACCGGTTGGGCGGCAAACACGACGTTCAGCGTCGCCTGATAGTGGGTACCCGCTGTGCGTTCACGAGCGAATTCGACGCCGCGCACGAGGCCCTGCAGGCGGCTATCGTCGATCGGCGGCACCTTGGCGCGGTCCTCCGGCGCCACCATGCGGTCGACGAGCATCTTCACCGCCTTCCGCTCGGCCTCCAGGATGCCCTGGTCGCGCGCCTTCACGGCGTCGGTGCCGGTGATGTCGACGTCGACGCCCGGGATCGTATAGGTGTTGTTGCTGGCGACTTGCGCCCGGGCCAACCCGGAAGCGGCAAAGGCCGCCAGCGTGACGGCAAGGATCGTGGAAAACCAGCGGGCTGGCAGCATTGCGGGAGTCCGGTTTTTGGCTATGTTCGCGACCCTATCTAGCACGAAAGAGCCTGGCTTGAAGCCCGACGCCCCTGGACACAATCGCCCGCCCCTGACCTACAAGGCTGCCGGAGTCGATATCGACGCAGGCGACGCGCTGGTCGAACACATCAAGCCGCTGGCCCACAGCACCCATCGGCATGGCGTCATGGGTGGCCTGGGCGGCTTCGGCGGGTTATTCGATCTCAGGGCAGCCGGTTTTCGCGATCCCATTCTCGTTTCCGGCACCGATGGCGTCGGCACCAAGCTCAAGGTGGCGATCGAGGCGGGCTTCCCCGACACGGTTGGCATCGATCTGGTGGCGATGTGCGTCAACGACGTCGTAGTGCAGGGTGCCGATCCGCTGTTCTTCCTCGACTACTATGCGACCGGCCATCTGGAGGTCGAAATGGGCCGGCGTGTCGTTGCGGGAATCGCCGAGGGCTGCCGCCGCGCCGGTTGCGCGTTGATCGGAGGCGAGACGGCGGAGATGCCTGGCATGTATGCCGAGGGCGACTATGACCTGGCGGGCTTCGTCGTGGGTGCGGCCGAACGCGATCAACTCCTGCCGCGAACCGACATTGCGACAGGCGACGTCGTGCTGGGATTGGCCTCGAGCGGCGCACACTCCAATGGCTTTTCGCTGGTGCGCAGCATCGTGGCGCGCAGCGCGCTTGGCTACGATGCCCCCTCGCCCTTCGGCGGGGGATCGCTGGGCGAAGCCCTGCTCGAACCGACACGCATCTATGTGAAGCAGCTATTGTCGGCGATCCGCGCGACCGGAGGCATCAAAGGGCTTGCCCATATCACCGGCGGTGGATTGCCGGGCAATGTGCCGCGCTGCCTGCCCGATGGGTTGCGTGCCCGGCTCGACGCGCGTCAATGGACGGCGCCGGCGGTGTTCCACTGGCTACGGGACGTCGGTAATGTGCCGACCGACGACATGCTGCGCACCTTCAACTGCGGCATCGGCATGATCGCGGTGGTGGCGAAGGACGCAGCCGAGCAGGTCACCCAGGCGCTCATAGGGGTCGGCGAAAGCGTGAGGGAGATCGGCACCATCGAGCGCGCGCCTGACGCCGACGCGGACTGCATTGTCGAGCATGCCGACAGCCTATGGCGAAGCTGAAGGTTGGTATCCTGATCTCGGGGCGTGGCAGCAACATGGCGGCGCTGATCCGTGCGGCGGCGTCGCCCGGCTATCCCGCCGAGATCGCCTGCGTCATCAGCAATGTTGCGGACGCACCGGGCCTCCCCATCGCCGCCGGCGCCGGTATCGCCACTGCGGTCATTTCCCACAAGGACCATCCTGACCGCGAAAGCTTCGATCGCGCCGTATCGGCGATATTCGAGGAACATGGCGTCGAACTGGTCGCTCTCGCAGGATTCCTGCGCATCCTGAGCCGCTGGTTTCCCGGACGCTGGGCCGGCCGCCTCGTCAACATCCACCCGTCGCTGCTGCCCGCCTTCAAGGGCCTGCATGCGGCGCAGCAGGCCCTGGCGGCAGGCGTGCGGGTGAGTGGCTGCACGGTGCATCTGGTCACTCCCGATCTCGATGCCGGGCCGATCATCGCCCAGGCGGCCGTACCGGTCCTGCCGGATGACACCGAGGAAACGCTTTCTGCGCGCATCCTGCGCCAGGAGCATCGCCTCTACCCGCTGGTGGTCCGCTGGTTTGCCGAGGGTCGCGTGGCCGCAACGGGCCGCGGCGTTACGGTGAAGGGTATACCGTCGGGAGGGACCCTCCTCTTCTCCCCCGAACCCTAGTTCGCTATAAGATCAGCACGAAATTCACACGGGGACCTCGATGGCCGACGCAACTCAGGACGAACTCCAAGCACACGAAGCGACCTACCAGGCTTTCAGCAAACTGGTCCTGTTCATGATCCTTTTGCTGATCCTGATCCTGAGCACGATGGCACTGGGGCTCGTCGCTCATGTTCCGGTCCTTGCCCTGCTATTGGGCATCGGTGGGACGCTGGCGCTGATCATCGGTTTTGCCGTCCTGGGCTGACGAACGCATCGAAGGCTCAAACGAAAAGCGGCCCCTGCGGGCCGCTTTTTGCTGACTGCGCCTCCACTCAGCCGACGATTTCGGTCCCCGAAAAGAAGTAGGCGATCTCGATCGCGGCATTTTCCGGCGAATCCGAGCCATGCACGGAGTTGGCTTCGATCGACTCGGCGAAGTCCTTGCGGATGGTGCCGGCGGCGGCATTGGCGGGATTGGTCGCGCCCATGATCTCGCGGTTCTTCGCGATGGCGTTCTCGCCTTCCAGCACCTGCACCACGACCGGGCCCGATGTCATGAAGGTGCAGAGATCGTTGAAGAACGGCCGCTCCTTGTGCACACCGTAGAACTGCTCTGCCTGTGTGCGGCTCATCCAGAGGCGCTTCTGCGCCACGATGCGCAGGCCCTTGTCCTCGAAGCGGGCGTTGATCTTGCCGGTCAGGTTCCGGCGCGTCGCGTCCGGCTTGATGATCGAGAAAGTGCGTTCGACGGCCATGAATCCCTCTTGCCAGTCCCTGTTGAGCGAGTGGGCGCGCCTTATAAAGGCGGGTTTTGAGGCCGGCAAGGTGGCCAATCGCCTTGGTTCGGCCCCCTTGAGCATGTTAAACGCGCCGGCTCCATGCTGCACGTTACCGATCTTTCCTTCCGTCACGGCGAACGGGTGCTGTTCGATCGCGCCTCCGCGGCCATTTCCGATGGCTGGAAGGTCGGGCTGGTCGGCCGCAACGGCGCAGGTAAATCGACGCTGCTCAAGCTGATCCAGGGCGAGCTCGAGGCCGACGGCGGCGACATCAACCTGATGGGCCGCACCCGGATCGGCTCGGTGCCGCAGGACCCACCCGGCGGCGACATTACCGTGCTCGATGCGGTGCTCGCAGCCGATCTCGAGCGCACCCAACTCCTGGCCGAGGCAGAGACCTGTCAGGACGGCCTGCGCCTCGCCGAGATCCATATGAGGCTGGACGAGATCGGCGCGGCCTCGGCACCGGCGCGCGCCGCTTCGATCCTGAACGGCCTTGGTTTCGACACTGCCGCGCAAGGCAGGCCGTGCGGCGAGTTCTCCGGCGGTTGGCGCATGCGTGTGGCGCTCGCGGGCACCTTGTTCAGCGATCCCGATCTCCTGATCCTCGACGAGCCCTCGAACCACCTCGATCTCGAAGCGCAGCTCTGGCTTACCGAGCACCTCAAGCGCTTCCGCCACACGCTCCTGATGGTGAGCCACGACCGCGACCTGCTGAACGACGTGTGCGACCACATCGTACATATCGACCAGCAGAAGCTGGTGCCCTACGGCGGCAACTACGACACGTTCGAGCGCACGCGCGCGGAGCGGCTGGAGAACGATGCCGCGCAACAAGCCAGGCTCGCCGCCCAGCGCAAGCACATGCAGGCCTTCGTCGACCGTTTCCGCTACAAGGCGAGTAAGGCCCGCCAGGCGCAGTCGCGCCTCAAGATGATCGAGAAGCTGGGCCCTGTCGCGACGGCGCCGATCGAGGAGCGGATCAGCTTCAGCTTTCCGCCGCCCGAGGAACTCGCCTCGCCAATCGAGACGCTGGACGAGGTGACGGTGGGCTACGGCGACGGACCACCTGTCCTGCGCAAGCTCGACCTCAGGCTCGACATGGACGACCGCATTGCGCTCCTGGGGCAGAACGGCAACGGCAAGTCGACCTTTATCCGCCTCCTGTCGGACCGGTTGGTCCCCCGTGAAGGCAAGGTCAAGCGCACGCCAAAGCTTCGGATCGGTTATTTCTCGCAGGATCAGGAGGAAGAGCTCGACTACGGGGAAACGCCGTTCGACCACATGAACCGAGCGCTCGGTCCGGGCGCCGGCGAGGCGAAGGTGCGAGCCCAGCTCGGTCGCTTCGGCTTCTCGCGCGATCGGGCCGACCTCAAGGTCGGGGTACTGTCGGGCGGCGAGAAGACACGGCTGTTGCTGGCGCTTGCCACCCGTAATGCACCCCATCTTCTGCTGCTCGACGAGCCGACCAACCACCTCGACATGGATGCGCGCGCCTCGCTGATCGACGCCATCAACGACTTCGAGGGCGCGGTCGTCCTGGTGAGCCACGACACCCATCTGGTGAAGATGGTGGCCGATCAGCTCTGGCTGGTCGCGCGCGGTGCTGTCCAGCCATTCGACGGCGACATCGACGACTACCAGACGCAGCTCCTGCGCGAACGCGGCGCCAGGCCCGCCAAGGAAGCCAAGGCCAAAAAGGACAGAAAGGAGAAGCCGGTCCCTGCTCCGGCACCGGTCGAGAAGCCAAAGCGTGGCCATCTCAAGCGCGCGCTGGAGAAGAGCGAAAAGCTGATCGCCGAACTCACCCGGCAGCGGAGTGAAGTCGAGGCAAGGCTTGCCGATCCCGCGACCTACTCGGGACCATCGGCGGTCGCCACCGAACTGCAGAAGGAAAAGCTGCGGCTGGAGCGCGAGCTTGCTCACGCCGAGCACGACTGGCTCGTCGCACAGGAAGCCTATGAAGCGGCGTGAGGGACGCTATTCGGCAGCCGCAGCCACCGGTGCCGTAGCCTGACGGATGATCATGACGACGCCGGCATTCAAGACATAGAGCGCTGTCGCGATCCAGAACATCATCGCAGGTTCGCCGAGGCTCATGAGCTGGCTGAAAACGAGCGGCGCCAGGAACGAGCCAAGATCCAGCCCTGAATAGACGAAGCCGAACACCTTGCCCGACGCGCCGGACGGCGTCGCATGGCGCACGATCATATCTCGTGAAGGACCAGTGGTGCCGCCGGCGAAGCCGGCCAACGCCAGGACCAACGGGAGCAGGCCCGCCGGCACGCTCATCGTCGCAATCGGCAAAGTGAGTGCCGCAGCCGACAGCAAGCCAATCGCCGCCACACGTTCGTGCTGGTGGACACGGTCGGCAAAATAACCACCGACCAGCGTCCCCATGGCCGAACCGCCCACGAACACCATCAGGCAGGCAGCCGCGTAGTTCTCTGTGACATCGAACATGCTCTTCCAGGCCGGCACCGCAAATTGCTGGATCCCGACCGTGTTGATCGAGAGCAGCACGAAATAGCCCAGGCAAAGCAGGATGGGCACCTGCAGGAACAACGATCGCGCCGAAACCTGACCTTCTGCTGCCGCTGTGGCGCGAGCCTTGACGCGGTGATCGATAAGGTCCGTCCGATGCACGATCACGAGGACCGCCAAGACGATTCCCGGGATCGCTCCTATCAGGGCCGCCCCTACCCAGCCGAACAGGTGATCGAGGAAGTACATCGCCGGCCCTGCAGCCCAGCCCACCGAACCGCCGAGACCATGGATGCTGAAAGCCCGACCGAGCCGCTTCTGGTTCACCGAGGCATTGAGCAATGCGAAGTCGGCCGGGTGAAATACGCAGTTGCCAAGGCCACCGATCACCGCAATCGCTGCATAGGCGGGAAAGGAATGCGCCACGGAAAACAGGCCGAGCATGAAGCCGAGCGCCACCAGGCCACCCGCGAGGATGGGCCGCGCACCGAAGCGATCGACCGCAAAGCCCGCCGCTGTCTGGCCGAGGCCGGACACGCCGTAGAAGAGGCTGCCGAGCAGCCCCACCTCGATGAAGCTCAATCCCGCCGAGTCGCGCACGATCAGCAGCATCGTGACGAAGGCGAGCTGGTAGTAGTGGCTGGCGCCGTGCGCAACGCCGATCAGGCTGATGACCCGGACATCACGGCTGGCGGGAACGGCAGCGGCTACGGACATTCACGACCTCTTGTTGCATCGATCATAACCTATTCGCCTCACTGCGGGCTGCGGAATTGCGCGTAGGAGCCATGCAAGCGTGATGACGCGCGGCGCGCCTGCGGGCTAGTCTCCCCGCGCACAGAAGGGAGAAACACAATGAAGCGCTGGAAGCATCGTCCCGAAGGCTCGACCTGGGGCGACTGGGGGGAGGACGATCAACTTGGCCGTCTCAACCTCATCACGCCGAAAAAAGTCCTCGAGGGCATCGCCGAGGTGAAAGACGGCCTCTCCTTCTGTCTCAGCCTGCCGCTCGACCTGCCCGGCGGCAATGTGCTCAATGCCCGCCGCCTGCCGCCCGTGCTGTCGCCGACCGGCGACGAGAACGGCTGGCGCTTCAACTTTCTCACCAACAAGATCAACCCGCTGTTCCAGGATGTGACCAGCGACGATCGCGTCATCCTCACGCTGCAATATTCGACGCAGTGGGACACGCTTGCCCATGTCGGCGGGATGTTCGATGCCGATGGCGACGGCGTGCCCGAGCCGCTCTACTACAATGGCTTCAAGGCCGGCAGCGACGTCGTCGGCCCGCAGCAGGATGCCGGCCGCGACGGCTGCGGGCACATGAGCTACGCCCACAAGCTCGGCGTCGAGAACATGGCCGCCAAGGCGATCCAGGGCCGCGCCGTCATGGTCGATCTCGAGAAGCACTACGGGCGCGACCACAAGTACGTGACCTACGACGACTTCAAGCGCGTGCTCGAGGCGGACAAGGTCGTGGTCGAGCCGGGCGACATGCTGCTGCTCTATACCGGCTTCAGCGACGAGATCGTGAAAATGGAGAAGAAGATCGACCCGGAGCGCTGTCACGCCATGTGCTGCGTGCTCGACGGTCGCGACCAGCGGCTCCTGCAGTGGATCACCGACAGCCAGATCTCGGCCTTGATCTCGGACAACTACGGGATCGAGGCAGTGCCTGCGAAACCTGGTCCGGAGAATACCGAGCATCCGTGGCTGCCCATCCACAACCACTGTCTGTTCAAGCTTGGCCTGAACCTGGGCGAAATCTGGTGGTTGAAGGATCTCGCGCTCTGGCTGCGTGACAGAAAGCGCTCGCGCTTCCTCCTCACGGCGCCGCCGCTGCGTCTGCCCGGCGCCGTCGGCTCGCCGGCAACACCGGTCGCAACAGTTTGAAGCCATGGCTGCGTCTTCCTTTGCTGCGCTCGTCGCCAAGAGCTTGAAGACGCAGCCCTTCGCACTGGTCGATGTCGGCTGTTCGGGGGGTATCGATCCTCGATGGCGAGTGTTCGAGCCGCACCTGAAAATCCTCGGCATCGATGCCAGCGAAGGCGAATGCCGGCGCCTGCGTGAGCAAGAGCGCAACCCTGACGCCGACTACGTGGCCGGCTTTGCCGGCCTGCCGGAGGGTCACCCGAATCGTCACAAGACGTCGGTCGAGCCGATCGCCGATCTCGTCAAGCCGCGCCTGAGCTACATGCGCACACGCGAGATCCGGCAGGCCTGGCTCGCCGGCACCTCCCACGAAGAGCGCATGCGCCAGAACGAATGGCAAATGACGGAACTGGCAAATCCGGCGAGCACGATCGTCGTGCCCGATCTGGTGGCGCAGCGCGGCTGGAAGAATGTCGACTATCTCAAGATCGATATCGACCGCGACGACTTCGAAGTGCTGATGAGCTTCGACGGCCGATTCGAGGAATTCGGCATCATCGCCGCCCAGCTCGAGGTGATGTTCATCGGCTCGGACTCCGAGCTGCAGCACACCTTCCACAACACCGACCGCTTCATGCGCCGGCAGGGCTTCGAACTCTTCGACCTCGAGGTGCGGCACTACTCGTCTTGCGCACTCCCCGGTCGCTATATCTGGCCGACGCCGGCCGAGACCGAGTTTGGCCGACCTTTCATGGGCGAGGCGTACTATGCCCTAGATCCCGCAGCGGCGAACGGATGCGGGCGCACTCTTGATGCCGAGAAACTCGCCAAGCTCGCCGTCATCTTTTCGCTTTGGAACGTGCCTGACGCCGCTGCCGAGCTTCTCCTCGCAAAGCGCGCGACGTTCGAGCCCCTGATCGACATCGACCGCGCGCTCGACACGTTGGCTACCCAGGCTCAGCCCGATCGATTGCGGCCCCGCTCCTACGCAGCCTACCTCGCCGAATTCGAGAAGGACTCGCCGTCGTTCTATCGCCGCGAAGGCGCAGTCGGCCTCGGCGAACGTCTTTCGGCAGCATGGCAGGCTTTTCGGCGGCCGCGACGCTGAGACGCCGGACGCTAGTCTAGGATGCAAGGGACTCCCAGACGGCGATCTTGCTCAACTCATCGTCCGACAAAATCCGAACGTTCACGGCCGACATACCAACGATCGATGCCTTCAGCAGCCGATGAATGCCGTCGAGGAGGATTACCCTTCCCTCGGAATCAGTGCGCGCGTGCAGGGGAAACCGGAGGTCGGCGCCCTTTGTCCGATTCCACTGTGCCGAATGCCTGATGCGATCCAACGCCACTTCGGACGGACATACCCTGAACGGTTTTCCGCCTTCCGCCCAGAACGGCAGGTCAAGATGCCATGCCAGATCACTGACAGGCACCGTCATCTCGCGAAGGCCCGTCAAGGCGTGGAGCTTGGCGTGATCCCAAAGGTAATCGAGTATCACGCCTTGGAGCACGTCCGGAACCTGGTCCAGCAGGGGAAACGGCTGTCTCGCCATCACATCAAATCGTTTCCACCCAGAATCAATATGCCGCTTTGCTGTGCGCTCGACCGCACCTACGCCTTCTTCTCCCAGCCCCCGCTCGTCTGTTGCCAGTAGATCACCGTGTGGCCAGCGGACTTGTAGGCCTTCCATCGTTCGCGTGCATCGGCGACTGCCTGTTCGTCGCGACCGTCGAACAACTCGAAGCAGCGCTTGTAGCCATCGACCTGTTCGGAGCGCGCATGATCAGCCAGGAACAGGAAGGTGGCGTTGTTGGGATTCTCGTCGAGGTGGGTGAGCCAGATCGGCTGGCGTGCGGCCTCGCCTTCACGAGCCGAGCCGTGCGGCAGGAAACCATTCGGATCGTACGTCCAGAGATGCGTGTTGAGCGCATCGACCCGCTCAGGCGAGCCCAGCATCACAACAGCCCGCTCCCCCGCCTGCAGGGTCTTCACCAGCAGCCGCGGCAGCGTGTCTTCGAGTGACGATCGGGTCAGGTGATAGAAGTTGACCTCGCTCGCCATTGCTTTCTCAGCGTTCGTAGTTGTCGGCGATCCACCGGTCGAGCAGCCGCACGCCGAAGGCGGTGGCCCCCTTGGGTATCGTGTCGTTGCCCTTGCCCGACCATGCCATACCGGCGATGTCGAGGTGAGCCCAGGCCACGCCCTCCTGCACAAAGCGTTGCAGGAACTGCGCCGCCGTAATCGAGCCACCGTCGCGACCGTTGCTGACATTCTTCATGTCGGCGATGTCGGAATCGATCAACTTGTCGTACTTCGGGCCAAGCGGCATGCGCCATAGCTTCTCGCCGACCTCGGATCCAGCCGCGCGCAGCTTGTTGGAAAGCGGAGTGTTGTTGGAGAACAGGCCTGCCCGCTCGTGTCCCAACGACACAATGATCGCGCCGGTGAGCGTGGAAAGCTCCACCATCGCCTGCGGCTTGAATTTCTCCTGCGCATACCACATCGCATCGCACAGGATCAGGCGTCCCTCGGCGTCGGTGTTGATCACCTCCACGGTCTGGCCGGACATTGTCTTGACCACGTCGCCCGGCCGCTGGGCGTTCCCGTCGGGCATGTTCTCGACCAAAGCACAGATGCCCACGACATTCGCACGGGCCTTGCGGCCCGCCAGGAGCTTCATCGCACCCGTGACCGCGCCTGCCCCACCCATGTCCCACTTCATGTCTTCCATGCCACCGGCCGGCTTGATGGAGATGCCGCCGGTATCGAAGCACACGCCCTTGCCGATCAGCGCCACCGGCGCCTGGCCCTTGGGCCCGTTCATCCAGCGCATGACCAGGAGCTGCGAATCGCGCTCGCTACCCTGCCCCACGCCCAGGAGAGCGCCCATGCCGAGCTTCTTCATCTCGGCCTCGTCCAGGATGTCGACCTTCACCCCGAGCTTGGTGAGTTCCTTGGCACGGCGCGCGAATTCAACCGGATAGAGGACGTTGGCCGGTTCACTCACGAGATCGCGGGTGAAGAAGACTGCATCGACCGTCGGCTCCAGCCGGGCATAGGCGCGGCGGGCGTCGGCCACCGTGGAGACGACCACGGTGATCTGCTCCAGCGTCGCCTTCTGCTCCGGCTTCTCCTTGGTCTTGTATTTGTCGAAGCGATAGCTACGCAGGCGCGCGCCGAGTGCGATATGGGCTGCGACTTCGGCCGGCGACAGCCTTCCCTTCACAGGATCGACCACGACGGTCACAGCCTTCTGGCCCGCGGCATTGGCATCAGCGACGACCAGGCCTCCCAGGCTCTCGGCCGCGCGGGCATCGAGTTCCCGGGCCTTGCCGACCCCCAGCAGCAGCAGGCGGCCGAATTTTTCATGACCCAAGACGCTCAAGAGTTGGCACTTGGCGCCACTGAAACGGCTGGCCGCGACGGCGCGCTCCAGAAAGCCATCGCCTTGCTGGTCGATAGCCTTGGCGGTCGCCAGGAATTGCTTTTCTGCCGCTACGAAGACGGCGACATTGCCGGAGAAAGCCTTCGGAAAGGCGGAAAATTCCACTTTCATTCGATTCCCTCGTTTGTTGTCGATTTTTCGCCCCTGCGACCGGACGGCGCAAGCCGCGATTCGCGCCAAACCACCGATAAATTGAGGGCTGGCATCTCGGCGCGCGCGACAGTATCAGTACCGGCCCTCAAATTGGGAACGGAAATGACTTCAACCTCCCTGCCTCGCGTTTCGGTCGTCGGTCTTGGCAAACTCGGCGCCCCGCTTGCGGCAGTCCTCGCCAGCCGCGGCTTCACTGTCATTGGCCTCGACGTCAACAAGACCCTGGTCGACGCCATGAACGCCGGCAAGATGCCGATCGTCGAACCGCAGCTCAACGAACTGATCGCCGCCAACAAAGCACGGCTGTCCGCAACCCTCGATGCCAATGAGGCAATAGAGAAGAGTGATGCGAGCTTCGTGATCGTCCCCACCCCGTCGGACAGCACCGGCTTTTTCTCCAACCGCTTCGTGCTTCAGGCAATGGAGACGCTCGGCAAAGCGCTGCGCAACAAGAAGGGATATCACGTCGTGGTCATCACCAGCACGGTGATGCCTGGCACGACCGGCAGCGAGATCAAAGCGGCGCTGGAAGCTGCTTCCGGACGCAAGGTCGGTGCCGATCTCGGCCTCTGCTACAATCCAGAATTCATCGCGCTTGGCAGCGTCGTGCGCGATATGCTCTACCCCGATTCGATTCTGATCGGCGAAAGCGACACCAAGGCCGGCGACATGCTGCAGACGATCTACCTGCAGATGTGCGAGAAGAAGCCGCCGGTGCAGCGTATGAACTTCGTCAATGCCGAGCTCACCAAGATTTCCGTGAACACCTACGTCACGACCAAGATCTCCTATGCCAACATGCTGGCCGATCTTTGCGACCGTCTGCCGGGCGCGGATGTGGATGTGGTAACCAGGGCGCTGGGTGCCGATAGCCGCATCGGCGCGAAGTACCTCCAAGGCGCGATGGGCTATGGCGGTCCGTGTTTCCCGCGCGACAATGTCGCGTTCGCCGCGCTCGCCCGCAAGATCGGAGCACGAGCCGACGTCGCGGAGGCAACCGATCGCATCAACAACCACCAGGTCGAGCGCGTCACCGGCCTGGTGGCGAAGCTCGCCAAGGCGGGCACCCGCATCGCTTTGCTCGGCCTTTCGTACAAGCCGCACACGCCGGTCGTCGAGGAGAGCCATAGCGTCAAGATCGCAACCAAGCTCGCCGATACGGGCTACGTCGTCACTGTGCACGATCCGCTGGCGCAGGATGCGGCGATCGCCGTGCTGGGCGACAAGGTGGTGGAGGCCTCCTCACTCGACAGTGCGGTGCGTGGCTGCGATCTCCTGATCGTCGCCACCGGCTGGCCCGAATACAAAGCGATCGACCCGGCCTGGTGCAAGCGCAACGGCCAACATCTCACGATCCTCGATCTGTGGCGCACACTGCCGGCCGACAAGTTTTCCGATGTGGCGGATCTGATCTATTTGGGGTCGGGGCAAAGCTAACCTTCGTGCCGGATCCCGCCGGGGCGGGCCGGAATGGACGCGACGCCGCCCACGATCGGAGCCCGCCTCTCCAGCGCCGGTCACGTTTCGCAGACGCCTCGCCGCTGAGCCCCGCGCCTCAGATTGCGTGTCGCCCGCGAAAGCGCAGGACCTTACCCTTCATGCTGGGATCGATACGGGGACTACCCGCCAATACCTGTCCGCAGAACGGGTTGATGTTGGCCCCGATATAGTCGGTGAACAGCGGCCAGAACCGATTGTAGATCACATTCACGCCGATGAAGCGGCGCGGCAGCCGACGCCCCTCAGGGCGGGTTTCCTCTTCCATGGAGGCCGCCTGCCTCAGCAACCGGCTGACGACCTTCAGGCGCTTCTCGTCGAGCGGCGCCGCAGGCCGGCCCGTCCGCACCGGGTCCATGATCTTCTGTGTGGCGAGGCCGAATTCGAAGATGAACATGTCCGCTCGTCGGAGCAGATCGGCAAAGGGACCGGCTTCCACCCCTGGGGTGTCGAGCGGCAGGCCCTGGCATTCGTTGGGCACCAGGATGGGTCCGCTGAAGCCCATGGCGCGCCATGCGACGGCGAAGTGGCTGAGGAAATCGGCGCGCGCGCCGACCAGCATCAAGGCGGAGTCGCGCGGATAGGTCAGCACCTGATCGCAAACGAATGGCAGGGTATGCGGCAAATCGTAGGTCAGGTCGTTGAACAGGTGCCATTCGAGGTTGGTCGTCCGATAAGGCTCGGTGGCGGGCTTGATGGCAGCGCCAATGCCCGCCGCAAAACGCTCGAAGGCCGTGTCCCGATCGAGCCGAATCTCTTCGATCTCGAGGTCGGGCCATCCCCAGGTTTCCGCCTGCGCGGGAAGGTACGGCGTCGACACATTCCATAGAAAACGATCGTGATCGTTCATCTTGGTTTGCCGGCCTTTGTTGTTCGCAGCGGCGACGCGGGTGTGGTCGCAATGATATCCGAAGACCTTGTCGATCAGCGTGTCGACCGAACCGCGATAGAGCGCAAGGCGGGCGGCAAGATTCGAATCGCAATGCCAGCCCAGCAGCATCTCTTCGTCGAAGCCGTGGATCGCGAACATGTCCTCGCGAAGCGCGGCCTGAAAATCGCCCAGTGCATCGTAGCGCATGGGCATATGGTTGTAGACGACCTGGTTGAGATGGAACCGCATCGACCAATCGCGCAACTTGGCGAGATTGCCGGCGGGATCGCGACGATCGAAGGCCGCCTCCCACAACATCTCGGGCAACTCGAATCGAGGCACCTGGTAGAAGCCATCGGGGATCGCGGCCAGGATGTCGCTCAGCGACTCCTTCTCGTTGCGCGGCACCAGCAGCATGTCGGTGTTGGTGTAGAGGATCCAGCGATTGCGCGGATTGGAGCGCCGCAATGCCACGTTGCGCGACTGTGCTTCGAGCGCGACGAGGTGCGTGCGCGCCTTCAAATGCACGTGCTGCTCGGGCCGCACGCGGAGGATGCGCATCACCTTTTTGGCTTTGTCGGTCAGCGTATCCTGGATCGCTTCGGGAAAGGTGGGATGGTCGTCCGGTGTGTTGTAGTCGACGAACAGGATCTCGTCGTCGGGATCCGACATCACCTCGGCAATCGCGTTGAAGCTGATCGCTCCCCGCTTGTGCAGGTTGTAGCCGTGACTATCGTTGCGGCCGTACAAAATGACGGAAAACATCGGATCCTCGCTGGCCTGATACGACTAGGAACCGAGGCGCACCAGTTCGTGGCGAGCCGCAGCGTACTCGATCATAGACGGGGGAACTCCGTCGACGACTTCATTGAAGTGCCCGCGAGCTTTGGCAGGATCGGCCGCAAGGGCAAGCACCCCGAGCTGAAAGTGCGCCTCTCCTTTCCGCTGTCGATTGTCGGCTTGAGTCAGTATCTGCTCGGCCGACGACGTTCCGACATGGAGCCCGATCAAGGGCCCCGGCCACGCGTCGAACGACGACGTACCGCCAGGCACCGATGGGCGGCCGAGCCGCCGCAGGGCAGTCACTCGATAGAGTTGCCAGTAGGGATCGCACGGCTCCTTTTCCAAGGCACGATCCAGTTCAGGCAGGGCCTTTTCGTAGTCGGCGAGACGCAACATCACACAGGCGCGCGCCGATGCACGTTCCTTGGGAAGAAGATCGAATTGAAGCCGCCAATCGGCATCGGCGTCGTGCAAACGCCCCAGCGCAAGCCGGGCAATCGCGCGGCCGCTCAGGAATTCGGCATTTCTCGGCTGATCGGCACAGGCCTTGTCGAACGTTGCAGCGGCTTCCTCGAAGCGGCCTGACATGAGGAACGCTTCCGCCTTGAGGGCCACTACGTCGGACAGCCCCGGCTTCACCTTGAGAGCGGCTTCGTAGTCCGCGAGTGCGGCGTCTGGTTGACCCTCTGCGAGGAACGCGTTGCCTCGGGCAATGAAGGGATGCACCCGCTGTTTCACGTTCTGAAGGACCGAGGTGTAGGATGCGATTTCGGCAGTCGACCGGCCGGCGCGCCGCAAAACGAAAGTTCGATCCGGCGCCCCGGGCCGCAATTTCCATTTCAGCTTGCGTCCAGCCTCATACAGCGACATCGCCTTTTCCGTCTGCCCGGACATGTCGAGGAGTTCTCCTTGCGCCTCGAACGCCGCGACCAGATCCGGCCCTGTCAGAGCAGTATTGCGCGAGACGGCATCGGCCCCCTTGAATTCACCCGGCCCCGCCGAGTGGGCGCGGGGCAAAGCTTCTCCTTGCCTTTTGGAGCTGATGGTCAGCCGTCGTCCGTTGAGGACGTCGAAGCTCTTCCGCCAAGCATCTGCGATCTTGTCAGAAAGCCTTGTCACAATGCCGGTCTCACTCAAACAGGACTCTGCCTAGACATATGCTCACTCCTACCTGCAGAGCCTATCCATCGTGCTTGACGCCGGAACGCAAAGGGCCTCCTGCTCCAGGGTCTTTTCCCGCCGTTTGATTGGCTTCCTCATAGCGAACGAAATCCTCTTCGTCGAGGTGCTCGCCGGTCTGGACTTCGATGAACTCCAGCATCGCCGGGCCCGGATTGCGAAAGCTGTGACGACTTTGTCGGGGGATCAGCACGGACTCATTGGTAGTGAGGATATGCTTCTTGCCCTCCAGCAGGACCTCGCCCGTCCCGTTCACCACGAACCAATGCTTGTCGCGGCGCCGGTGGCTTTGCAGGGCAAGCTGTTCCCCCGGGTTCATCGTGAGATGCTTGGCTCGGAAGTGCGCGCCGCGGCAAATCTCTTCGGCGCTGCCCCAGGATCGATGGATCCTGGCATGCTCGGTTGCTGCCTTGTAGTTGCTGTCCGACATGCGCTGCACGACGTCCTTCAGGCGCGGCAAATTGCTGTGATGTCCGACGAGGACGGCATCATGCATCGCCACGACCACCACATCCTCGATGCCGATCACGGCGGTCAGCGGGCCATCCGAGCGGACATAGGAGTTGCGCACCTCGTCCAGCTCGACCGGCCCTTCGGTGACGTTGCCGGCGCTGTCGGCATGGCCGATGTCCAGCATCGCCCCCCAGGTGCCAAGATCGGACCAACGAAACGTCGCCGGCACCACCCAGCATCTGTCGGTCCGTTCCATTACCGCATAGTCGATCGACTTTGCCGGTGCCTTGCCGAACGCCGTGGCGTCGAGGAAGACTGTCGCTCCGTCTCGTCTCGCCCTGGCGACGGCCTCCTCGGCCGCCGCCGCCATGGCCGGCTCGAATCGTGCCATCTCCGACAGCAGCACACCCGGCGAAAACAGGAAATTGCCGCTGTTCCATAGCAGTCCCTCGGCAAGGTAACGCAATGCCGTCTGCGTGTCGGGCTTTTCTACGAATGCCGCAACCTTGCGCACCGCACCGATCGCATCGGTACCTGGGCGTATATATCCGTAGTCGGTCTTGGGCTCCGTCGGCGGAATGCCGAAGGTCACGATGCCTCCCTTCCCGACCGCACCCAGCCCCATGCGGCAATCAGCACGAAACTCTTCCTCCCCGATCACCAGATGGTCGGAAGCAAGCGCCAACACGGCATCGGCGCCAATGCTCTTGGCATACGCCGCTGCCGCACCAATGGCCGGGCCCGAGTCGCGGCGCGCAGGTTCGATCAGCAGATCGATCTCGATCCCGACCTCGCGAGCCTGCTGTTCGGCTGTGAAGCGATAGTTGTCGTTCGTCGCAATGACCGGGCGTCCGAACAGCGCAGTGTCAGCGACACGCAGGAGCGTTTGCTGAAAGGTCGACTGCTTGCCGAGCAGCGGCACGAATTGCTTGGGCATGCTCTCGCGCGACAGAGGCCACAGGCGCTTGCCTGAGCCTCCAACCAGGATGATGGGGGTGATCAGCTTGGACATGACGATGGGACTGCCGGCGACACGCTAGGCTGCCTCGGCAGCGCAGCGGTCGAGTTCATCGATGGCACACAGGACGTGATAGAGCGTGCTTGCCGGCATGTCCTTCGCCGCCGGCGCATTTTTTGCGTCAAGGCGATCCATCCAGCCTCCCGGATGACCCGGCGCGAGGAAGTGCCGATGGAGCAGGGTTGCCACCTCCGCCGCCTTTGCCATCGCACCTGGACGGCCGGCAGCCGCCTCCGCCACATTGGCCTTGAGCGCTTCCGTCATCGGCCAGGTCCGGTGCGACGGCAAACGGTGCCTGCCGTCGATCAGCACCTCATCCACCATCAGGCCCGCCGCGTCGTAGCCGTGGCGGGCCGCATGGGCATAGAGCGCATCGACATAGGGCTGCACGACGCGACCAGTTTCGCGCTCGAACCAGCGCAACAGCCACACCCACTCCGAATGATGGCCCGGCTCGACGATGGTCCCGGCCTCTCCTGCCGCCGGTTGAAGGGTCTCGTCGAAATATTCGCCGAGAATGCCGGGGGTGGGTTGAAAGAACCGTGATGTAAAGAGGCCAAAGATCTCGCCGGCACGGGCGAGATAACGGGCCTCGCGGGTCGTCGTCCACAAAGACAACATGGCTTCGAACAGATGCATATGCGGATTCTGTCGCCGCGGCGTTCTGGAGGCCGGCAATGCCTCGACATAGCCGCCCGAACTCGGGGCATGCATGTCGCAATCGATGAAAGCCAGCGTCTGGTCGGCCAGTACCACGGCCTCGCGCCGGCCCGTGGTACGAATATAGGAGCTGATTGCGAGCAGCGCGAAGGCGTGGCTATAGAGATCGCGCCGCGGATCGCCGATGCGGCCGTCGCCATGAACGGAATAGACCCATCCCGCCTGGCCATCCGGCCGATGATAATCGCGGACCATGGCGGCGTAGGCTTTGTCCACCACCGCTGCGGCGCCCGGGTACCAGTCCCGTCGGGCAGCCAGCGCATAGGAGAAGATCTGCCGGGCTTGCACGATCAGGCGGGTGGGTCCGTCGAGCACCGGCTCTCCCGCGAGCGTCAGGGTCTCGCGGAAACGTCCGGTCGCTGTGTCGAAACCGGCCGTAGCCCAGAGCGGCAAAGCCTGGCGAATCGCCCAGTCGCGCAAGAGCGCGGCACTCTCCTTCAACTCAATCGCTGCCACCTCAGAACCCCACCATTGACATCAGCCGGGTGACCCAGGGCTTTTGCCGCGATCTCCTGAGGGCGAAGTGGACGGTTTTCACTGCCTGATGATAGCGCATGCCGCCAACAGCCATCATCAATGTTTCCCTTCGCTCGAGCATGACATTCAGGATGAGGTCCAGCACACGCTGGCTGATCAGCGCCCAGTTTTTGCGTGAGGTATTGGACGCGCCACCCAGCATGAAACCGTCGGAATGCTTGTTCTTGCCGTGTTTCCGATAGGCATATAGTGCCTCATGCACGGCAATGCCGCCGATGATCAGGATGCAGAACGTCGACAGGTAGAAGTCGAGGTAGAGCGGGAGTGGTTCGTCCTTTTCGGGCAGCACGAGTTCGACGATGTCGCGCCGGAACATCATGGCTGCCGTACTGTTGGACGACCAGGTCGGCGTCCAGTGACCGTGGAAGGTCAATAGCGGATTCGCGGCATAGCGCGCCCTGCCGGCGGCCGCCTCGATCTGGGGAACGGTCTCCGCCTCGATCGGCCGATGCTGCTCGTGCTTGGGTGGCAGCTCGAACCACCAGGCGGTGCCGGCCAGCAATTCGCCATCGCCATTGATGAAATGCGAATCGCAGTAGGTGAACGCGACCGGGAAGTCGGCATTCAAATGAGCGGCAAGATGACGCTCGATGAAAGTGTCATACCAGACATCGTCGGAATCGAGGAAGCAGACGAACGGGGCGCTGAGCCCGGCCATCCCGCGACGAATGGCGCCGGTCTGGCCGTGATTCGTTTCCAGCCGGATATAGCGGAAGCGCGGATCTTCCATCTTGGCCAGGGTCTGACGGATCACCTGGTCGGAGCAATCGGTCGACGCATCGTCGACAACGACGACTTCGATATTGCGCACGGTCTGCCGCGCGGCCGAGACGATCGCCTCGGCAACGTAGGCCTCGTTGTTGTGGTTGGCGATGACAACGCCAACCCGGGGCAATTTCGCAGTTCCCATGAACCGTTCTTCAGCCTGCCCGTTCAGCCGGTCATGTGACAACACGTCCATGACCTAGAATTCCGTCTTTCCAGCCAAAGCCATTTCCTCGGTTTTTATGGTTTTCGCCACTGACGCTCCGAAATCTCTTGCCGCTGGACTTATCTGCGTGGCCCAGCAACTTCGTGCATAGTACGTGCTTGGATCGACTTTGCCCATTGGCTGCGAAGATGCCGGCCTTATGCCCCAAGAGTTGCGACTGGTCGAGCCATTCGACCAACCGCTGGGACCTTGCGCCATTCGGAGCCCCTAGTGAACGGATTGACGCGTTCGCACCCCCTCTTCCAGGCCGTCCCGAGGGAAGAGTGTCCTGCCTCAAAGGCACCGGAACCACCGCATCGATCTCAAGATTCGATGTACATTTTCTTCTTCGCACTTGCCTGCACGGCGGACGGCGCGTGTTCAAAAGCGACGACGTCCATGCGCCAATAGTGCGCCATTAGAACGAGATGCTTCTGGTACCTGGCACACGAGCATGTAGAACGGCTTCAAGCTGTCGCCAGCGGTCTCAACCAGTGCGACACGGCTGGATTTTCTGCCTTCGCGGCGGTGTCCAAAATGTCGCTCAGGTTGGAGGTATCCGTGTTTGACCCAAAGCTTGCCGCAAATCTGCCGCCGTGACGCCACTGGGATCGGTGAAATCCGCCGTATCACGTTGCACCTGTGACCATCGTGGCCATCATGTCCCTCGGATTGCCCCTATCGCGCCAAGCCTCACCCTCGTTGCAGCGACAGGCCCGCTGAATATAATGACCTCCCCTCATCTCCCCCATTTTGGATAAATGCCTCCGTTGCTTCTTCGTGCCTTCGCGGCAACCGTCCTCATTCTCTGCCCATTGCTTGCATCGGCCCAAGGCTTGCGTGTTGTGGCGCGGGTGAACGACGAGGCGATTACTGACTTCGACCTCAAGGAACGTACGACTTTCGCCATCAAGGGCTCCGGCCTGCAGGACTCGCAGGACTTGCGCCAGCGGCTGGCGCCGCAACTCCTGCGGCAGATGATCGACGAAAAGCTCCAGATACAAAACGCCAAGGCGCTGGGTCTGGCTCCCAGCGACAGCGAAGTGGCCGCGCGTATGGGCGAGATCGAGCGATCGGCTGGTATGGCCAGCGGTTCCTTCAGGGCTTATCTGCAGAGCATCGGCGTACCGCTCGATATCGCCCAGCAGCAGATCCGGGCCACTATTGCCTGGTCCAAGGTCGTGCGCCGCAAGGTGCGCCCGCAAGTCGATGTCTCCGACGCCGAGATCGACGATGCGCTGAATCGCATCCGGGCCAATGTCGGCAAGACCGAGGCCCACGTGGCCGAAATCTTCGTGCCCATCGACCGGCCCGACCAGGCTGACGACGCTCGCCGATCAGCCGACCGGATTGTCGAGCAGCTCAGGCGCGGCGCTCCCTTTGCCGCTCTGGCGCAGCAATTCTCACAAGGCCAGACCGCAAGGAACGGCGGAGATCTCGGTTGGGTGCTACCCGGCTCGCTCGATACGGCGATCGACGCTGCGATCGAGAAGATGCCGTTGCGCCAAGCCTCGGAGCCCATCCGTACGCCGTCCGGCTGGCATATCGTCTACGTGGTGGATCGGCGCCCCTTCGCCACCGCGCGACCGGACGACGTACGGCTCAACCTGGTCCAGATGACGCTGGCGCTTCCGGTCAACGCCTCGCCCGAGGAGACCAGCCGCGCCACCTCCGAGGCGCAGAAAGCCATGGCCGCCGTCCATCAGTGCAACGACCTGCACGCTCAGGCACGGCAACTCAAGGGCGCGACCTCGGGCGACCTCAGGGGTATCCGGGTCGGCGACCTCAGGGCCAACGCGCAGATGTATGACGAGATTCCCAAGCTGCAGATCGGCGCCGCGGCCGGCCCGTTCCGGGTCGCCGAAGGCCTGCAGGTGGTCGCTCTCTGCAGCAAGGAGGGTGCCGGCGGCTTGCCATCGCGCGAGATCATCTCGCAACAGATCCTGCTGCAGAAGGTCGAAGCCGGCGCCCGGCGCTACATGCGCGACCTGCGGCGCGCTGCCACTATCGACATCAAGAAGCCATCATGACCACGCCGCTGCCGCTCGCCGTGACCATGGGCGAGCCGGCCGGCATCGGCGGTGAACTTAGCCTCAAGGCATGGCTTGCACGGACCCGCACCTCGCGGGTGTTCTTCGCGATCGACGATCCAGCGCGGCTGGAAACCCTGAGCCGGGATCTTGGCCTTGCCGTGCCGGTGAGGAAAATCAGCCGGCCCGCCGAAGCTCGTGCGATTTTCGATGAGGCGCTGCCTGTCCTGCCCGTCCGGCTACATGGCCCCGTAAGAGCCGGGCATCCGGATCCAGTCAATGCGCCGGCGACCATCGAGGCAATCGAGCGCGCGGCAGCTCTCGCCACCGCAGGCGAGATCGCGGGCTTTGCCACCAATCCCATTCAGAAGAAGACCCTGCAGGAAGCGGGTTTCCCGCATCCGGGCCACACCGAATTCCTTGCCGAACTCGCGTCGCGGACGACGGGAAAGCCGGTCCAAGTCGCGATGATGCTGGCTTGTCCGGAACTACGCGTGGTGCCGGTCACGATCCATTTGTCGCTCGCCGATGCGGTGCGCAAGCTTGATCCGGCAGCAATCGTACGTGCCGGCCGTACGACGGCGGCCGGACTGGCGGATTTGTTCGGCATCGGCCGGCCCAGGCTTGCGATCGCGGCTCTCAATCCCCATGCCGGTGAACAAGGCGCGATGGGTGACGAAGAGACTCGGATCATCACCCCCGCGATCGAAGCCCTGCGCCACGACGGCATCGATGTCCGGGGGCCTGCTCCAGCCGACACGCTGTTCCATCCAGCCGCCCGTGCAGCCTACGATGCCGCCCTCTGCATGTACCACGATCAGGCGCTGATCCCGATCAAGACCATCGACTTCACCGGTGGCGTCAACGTCACGCTGGGCCTGCCGTTCGTCCGCACCTCTCCCGATCATGGCACGGCACTGGACATCGCCGGCACCGGCCGCGCCGACGCAACCAGCCTGATCGCCGCGCTCACCATGGCCGACGATATGGCGCGACGACGTCAGACCTGAGATGAGCCGATCGGCCGCCGACGGGATCGCCGACCTGCCCCCCTTGCGCGAGACCATAGCCGCTCATGGCCTCGACGCCCGCAAACGCCTCGGCCAGCATTTCCTCCTCGATCTCAACCTCACGCGCCGCATCGCGCGCGCCGCTGCGCCGCTCGATACAGGTACAATCGTCGAAGTCGGCCCCGGACCAGGCGGCCTGACACGCGCACTCCTGCTGGAGGGTGCCACGCACGTCGTCGCGATCGAAGTCGATGTCCGAGCCGTCGGCGCCCTGCGCGAATTGCAGGCGGCGTCAAATGGCTGTCTCGACCTCGTCGAAGGTGATGCTCTCGCGGTCGATCCCGCGAGCCTCGGCGCGCCGCCCTGCCGCATCGTGGCCAACCTGCCCTACAATGTCTCGACCGCCCTCCTGATCCGATGGCTGCATGCAGCCAACGGGATCGCCGACATGGTGCTGATGTTCCAAAAAGAGGTCGTCGACCGGCTTGTCGCTCAGCCCCGCACCAAGGATTACGGGCGGCTTTCGGTATTGACCCAGCATGTCTGCGAGGTTCGCCGGCTATTCGAGGTAGCGCCGTCGGCCTTCGTGCCGCCGCCCAAGGTCGTCTCAGCCGTCGTACGGCTCACGCCCCGGCCGGCGTCGCAACGCCTTGTCGGGCTCGGCCGGCTCGAAAAGCTCACCGCCGCGGCCTTTGGTCAGCGGCGCAAGATGTTGCGTGGTTCGCTCCAGGGGTTATTCCGCGATCCCGTCCCGGTCCTTGAAGGACTCGGCCTGTCGCCGACCGCGCGCGCAGAGGAATTGTCCGTAGACAATTTCGTCCAACTCGCCCGAACGCTCGACCTCCCTTAGGATCAGCGTCCCTCACGCAATGCCTTCACGAAGGCCGCAAGGCCATATTGCCGCTCACGCTTCAGGCGCTCGGCCATGAGGATCGATTTCAGCTCGATCAGGCTGGTGGCGATGTCGCGGTTGATGATCGTGTAGTCGTACTCGGCCCAATGGCTCATCTCGTCGGCCGCCTTCGCCATCCGCTTGGCAACGATGTCGGGCGAATCCTGGGCGCGCGTGATCAAGCGGCGCTCGAGATCGCGTGTCGAGGGCGGCAGGATGAAGACCGTGACCAGATCGTCGCGTCCCTTCTCCTTGAGTTGCTGCGTCCCCTGCCAGTCGATGTCGAACAACACGTCACGGCCCGTATCGAGAGCCGCCTCGACGGGGCCCCGCGGCGTGCCGTAGTAGTGATCGAAGACACGTGCATGCTCGAGGAATTCGCCGCGCTCGATCATGCCACGGAAGGTCGCTGTATCGACAAACCGGTAATCGACGCCTTCGGTCTCGCCAGGCCGCTTTTCCCGCGTGGTGAAGGAAACGCTGAGCTGGATCTGTGAGTCGTTCCCCAGGAGTTGCCGCGAGAGAGTCGTCTTCCCCGCGCCCGACGGCGAGGACAGTACCAGCATCAAGCCGCGTCTTTGGATCGTGGGCGCTTCGGCCTCATTCGACATTCTGTACCTGCTCTCGCATACGTTCGATGGCGCCCTTCAGGTCGATGCCGATACGAGTCAACTCGATGTCAGCCGACTTCGAGCAGAGCGTATTGGCCTCGCGATTGAATTCCTGGCAGAGGAAATCGAACTTGCGCCCCACAGGATTGTTCGGCCGGGCCTCGGCCAGCAGGCTGCGCGCCTGGGCGATATGGGCGATGAGACGGTCGAGTTCTTCACGCACGTCCGCCTTGCCCGCGAGCAACGCCACCTCCTGCGCGAAGCGCTCCTCGGACAAGGCTGGCGCGCGTTCCAGAAGCTCGGCCAGCTGGGCTTCGAACCGTGCACGCACCGCGCCCACCTGGGCCTGCGCCCGTACGCCGGCGCGCTCGCAAAGCATCTCGATCTCGGCGACATGACCGTCCAGCACGCCAGCCAACGCTTTGCCTTCCGCCGCACGGGCACCCGCCAGCGCCTTCAGCGCCTCGCCAAGCGTGCTGACCAGGGCCTTGTCCAGCGCGACAAGCGCCTCTTCGCTTTCCTCACCCTCCTCTTCTTCCTCGATCACGCCGCGCACCCGCAACAGACCGTCGGCCGTCGGGGCGGTGGCACCCGTCTTTCGCATTTCCTCGATCAATGGGGTGAGCTCTGCCAACAGGGCGCGGTTGATCCGCAGCGGCTTGGTCAGACGCTCGCTCGCAACTGTGAGCGAGATCGAGACATTGCCTCGCCGGAGCGTGGCGCCGACTGCCGTACGCGCCGGATTTTCCAGCCGCTCGAAGCCTTGTGGAACGCGGCATCGGACCTCCAGATTGCGCCCATTGACGCTGCGTGCTTCCCAGACCCAGCGCCGCCGCTCATCCGCCCCCTGAGCTCGGGCATATCCCGTCATGCTTGCAATCAAAAATCCAACTCCGACTGCCCTCCACTGGCCGCAATGCGGCGCGCCACTCTAGTATCCGTCCCACGCACACACAATGCGAGGCGCCAGAAGGTTATCCCATGAACTTCACCAACATCGTGATCACCGGCGCCTCGAGCGGAATTGGCGAGGCGCTTGCCCGCGACTACGCCGCGCCAGGCATCGCGCTCGCTCTGAACGGCCGAGACCCCGAGCGCTTGCGCGCCATCACCAACGTCTGCCGCGGCAAGGGCGCCGTCGTCGATGCCCGGCAGATCGATGTTACCGACCGGGCGGCACTCGCAACCTGGCTCGCCGCGTTCGACGATGCCCATCCCGTCGACCTCCTGATCGCCAATGCCGGGATATCCATCGACAAGGCCAATTCTTCGCTCGACGACTTCGCGGTCATCCGCCAGACGATGGCTGTCAATTTCGACGGCGTACTGAACACGGTCGAGCCGCTTCTCGAACGCATGACGGCGCGCGGGCGCGGCCAGATCGCCGTGGTCTCCTCTCTCGCCGGTTTCATCGGCCTGCCCTACTCGGCCTCGTACAATGCCAGCAAGGCGGCGGTCCGCGTCTGGGGTGAAAGTATCCGCTACGCATTGAAGAAGAGCGGCTTGGGCGTAAGCGTGATCTGCCCTGGCTTCGTTATCAGCCGTATGACCGCGCAGGCGCCCTTTCCCATGCCGTTCCTGATGACGGCTGAAAGAGCTTCGCAGATCATTCGGCGCGGCCTCGCACGGAACAAGGCACGAATCGCCTTCCCGGTCGGAACCAAGGCCGCCGTCTGGTTCGGCGGCCTGCTGCCCGGCAATTGGGCCGCCCGGCTGTTGGGGGCATGATTCGCGGCCCTGCTACTTCATCTGCCGCGTCAACAGCGCTGCCGCTCCGCCTTTATCCTTGCCGTACTTCAGGAGCGCCGCGTGGCCTCCGGCGGCGTAGGCGGCGACGGCACCAAGCAGCCGCTTGAGCTGGTCGGGGCTGTTGCGGTCGAACTTGCAATAGGCGCCGCGCGTCAGCTTGGCGATCTGCGGAAAAAGGCGTGAGGCGACGCGGTCGTCACCCTCCTGAAAAACGAACACCGGCAAGCCCAGCAATCCGAGCTGTCCGGCCTCATGGCCCACCTGGTCGACATCTTCTTCACAACAGTCGCCGACGAAGACAACGGCGTCGAGCCGGCTTTCGCGCCGCTGCTCGCCCGCATAGCGCAGCAGACGCCCGATCTGCGTACGGCCGGCAAGGCAACGCACGGCGCTCATCAGGCGGGCCAGCTCGCGGCCGTCGGAGGTCCAGCGGCTCACCTTGAACTCGTCGAAGCCGCGATAGAAGGCGAGCCGAACATCGAGACCGCCGAGCGTGTCGGCGGCAACGAACATCTCGCCCTGGATTCCGCAGGCGTGATCCCAGGTCGGCTCGCGACTTGCGGTCGCATCCATGGCGAACAGCAGGCGGCCACGCCGCCCGCTGCCGCGCGACGTGGGCAGCCGTCCGACCTCGCGCACAAAGGCATCGACTGCGCCGGTGGCGCCGCCAACTGCTGCAGGCATCTTGCGTTCCCCGACCATCTTTGACCCCCTCTCGACCGTCGAATATGGTGCCCCGCGCTCGTAAACGCCACGAACAACGGATTGTCCGCGGAGCCTCCTCCTGAAAGTCATTGACGTCGTGTTGGTGATCGCCTCGGTTCTGGCGAGCACCATCGTTGCGGAGGGAATCGTACGGTATATCGATGGCCTGCCGCTCTTCGCCGCGCCACTGCCGGAGAACGTGGGCAAGGCCGTCACCGCCGAGCAACGCGATGAAGTTCCCCTCGCGGCAGGCGTTTCACGGGACTGGTCCTTCGACCACCCGCCACCGCTTCCCAACCGCGGCGAGCCGTCTGCCGAACGGCAGCGGTTGTTCATCGAGGTCAGGGACCATCCGCCAACCCACGGCCCGTTCCAGAACGCGATCCACAACACCGCCGGCAGTGCGCGCGAGCGCGCCTGGGTCATGCTGCAGCAACTCATTCCCGTGATCGAACGGCGGTTGGCGAGCGGCGCGTGGCCGAAGCCCTTGGCAAAGGAAACGCCGCCCCTGCCCACCTTCATGCCGCGGCGCATCGCCGTGGACTGCGAGAAACCCTGACATGGACCGCGACAAGCCCGGTGCACTGTGGTTGCTGGTACGGGTCTTCCTGCCCTTCGCGTTCGTCTATTTCCTCTCCTACATCGTGCGCGGCGTGAATGCCGTGATCTTTCCCTATCTCGAGCGCGACGTCGGTGTGACCGCGGCCGATCTCGGCCTGCTCACGTCCGCCTTCTTCCTGTTCTTTGCCGCCTGCCAGCCCGTACTGGGTGTCGCACTCGACCGCTACGGGCCGCGCCGCCTGCAGACCACGCTGATGGTGGTGGCCGCGCTCGGATCGGCCCTGTTCGCCCTGGCCAGCTCGCTGCCCCAACTCGTTCTAGCGCGCGGGCTGATCGGGCTTGGCTTCGCCGGCGGGCTGATGGCGGCCATGAAGGCGATCACGCTCTGGTATCCGCCGCGGCGCTGGGGGCTCGTCACGGGCTTCCACATGATGGCTGGCGGCGCTGGCTCGATGGCCGCCACACTGCCGGTCGAATGGTCGCTATCGGTCGTGAGCTGGCAGGGGCTTTTCTTCTGGCTGGCCGGCATTTCGCTGTTTGGCGCGCTGCTGCTCCATGTTGCGGTTCCGGATCGTACGCCATCAGGCCGCAACGGCAGCTTGGCTGACCAGTTCCGCATCACCGGCGCGATACTGACCGACGGCTTCTACTGGAGGCTCCAGCCGCTCCTCTGCCTGCAGCAGCTCGCCTTCATCGGCTGTATCACGCTGTGGATGGGACCATGGCTGCGCGACGTGGCCGGCATCATCGACAAAGCTTCCCGCGCCGACATCCTGCTTTACGCGACCGCGGCAATGACCCTGGGCTTCGCTGTGAGCGGCGTTATCGCTGAATTCTTGAGGCGTTGGGGCATCGACGACTTCGTTTCATCGAGCGTTGCCAGTCTGCTGTTCGCCCTCGTCACCGGCTGGCTCGCCTTCCTGCCGCCTGCCAACCCAATCGTCCCCTGGATGCTGTTCGGCTTCCTCGGCGCCTACCCCATCCAGTATTTCCCGGTGATCATGGCCGCCTTCCCGCCCGACTTTGCCGGCCGGGTCAGCACCAGCGTCAATCTGCTGGTCTTCGTCGTGATCTTCGCCGGCCAGTGGGCCATGGGAAAGGTTGTGGAGCTGTGGCCACCCACATCGACCGGCTATGCCCGAGACGGGTATACTTGGGCGTTCGGTGCCCTGTTCATCCTGCAGCTTGCTGCTCTGCTATGGCTTCTTGTGTCGCCGGGGCGGCCGGCGGTGCGGCGGGCACGGGCGGTGGCAGATTGAGCGAGGCCACGAGATCGCGCACTTCCTGACGTGCGGCGACATGGCTCAAGGTGAGTGACGGTCCACTGCCACCGCGTGTCAGGTCGAGGAGCGTAAGGCCGTTGAGGAACAACTCGCGATAGATCACGCGCTCGCTCAGGCCTGTCGTCGTGCGAAAGCCGATGCGCTTGGCCAACGCTTCGAGAACGGTTCCCATATCTCGCTTGTTGCGAGCCGCCAGCGACGACAGCCTGTTGCGCATCACAACCCAGTCGACCGGCCGCCCCCCCTGCACGGCACGAACCTGTCGCTGCTTCCAGACTGCTTCGGCATAGACGGACGGGCGGACGACCTTGAGCGTATCCGGATCGACCCGCGCCAGCAGGTCGAGATCGATGAAGCTGTCGTTCAGCGGCGTGAGAAGCGTGTCGGCCCACATATGCGCCAGGCGCGAAAGATGGGTGTCGCTGCCGGGCGTGTCGATCAGCACGAAATCGGCGCTGAGCAACGGCGGCTCGAGGGCTGCCTCGAAGCGCGCCTGCTCGTCGGCCTCGGCCTCGACCCGGTCGGGCAGCGTCGAAGCTGTGACGGCGGCATGAGTTGGGACCGGCAGATCGAGACCCTTGCGCCGGGCATATGCGACACGATTCTCGATATAGCGGCCAAGCGTGGCCTGGCGCGCATCGAGATCAAGAGTCGCCACCGACGCACCGTCTCTCATCAGAGAGACCGCGATATGCAGCGCAGTCGTCGACTTCCCCGATCCACCCTTTTCGTTGCCGATCACCAATACATGCGCACGGCCCGGCACGCGTTCGGCCTGGGCCGGCGCGATGCTGGGGTTGGCCGCGGGCTGGAAGCTGCTCACGCGGGCTTTCGGATCCAGACGGCGGTGTCGTGGAACACGGCGCCACCATGCGGCCAGCCCGGGTCGGCCGACGTCAAGACATTGATCCCCTTGCCGGTCTCGAAATTGCGATTGGCCCAGATGCCCTCGACCACGACGACGCCCCTCTGCTGGCCGGCTTTCGGCCGGGCATGGACGATCGTGCGGCCGCGCTCATTGCCAAGCTCGACACGATCACCTTCGGTGATCCCCATCGCGGCGCAATCCTCGGGATTCATCAACGCCGTCGGCCGCACCTCGCGCTTCAGGCTGGAGGGGGTTTCGCTGAACGTCGAGTTGAGGAACGTTCGTGCCGGCGCAGCAACCAGCCGGAACGGCTTGTCCGTCGTGGCGCTGTCGATCACGTCGAAATGATCAGGAAGCTTGGGCATGTTTGCGCCCCGCGGCCCGAACGCCGCCCAGTCCGGCTTGAAGCGGAATTTCTTGTCGGGCCAGGCGAAGCCGTCGAGGAAGTGCGACGTCTCGAACCCGAGATGGAAATCCTGGCCGCCCTTCTGCCAGTTCGTCTCGGCGTCCCACATGCCGGAGACCTTGAGCGCTTCGTCCATGATCTCCCAGACCGTCATGTCGAAGCCGCGATGCTTGGCGCCCAGGCGCTTGGCCAGTTCGCAGATGACATAGTGGTTCTCGCGGCACTCACCCGGCGCCTCGATCACCTTCTTGGTGACCTGGAAAAAGGTATGGCCGCTGGCGGTGTAGAAGTCGTCGTGCTCGAGGAACATGGTCGCCGGCAGCACGATGTCGGCCAGCGCAGCCGTTTCGGTCATGAACTGCTCGTGCACGCAGACGAAAAGGTCGTCGCGCCTGAAGCCCTTGTGCACCAGTTCGAGTTCGGGACAGACCCGGGCCGGGTTGGTGTTCTGGATCAGCATGCCCGTTACGGGCGGTCCGTTCTTCAACCCTTCCGGATCGCCGGTCAGGATCGGCCCCAGCCGCGACTGGTCGAGCGCGCGGAGCGACTTGTCCTCGACATCGAGGCCGTCGATCAGCGTGCGGTTGAGCGGATACATGCCGGTATGGCCGTAGAGCGCGCCGCCGCCCTTCACCTTCCATGCCCCGGTGACGGCTGGCAGGCACGATGCCGCATGCATATTGGCCGCCCCGTTTCGCGTCCGGCTGAAGCCATGGTGGCAGCGGATGAACGGTGCCTTCGCCTGGCCGTACATGCGCGCGAAGGTCACGATGTCGGCGACGGAAAGGCCGGTGATCTTCGACGCCCACTCCGGCGTCCGCGTCGCCACATGCGCGGCCAGTTCGTCCGGAGCGTCGGTGTAGCGGCGCATATAATCCCAGTCGGCGTAGCCTTCCTTGAACAGGACATGCATGACGCCGGCCGCCAGCGCGCCATCGGTGCTCGGCCGCACCGCGAGGTGCATATCCGCCTGCTCGGCCGTGCCGGTGCGGTAAGGATCGATCACGACCAGCTTCGCGCCGCGCTTCCTGGCGCGCATGGCGTGGGTCATGACGTTGACCTGGGTGTTCACGGGATTGCCGCCCCAGATCACGACCAGGTCGGAGTGCTCGTCGACCTCACGCATATCGGCGCCGCGTTTGATGCCGGTACCTGCGATCCAGCCGGTGTCAGCCAGCGTCACGCAGATGGTCGAGAACCAGCGCGAGTATTTCATCGCATGGCGCAAACGGTTGATGCCGTCGCGTTGCACCAGCCCCATCGTGCCGGCATAGAAGTATGGCCAGATCGTCTCGCTGCCGTGCTGGCGAGCCTTGGCGATGAATTGCTCGGCGACGATATCGAGCGCATCGGCCCAGGAGATTTCGGCGAATTGCTTCGATCCCTTGGGCCCGGTGCGCCGCAGCGGCTTCATCAGGCGATCGGGATGATGGATACGCTCGGCATACCGCGCGACTTTCTCGCAGATCACCCCGGCGGTGTAGTCGTTGCGCATGGAGCCGCGGACGCGGCCGATGCGGCGGCTGTCGAGCCTTTCGACATCGAGGGCACAGGTGCTGGTGCAGTCGTGCGGGCAGACCGACGGCACGATGGTAACGCCGCTCTCGGCGCTCCTGGCACGTGCCGACGGCGCGTAGGAGTGGTCATCCGGACTCATGGCGAAAAGATACTCCCGCTGGCTTGGGATGGTCCACCTGCCATAGAGTACCGTCCACCATGATTCCCCGTGGACTTTCCTACGAAGACGCCATGCGCCAGTTCCGCTGGCCGCGGCCCGGCCGCTTCAACATCGGCCGCGCCGTATGCGAGCGTCACCCGCGCGAGACCCTCGCGCTGATTGTGGAAAACGGTGACGGCAGTGTCCGCCACTGGACGTTCGGGCAGCTCCTCGATGCCAGCTCCCGGCTGGCCAACGCCCTTGCCGCCCAAGGCCTCGAGCGCGGCGACCGCCTAGCGGTGTTCCTGAGCCAGGGTGCGGAACTCACCATAAGCCATCTCGCCGGCTATCGCATGGGCGCCGTCGTGCTTCCCCTCTTCACGTTGTTCGGCGAGGAAGCGGTCGAGTATCGGCTGGCCAACGCGGAAGCGTCCGCGATCGTCACCGACATCGGCCAATTGCCAAAGATACTGGCCGTGCGCGACCGCCTGCCGCATCTCAAGACAATCATCGCCATCGGCGCAGGCAGCCACGCTCGCGACTTCTTCGACTGGGATTGCCTTCTTGCTGCCGGCTCGGAGAGCTTCACGACGCTCGACACGGCGGCCGAGGATCCCGCGCTTTTGATCTACACCTCCGGCACGACCGGCCAGCCCAAGGGCGCACTGCACGCCCATCGCATGTTGCTTGGCTGCATTCCGCCTGTGGAGCAATGGCTGGGCCACTGGCCGCGCGGCAACGAGGTGATGTGGACACCGGCGGAGTGGGCCTGGATTGCGGGCCTCTACGATTCGCTCTTCCCTGCCTGGTATTACGGTACGCCCGTCGTGGCGCATCGTTTTGCCAAGTTCGACCCGGAACGCGCCTTTGCACTGCTCGCACGCCACAACATCGGCGTGAGCTTCATCCCGCCGACTGCGCTCAAGATGATGCGGCAAGTGAACCAGCCCCGCGCGCGCTGGGACTATGCCGTCCGCGCAGTTTGCACCGGCGGCGAGGCCATGGGCGAGGAGCTGCTGGCCTGGGGTCGCGAGACGTTCGGCACGACCATCTCGGAGGGTTACGGCCAGACCGAGATGAACATGATGCTGCTGAATTCGCCGGACTGGTTCGAGGTGCGCCCCGGCTCCTGCGGCCGCGCCTGCCCTGGCCGCAAGGTCGTGATCGTGGACGGCGACGGCCAGGTCCTGCCGCCCGGCCAAGAAGGCCAGATCGCCGGCTGGCGGCACGATCCCATCGTCATGCTGGAATACTGGCGCAACCCCGAGGCGACGGCACGCAAATATGCCGGCGACTGGCTGCTCACCGGCGATCTCGGCCGCATCGACGAAGACGGCTATGTCTACTTCAAGAGCCGCGACGACGATGTGATTACGTCAGGCGGCTACCGTATTGGGCCGGGCGAGATCGAGGAATGCCTGATGAAGCATCCCGCCGTCGCCATGGTCGGGGTCGTGGGCGTTCCCGACAAGGTGCGGACCGAGATCGTGAAGGCATTCGTACAGCTCCGGCCGGAGGTCTCACCGACGGAGACGTTGAAGGCCGATCTTGCAGCCCACGTAAAGACACGGCTGGCGGCTCACGAATATCCGCGCGAGGTCGAGTTCGTGGCCGAGCTGCCGCTCACGACAACCGGCAAGATCCTGCGGCGCGAATTGCGCCGCCTCGACGCTGAGCACAAGTCAGGCCGGATCGACTGACCTTCATCCGGCCTTTCTAGCAAAGAAAACTTCCGAGCAGCGTCGTCTGAAATTGAGTATCTGCCGATGCAGATCCTCAGCTTGCCGCCGCCGACAAGTTGAATTGCAGCTCGGCCAGCCGGGCATAGAGACCGCCCCGCCTCGCCAGTTCGATGTGGGTTCCGACATCGACGACGCGTCCGCCATCGACCACCACGATCCGATCGGCCTTTTGCACCGTGGCCAACCGATGGGCGATCACCAGGGTCGTCCTCTGGTGCATCAGCCGATCGAGGGCCTGTTGAACAGCCAGTTCGCTCTCGGCGTCGAGGGCGCTGGTCGCCTCGTCGAGCAGCAGGATCGCCGGGTTGCAGAGCAGCGCCCGCGCAATCGCAATGCGCTGCCGCTGCCCGCCTGACAGTCTGACGCCCCGTGCGCCAAGATGGGTGGCAAAGCCCTGCGGCAGGGCTTCGACGAAGCTGAGCGCCGAGGCGGCCTCGGCCGCCGCCCGGACCTCCGCATCGGAGGCTTCGGGCTGGCCATAACGGATATTGTCAGCGACGGTCGCCGTGAACAGCACCGGCTCCTGCGGCACGATCGCAAGGTTGCGGCGCAGCTCCTGCAGCTTGAGCTCACGAATATCGACGCCGTCGACACGGACGACGCCGGTCTCGGGATCGTAGAAGCGCAGCAAGAGATTGAACACTGTCGTCTTGCCTGCGCCGGACGGCCCGACGATGGCGACCGTCTCGCCTGGGGCCACCGTGAGATCGAAGCGATTGAGTGCACGAGTCTCGGGGCGAGTGGGATAGCAGAACGAGACCTCGTCGAAAGCGATGGCGCCGCGGACGGGCTTGGGCAGCTCCCTCGGCTGAGCGGTCTCGACGATGACCGGCGGTTCCGCCTTGAGTTCCGACAGGCGCTCGGCGGCACCGGATGCACGCTGCAAATCGCCAATGGTCTCGCTGATGGCGCCGCCGGAACTCGCCACCAGCACAGCATAGAAGACGAAGGCGGAAAGATCTCCCGCTGTGATACGTCCGGCGATCACATCCTGGCCGCCGATCCACAGCAGAAAGCCGACCGCGGCGAAGACGATGAAGATCACGAGCGTCGTCATGACGGCGCGCCGCGTGATGCGCTGGACCGCCGCCATGAAAGCAAGCTCGGTCGCTTCGCCGAAGCGTCGGGCCATGCGATCCTCTTGCGCGAAGGCCTGCACCGTGCGGACGCCGTCGAGCGCCTCTGTGCCCTCCGACACGAGGTCGGCGATGCGCGCCTGCGACTCGCGCGAGAGTGCCCGGACCTTGCGGCCGAAGATGATGATTGGCACCACCACCGCCGGCACGACGGCCAGGACCAGGGCGGCGAGCTTGGGATTGGTGACCACCAGCATCACGATGCCGCCAACGCACATCAACGTGTTGCGCAACGCCACCGAGACCGAGGAGCCGATCACCTGCTCGATCAGCTGGGCGTCGGAGGAAATGCGGCTCATCACGTCGCCTGAGCGCTTGATCTCGAACCAGGCGGGCCCAAGCCGCACGACATGGGCGAAAAGGTCACGCCGCAGATCACCCACCACCCGTTCGCCAAGCCAGGAGACCAGATAGAAGCGCGAACCGGAGGCGGCGGCCAGAATGGCGGCGACGACCATCAGCGAGGCCAGCGCATAGTCGAGGACGGCAGGCTGACCTTGGGCGAATCCGCGGTCGATCAGGGCTCGCAGGCAGGCCCCGAAGGCCAGCACCGTGCCGGCCGCGACGAACAGCGAAATCAGCGCCAGAACCACCCGGCCGCGGTGGGGTCGCAGATATGGGCCGAGCAGCCTGAGGCCGGCAAAGCGGTTCATTCCGGCCGCCATGCCAAGGGAACACCGAGCTCGGCCGACAGGGTAGCGAGCAGATCGCCGCCCCCGCGGGTGTCCTGCCACAGCCCCGATCCGGCATCGAAGGCATAATGGCGGGCACCCGACCGGGGGGAACTCAGCCAGACTTGCCGGGTGGGTGCATGTTTATTGACGATCCAGGTCCCATCCTCGCCCTCCACGGTCAGCACGCCCCCTTGCCGCTCCATGTCCACATGGTCGGCAATGCCGTCCTCGAGGGCGTCCAGAAGGCTATCGGCCAAGCGTTCGAAGGCTGAATCGATCATGCTGCGGCCGGTCTACAAGCCTAGGAAAGACCCGACAACCGGGCTTGTGGACACACCCCCGTGCCTGTATACCCCCGGCCCTGTTTGCGCGGCCGGTCGGAAATCGGCCCCGAGGCGCTGGAGAAGCTTATGAAAGAGAAGATCCACCCCGACTATCACGAGATCACGGTGGTGATGACCGATGGCTCGTCCTTCAAGACGAAGTCGACCTGGGGCAAGGAAGGCGCGACCATGCGTCTCGATATCGACCCGAAGACCCACCCGGCCTGGACTGGCGTGCGCCAGAGCATCGATCGCGGCGGGCGCGTGCAGCGCTTCAAGGATCGTTTCGGTATGACCGGCTCGGCCGGGGACGGCATGGGCGCTGGCCTCAAGTCTTCCGGCGCCAAGGCGGAAGCGACGCCGGCTAAGGGCGCGGCCAAGAAGAAGTAAGACCCGGACTTCTCCACTCTTCTGATACACTGCCGTTTTCCTTTTTCTGGGAGACGGCCTGGTGAAAACCGTTCGAGTTGTCTGCGCACACGATTGTCCGGACATGTGCTCGCTCATTGCACGTGTCGAGGACGGCAAGGTTGTCCGTGTGCAGGGCGATCCTGACCATCCCTATACGGCCGGATTTGCGTGCGGCAAGGTCAACCGCGACGCCGACAACGTCAATTCGCCCGACCGCATCCTGACGCCCCTGAAACGCAGCGGCCCCAAGGGCTCAGGCCAGTTCACGCCGATCTCCTGGGACGAGGCGCTGGACGAGATCACCTCCAGGTGGAAAGCGATCATCGCCGAAAGCGGCCCCCTGGCGCTCTTGGGTTACGCTTATTCCGCCCATCAGGGACTGATGAATCGCGGACTGGTGAACGGGCTGTTTCACGCCTTGGGTACCTCACGCCTGCAGGCGGGCACGGTGTGCGACACCTGCTGCGAGACTGCCTGGGACCTGACCGTAGGCCCGGTGGGCGGCGCCGATCCGGAGTCGGTCGTGCATTCGGACCTCGTGATTTCCTGGGGTGCCGACCTCGCCGCCACGAATGTCCATTTCTGGGCCCTTGTGGAGGAGCAGAAGAAGACGCGCGGCGTCCCGCTGGTCGTGATAGATCCGCGCCGCACGCGCAGCGCCAAGGCGGCCGATCTCTATCTTCCCATCAAGATCGGCACCGACGCTGCGCTCGCCCTGGGCGTGATGCACATCCTGGTGCGCGACGGCCATGCCAATCGCGACTATATCGCGAAGTGCACACTGGGCTTCGACAAGGTCGAGCGCGAGATCCTGCCCAGGTTCACGCCAGCCCGCGTCGCCGAGATCACCGGCCTTGCCGTCGCCGATATCGAGAAGCTGGCGGCGATGTACGGCAGGGCAAAGGCGGCATTGATCCGCCTCGGTGAAGGCATGACGCGACTTGCAGCGGGCGGCCAGGCGCTGCGGGCAGTGGCGCTTCTGCCGGGTGTCAGCGGCCACTACGGCGTCAAGGGCGGCGGCGCCCTTCTTCTTACCGCGGCGTCCTGCGACCTGAACTACAATGCGGTTCGCAAGCCCTCCGGTCCTGCGACCTCGCGCATGGTGAACCATCTGCGGCTGGGCGAAGCGCTTCTTACCATGAACGATCCGCCGATCCGCGCGATCTACATCTCGGCCAACAATCCGGCCGTGACCTGCCCGGAGGTGCATAAGGTGAAGCGCGGTCTCGCACGCGAAGATCTGTTCACCGTAGTGCACGACCCCTTCCTGACCGATACGGCGAAATACGCCGACATCGTCCTGCCGGCGGCAAGCTATCTCGAAACCGACGATCTCTATCGCGCTTACGGCGCCTACTGGATGCAGTGGGGCCAGAAGGCGGCCGAGCCGCGCGGCGAGGCGCGCTCCAACTTCGCGGTGGCGCAGGCGCTTGCCCGTCGCATGGGCCTTGCCGATCCGATCTTCTCTTTGGCGCCTCAGGACGCGGTGAAGGAGCTGTTCAAGGGCTCTACGGGGCCCGCCTCCAAGGCCGATCCGAAGAAACTGTTGGCGGGAGAGCCGGTTCGTATCGCTCACGAGTGGGACGGCCAGCCCTTCAAGACGCCGTCGGGCAAGCTCGAATTCTATTCAGAAGAACTGGCCAAGCAGGGCCTGGCGCTGCCGGACTGGACCGAGGATCCGATCGAGGCGGCCGATGCGGAAAAATGGCCGCTCCGTCTCCTCACGGCACCCGGCTACTTCCAGGCGCATACCGCCTTCTCGGGGATCAGCTTCCTGCGCAATCGCGAAGGCAAGCCGTTCTGCATCCTCCATCCCGACGACGCGAAGGCGCGCAACCTCACGGACGGCGCCACGGTCCGCCTGTTCAACGACCGGGCCGAGGTCGGCCTCGTCTTGCGGGTGAGCGACGAGATCAGGCCCGGCGTCGTGCTGGTGCCTGGCCAGCGCCCCTCCAGCGAGGCCGCCTCGGGAACGATCAACATGCTCTGTTCGGACCGTTACACCGACATCGGCGAAGGTGCCACCTACCAGAGCACGTTCCTCGATGTCGGTCCGTGGCCGCAGGCGCAGCAGGTCGCGGCCGAATGATCGACCGCCCGCTAGGGACATAGCCGTAGCTTCGCCAGGCACGCGAGAACCGCCGGCACGACAAAACTTGCCGGCACCCAGAAGGCGGCCTGGGCCATGCCACCGCCGGCGGCTTCGTTCGCAAGGCCGCTGGCATTTGCCACGATGCCGGCAAGAGCCGCTCCCAGGGCGACGCCCATCTGCTGGACGGTCGGCACCGACGAGGCCGCGACCGTCTCGTCCCCCGCCCGCGCGCCGCTCATGACCTGATGGGCCACAAAGGCCCAGCACTGGCCGATGCCGATCCCCACCACGGCGATGGCGAAATAGAGCGCGACCGAGTGTGACGCCGGCATGAGGAGCGCGACGCCCATCAAGCCGGCAGCCATGACGAGCGGCCCTGCCAGCATCAGCCTATTGCGCCACATGCCGACCACGCCGGCGGTCGCAAGCGACGCAATCGTCCAGCCCATGGAAGCCGCAGCCACGGCATAACCAGCCTCCAGCGGATCCAGCCCATGCAGTTGCTGCAGGAAGATCGGCACGTAGAGCTGCATCGGGCTGAAGGTGATGCAGAGCAGCAGCACCAGCCACAGGCCGATACCGGTCGGCGTATGCAACGAGAAGGAGTCGCGCGGCAAGAGCGGTGTTGCAGCATCCCGGTTGACCCGCAGCATCACGGCGAGCGATACGACTGCAAGCGCGATCAGGCCTGCCTTGGCAAGCGGCGTCGCAACCGTCGACGCGGCAGAGATGCAGGCGATCGCAAGGCAGATCAAGGCAACCCGCATACCAGGGACGCGAGGCGCCGGCATTTTCCGCGCTTGCGCCATCGGTCGCAGCACGACGAAGGCGCCGCCGGTCAACAGGACGGCGATCAGGACGACCGCGATGAAGGCGCCGCGCCAGTCGCCCCAGCGGGCGAACACGCCACCCACCAAGGGCCCCATCAACACCGACACGCTCCACATCCCCGACACAAGCGCGATCGCCCGCGGCCAGAGCGGCTCGGGAAGCGTCCGGCGCACCACCACATAGGCGACAGCCGCTTCCAGTCCGCCGCCGAAGCCCTGCACGACGCGGCCGGCCACGATCCAGCCCATTGTCGGGGCCAGGGAGCACAGGAACGCGCCCATGCCAAAGATCGCGACGCCAGAGCAATAGGTCGCGCGTACACTGAAGGTAGCGGCAAGCATCGCGGCACAGGTCGCGGCCGTGATCGAGGATGCGAGATAGGATGTCGTCGGCCAGCTCATCATGGAAACGCCGCCCAATTCGCCGACGATGGTCGGTAGCACCGTCGAGAGCATCAGCACGTTCATCGATTGCAGCAGAACGCCGCACAACAGCACCGCGAGCGTCGGCACCCATTGCGGCCGCATAAGCGATCGCCAGCCCTGGTCCACCACCATGTCCACGCGATCGCTCCTCTTCGAATTCGGCCGCCGGGTTGCCGAGCGCCGATAGGCAGGCTATTTTAGATACTTATTACTTTCTAAATTAACGACATGAGTCAAGCCACAACCACCGACCGCAACCAGGACCGCATCCTGTTCCATCTCAAGACACGCGGTGCGCAAACCGCGACCGAGATCGGCCGCCGTTTCGGTATGACACCTGCCGGCGCCCGACAGCACCTGCTGAAGCTCGAGACGGGTGGCCTCGTCGAAGCGGCTGATCACCGGTACGGCCGCGGACGGCCGAGGAAATACTGGCGCCTGTCGCCCAGCGGCCATGGCCGCTTTCCCGACCGTCATTCCGACCTCATGCTCGAGATGCTGAAATCCACACGCGAGATCTTCGGCGAGCGCGGGCTGGAGCGGCTCCTCGAACACCGGGAACAGACAAGCCTTGCAGCCTACAGCGAGCTCGTCGGCCGCCAGCGTTCCCTGCGCCAGAAGGTTGAAGCCCTTGCCACGGCACGGAGCCGCGAGGGCTACATGGCCAGCGTTGAGCAGGAGTCGCGCGAAAGCCTCATATTGATCGAGAACCACTGCCCGATCTGCGCCGCGGCAGCGGCCTGCCAGGGACTCTGCCGGTCGGAGCTGGCGATCTTTCGCACCGTTCTGGGTCGCGACGTCATTGTCGAGCGAATCGACCACATCCTCGCCGGTGCGCGCAGGTGCGCCTACCGGATCAGCAGACGTCGAAGATCGGATAGACATCCGACCTAGCCTCTCTTGGCGCAGACACGGAGGACCAACATGGCGATGTCACGACAGGAGACGATCAATGATGCCCTGGCGCGCATGAGCGGCCTCGGTTTCACCTATGGTCCCGATTTCGCCGAACACGGGCCGATGGCCGCCGAGGCGATCAGCGCGCTCGGCCACAACGAGGCCGTGGCGAACTGGGTCGAGATCTACAAGGTGGGACATCAGCGTCATTTGCCCCCGCCACGACGGCGGGCCATCGACTGCACCGACGAGCTCCACTGGCAAAACGCGCTTGGCGATCCCTCGCGGCTTTCGGACTGGCAAGACTGCTTCCGCAAGGAACTCGAGGCCAAATCCGGTCATGACGTGGTGCGCGAATGGGCTCCGCGGCTGATCGACGGCCATGCCGGCGCTCTGACCCATGGCCTCATCCGGACCAGCCACGCCTTGCGCGGCTTGCCGGTGGAGGGTGAACCGACATCGTTGCAGCTCGACGAGCTCGCCCGTGGCCTCGCCTATTGGGCCGGTACCTATCGCGTGCCCACTGACAGCACCGATCGGACGCTCTTCTCCGGCCTGCCGGACGCCCCGGCAGACGGCCCGGACGCAGCGCTCAGTCGACATACCGCCTTTCTCGCGCGCATTCTGCTCGCCCATAGCGACAGGCCCACGACGCCCGTCATCCTGCTTGTCCACACCATCACCTCCGCAGCAGCGATGCGATCCCTGCTGCCTCTCCTTCCCCACGCATTCGGCTGCCGCGCCTGTGAGAGTGCGCGGCGAGTCAGCACAGACATCCTGGCGCGCGCCATCCCCACGCGACCAATCCTGGCAGGCGCCAAGCCGTCAAGGTCGGAGCGACAATGGGACGATCTGGCCGAACGCGCTGTCGCCCATGGCGACGAGCACGTGATCAAACTGACCGACGCATGCCTCCACGAGGACTTCATTCGGCCCGATCCCGTCTATCGCGCCCTGGCGGACGCCATCCAGCGCCGGCTGCCGGCCTGGCCCTGAGCATCGACCACAGGGAAATAATCGCATCGAGCCGCTCGCCTTTTGCTGCCGCGCGCAACGGCGCGGTATCGGCATGGATGCGCCCCTCGACGATCTTGCCTCGCCGAGTCGGATCCTGTCGCCGCCCGCCAGTCGAAGCGCCTGCCCCCGACGGTGCGCGTGTTCTGCCATTCGACGATGGCTGTATCACCGCGCGTCGTCCAATCGAGCCGCTGGCATAAGTTATCGGGCGCCCACCCCTTCACGATCTCCGTCACGCTCCCGGCTGGCAGCGGCTTGATCATCGATTGGCGAATGCAGTCGTCCCTCCGGACGCCAGAAAGTAAGGAACCGCCTACCGTCCCGCGCCACCCAAGCGGCGGCAAACCTGGTCGGGAAGTCCTGGATATCGGTCGTCGCCTCCTCCTTGTCGGACGACGACGATCTTGTCGGACGATGACGATCAGGATGGAACGGTGTGCTGATGGAGTTCGGACGGGACGTGTCGGAACCGAACCGGTCGGCGCCTCTTAGATGAAGCGATGCTGCCCGCGTTCGCGTTTGGCAAGCTTCGGCAGTGCCTCCGCCTGGATCAAGGTCTTGAAATGGTCGCTCTGCTGATGCGCGCCGAAGGCTGCTTCATCGCGGAAGACTTCGTAGAAGAAGAATTTCTGCGGCTCCGTCAGCGACTGATGGATCTGGAAAGTCTTGACGCCGGGTTCCCGTTGCGCCTGCGGCAGGAAGCGCCTCAGTATGTCCAAAACTGCATCGACCTCGCCATGCCTGACTTCCCAGAAGGCCGTCACCACGAGACCGTCGTTCGCACTCTTCGCATCGACCATGAGTTCCTCCTTTTGCTAAGGTTAGGTGTCGCAGAATAGGTAGGAGCCGATGCCAAAGTTTCGGCAGCAGCCGAACCGAGCATTCATGTCCGAAAACCGCCAGCGAACGCCTGCTGACGGTGGAATGATCCTCGACATGGAACTCTCGCAGGAACTGCTCGACCGCGACGCCTGTTACCGCGTCTTCCAGACCCACGATGCGCGTTTCGACGGCCGCATCTTCGTGGGCGTCACCTCGACCGGCATCTATTGCCGGCCGATCTGTCCCGCCCGTGCGCCCAAGTTCGAAAATTGCCGCTTCTTCGCCTCCGCCGCCGCGGCGCAGGAGGCGGGCTTCCGCCCCTGCCTGCGCTGCCGTCCGGAAATCGCACCCGAGCTGGCGTTCTGGCGCGGCACCTCCAACACCGTGAGCCGGGCGCTGAAGCTGATCGCCGAGGGCGCGCTCGACGAGAGCGAGGCCGGCGTCGAGGCGCTGGCCGAGCGGCTGGGCGTAGGCGGACGGCAGCTTCGCCGCCTGTTCCAGCAGCATCTTGGGGCCTCGCCGATCGCCGTCGCCCAGACACGGCGCGTGCTGTTCGCCAAGCAACTCATCCATGACACCCGGCTTTCCATGACGGAGGTGGCGCTGTCGGCCGGGTTTGGCAGCGTGCGGCGGTTCAACGAGACCTTCCGCAAGATGTTCGGCCGCCCGCCGAGTGCACTGCGCCGGGCCAAGAAGGGTGTGAGAACCGGGTCCGACTCCTCTGTTACCGAAGGCGTTACGCTGCGCCTCTCCTATCGTCCTCCCTACGACTGGCCGGGCATGCTCGATGCGCTCGCGGCGCGCGCGGACAAGCGATTTGAGCATCTTGCCGGCGACGTCTGGCACCGTACCATCGAACTCGACGGCAAGATCGGCAGCGTCGCGGTCAGTCATCTGCCGGAACGCAATGCTGTCGCGGTCAACATTCGCTTTCCCGAAGTACGGGCACTCCCGGCGATCGTCGCGCGCGTGAAGCGCGTGTTCGACCTCGGCGCCGATATCGCAACGATCGGCAGCCATCTCGCCCGCGATCCCAAGCTCGCTCCGCTGATCGCCAAGCGGCCGGGACTGCGCGCTCCAGGCGACTGGGATCGTGAGACCGTCGGTGCCTCCCTCGACGAACATGCCCCGCCGGCGTGGCGGCCATGGCATGCCTACGCCGCCCAACATCTGAGGATCGCGTCCCATGGCTGAGCTGCTGTCCCTGCAGATCGATCGGCTCCCAACCCCGATCGGCGAGCTGATCGTCATTGCCGACCCCGACGGCAAACTGCGCGCCATCGACTGGACCGACTACGAGGCGCGCATGAAGCAGTTGCTCGACCGCTTCTGCGGCAAGGCGCGCTACACGCTCACTCAGGCGCGCGATCCAGGCGGCCTGACCTCGGCGATGCGGCGCTACTTCAAGGGCGATATCGCCGTCCTGCGTGGCCTTCCAGTTGCGACCAACGGCACACCATTCCAGACCAGCATCTGGCGCGCCCTGCGCCGGATCAAGGACGGCACGACCATCAGCTATGCCGAGTTGGCAGCACGCATCGGCAAGCCCAAGGCGGTGCGGGCGGCCGGTCTCGCCAACGGGCAGAATCCGATCAGTATCGTAGTGCCCTGCCATCGCGTGATCGGGTCGAACGGCAGCTTGACCGGTTACGGCGGCGGCCTCAGCCGCAAGCAATGGCTTCTGGCCCACGAAGGAGTGAGCCTATGAACGATCTTGAAACGCTGCAGTCGCTCAATCGCGACTACATTGCGTCGGTGCAGAACGGCGATGCGGGCCGCTTCGACGAGATCCTGTCGGAAGATTTCCTGAACACCAATCCCGACGGCTCACTGGTCGACAAGGCGGGATTCCTCAAGCAGATCTCGCCGCCGGTGAAGATCCGGGATCTGGCCTGCCACGACGTCGATGTGCGGCTCATGGGCGACTTCGCGATCATCCATGCCCGAACAACCTATACCCTGCTCGACGGGCGGCCCGGCAAGGGACGCTACACCGACATCTATGCCCGCCGCGACGGCCGATGGCTGTGCGTGGCGGCCCAGGTGGCGCGGAGCTGACCTTGTCGCTTCTCCGGCGTCGCCATATGATTGGCGCGTCGGAGGCAGAATGCCCATTCAATTCGCAATCGATCACGACAAGCGCTTCGTCCATGCGCGAACCGAAGGTATCGTTACCCTTCAGGACATCGAGGCCTATCTCGACGCCGTGGTCGTGCAAGACGCTATGCCCTATCCCAAGCTGTTCGACTGTACCGACATCATTGCCGAATACAGCGACGACGAAGTCATGTTGCTGGGCGCGCGGGTCAGCGCCTATGCCGCTCTCGATCCGCGCGGACCAGTGGCCTTCGTCGCGGTGACTGACCAGGCTACCGAAATCGTGGATCGATTCATCAATCTCGGCGGCGCCAAACGTCCGGCGAAACTGTTCAGGTCGGAAGCCGAGGCCCGCAAATGGCTGGCGACCCAGCCTGCCGTCACTGCGCCGCCGACAGCGTGACACTGCGGTGCTGCAACCGGAGCTGCGAGACCGTCGGCCGACCGTCCTCGGTGGGCTGGTAGACGACGCTGAACAGCGTGCGCGCCTTCAGGAGCGCCTCACCGAAGCCCTTCTGATCGCTTTCGAAGGAATCGAAGCCGCAACGCAGCAGGAAGGGCAGCTGATCCTGCAACACGCCGCCGGTCGCCCGCAATTCGCCGCGATAGCCCAGCCGCTCACGCAGGATACGCGCCTGGCTATAAGCCCGACCGTCGCTGAATTTCGGGAAGTGAAGCGTAATCAACGCCAGGCCTGCCAGCCGCGGCTGCAAACTGGTCACATCATCGGTGTTGGCAAGCGCAACAGCCGTGGAGCTGCGATCCTTGAACCACTCCGCCAACGGCATGGGCACTGGGCCATCATTTACAACCGGCGTGGCCGAGCCTTCTCTAAACAGTGGCATAGACCCGATCCTTGAAGGGCTGGATGCCGATGCGCCGATAGGTATCGACGAAGCGCTCGCCATCGGTGCGGACTTCGAGATAGGTCGCGACCAGCGTATCGACCGCCTCGACGACCCTCTCCGCCGGCACCGCCGGTCCGAGGATCGTGCCGAGCGCGGTATGGCCGAAATCGACGTCGCCGCCCAGGCTGATCTGGTAGAGTTCGGCCCCGTTCTTGTCGACACCCAGGATGCCGATGTGGCCCACATGATGGTGACCGCAGGCATTGATGCAGCCGGAGATCTTGATCTTGAGATCGCCGATATCGTGCTGGCGCGCCAGGGCCGCAAAGTGATTGGAGATGCGCTGCGCCACCGGGATCGAACGTGCATTGGCAAGCGCGCAATAATCGAGGCCCGGGCAGGCGATGATGTCGGTGATCTTGCCGATATTGGCTTCGGCGAAGCCCAGCCGGCCGAGAGCGCGATAGACCGCCGGCAGATCCTCGATCGCAACGTGCGGCAGCACGAGATTCTGCTCGTGGCTGACGCGGATCTCGCTGAAACTATAGGCATCGGCGATGTCGGCCACCCCTTCCATCTGGGCCGCGCTGGCGTCGCCCGGCGGCGCACCCGCGGGCTTCAGCGACGCCGTCACGATCGCATGACCGGGCGCCCGATGAGGTGCGACATTCGATTTGAGCCAAAGCGCGAAGTTCCGGTCCTCGAGCTTCAACGCCTCGACCTCGGGGACACGCGTACGTTTGGACTGCAGCGGCGGCGGCGCGAACTGCCGCGCGATCGCCTCGATGGTCTCGGGGGCGAGCTTGAGCGCGCTGTCCTTCATCGACTCGTATTCGGCCTCGACCTCCTCGCGCATCTTCTCCGCACCGATCTCGTGCACCAGGATCTTGATGCGTGCCTTGAAGAGATTGTCGCGCCGGCCGTGGCGATTGTAGACGCGCAGAGTCGCCTCGAGATAGGCGAGCAACTCGTCCTTGGGCAGGAACTCGCGCAGTGTCTTGCCGATCATTGGAGTCCGACCGAGGCCGCCGCCGACGATCACCTCGAACCCGGCCTCGCCCTCCCCGTTGCGCCAGAAACGCAAGCCGATGTCGTGGACACGCACCGCGGCGCGGTCGTTAGGTGAGCCGGTGATCGCGATCTTGAACTTGCGCGGCAGGAAACTGAACTCGGGATGCAGCGTCGACCACTGCCGGACGATCTCGCACCATACGCGTGGATCCTCGATCTCGTCCGCTGCCGCGCCGGCAAAATGATCGGCCGTAGTGTTGCGCACGCAGTTGCCGCTGGTCTGGATCGAGTGCATGTCGACTTCGGCAAGGGCCGCAATCGCATCGGGCGCCTGCTCAAGCTTGATCCAATTGAGCTGCAGGTTCTGGCGCGTGGTGAAATGACCGTAGCCGCGGTCGTACGTGCGGCTGATCTCGGCGAGCTTGCGCAGTTGCCGCGACGACAGCGTGCCGTAGGGGATGGCGATCCGCAGCATGTAGGCATGGAGCTGCAGATAGAGCCCGTTGGTCAGACGCAGCGGCTTGAATTGGTCCTCGGTCAGCTCGCCAGCCAGCCGGCGACGCACCTGATCGCGGAACTGCTCGACGCGCTCGGCCACCAGCCTGCGGTCGTAGTCGTCGTAGCGATAGAAATGAGCGTCAGGCATAACGCACCGACTCGGCCGCGATGGCGGCAAAGGTGAGACCCGCTGCCCGGATCTTTTCCCTGAGCGAAAGCGGTTCGATCCGTCCCGCCCCGTCCTCGGTGACGGCCACCAGGAACGGATCGACGACCGTGGCGGATTCCGCACGAGCGCGCTCAAGCAGGCGTTCGGCCGCCTTCTCGTCCCGTGCGACGTCAGCACGATCGAGCCGATCCGTCCACTGCGCGGCGGCATCGAGGAAAACCACCATGCCGTCGACCAGGCGGTTTGCGGATGCGACCTGGAGATCGCCTCTGAGATTCTTGGCCATTACGATACCTGTTCGAGGAGTTGTTCTTCACTGGCGGCAAAGGCTGCGACCTCGCCGACGATGATCAGGCTGGGACCGGCGTCGCCGCGGGAGGTGTGCGAGACGGCGAGCCGCGCCAGATCCGAAAGACGGCCGACCGAAACCCGTTCATCCGGTCGGGTACCATTTTCGACAATGGCGACTGGCATGGATGGGGATGTGCCGGCACCCAGCAGTCTGTCGCGCACGGAAGCAGCTTCCGTCGCGCCCATATAGACGGCCACGGTGTGGCCCCGGGCGGCCAGCGTCGGCCAGTCGGCGGCATGCGCGCCTGCGGCGGAGTGGCCGCTCACGAACGTGACGGCAGAGGCAAGACGTCGGTGCGTCAGGGGAATACCGACCGATGCGGCGACGCCCAGCGCCGCCGTGATGCCGGGAACGACCGAAACCGGAAGGCCTGCTGCGCGCAATGCCTCGACCTCCTCGCCGCCTCGCCCGAACACAAAGGGATCGCCGGCCTTGAGCCGCACGACCGTCTCGCCGGCCCGCACGCGGCGAATCATCTCGGCCTCGATATCCTTCTGCGCCCAGCCCGCCTGGCCCTTGCGCTTGCCGACGGAGATCCGTTCGGCATCGCGGCGCGCTCGGCCAAGAATGGCCGGCGGCACGAGATCGTCGTGCAGGATGACGTCCGCGTCCTGCAGGAGTCGCGCCGCCCGTAGCGTCAGGAGATCGGGATCGCCCGGTCCTGCTCCGACGATGTACGCACCGCCGATCGGTCTCTCCGCCTGGCGGACGGCATGGAGATCGCCAATCACAAGGCGTCGCGCGCCAGACGCATCGCCTGTCAAAGCAAGACGGCCAGCCGGCCCCTCGATCAACCGGCGCCAGAAGGCACGTCTGGCGCCAGGATCGGCGATCAGACCGTTCACCTGGGCTCGGAAGGATGCGGCGAGCCTCGCGAGTGCGCCGATACGCTCGGGCAACAGGGCCTCGATCCGTCCACGCAATATCGTCGCGAATGTGGGAGAGGCTCCGCCAGTCGACACCGCCACCACCACCTCGTCGCGGTCGATGATCGCCGGCACGATGAAGTCGCTGAGGTCCGGGCAGTCGACAACATTCACCGGCACGCAGGCTTGCCGGATGATATCGACGGCAAGCCTGTCGTGTTCGAAATCGCCCGTGGCAACAAAGGCCGCCGCAACTCCACCAAGATCCCCGGACGCAGCCGCTTCGAGGCGCCTAACCAGCGCGCCCGCCGATTGCGCCAGCATGGCCCGCCTTTCGGCAGCAGCCCCCTGCCCGACCACGACCACGGTGCGACCCGCAAGACCAAAGAAGAGCGGCAGATATTTCATGACACCAGGATGCGCAGGCCGACGGCGAGGGCGATCATGGCCATGACCTGGGCCGCGGCCCGGAGCCACAGGATCGTGTCCGGATGCCGCTCATGGAAGCGGCGCCAGGGGCTTGTCGCGAAAAGGTCGGTCTGGGCCACGGGATGCTCCGACTGCGGTCACGCTTTCGATCTGGCGCTTTTTCGCATGTTCGCCAGAACGTGAATTTCCGAAGGTTTTGCGGTTCCCGACAAAATCTTTCGTGGGGGCGTGTCGGCGAGAAAAATCCACCCTGCGGACCTGTCGCCCCCCCTTGAAGGCCGGCCAACCCTCCCTAAATCCTCGATGTCGACCGCGCCCATACCGGGGCGGCGACATCTGACATCGCTCATCTAGGAGGATGACTAAAATGCGTGGATTCGACTATTCGCCGTTCTATCGTGCCACTGTCGGCTTCGACCGGGTTTTTGACCTGCTCGACAACGTCGCGGGCCAGGCATCCAGCAACGGCTACCCGCCCTACAATATCGAGAAGGCAGGCGAGAATGCCTACCGCATCGTGATGGCAGTCGCGGGCTTCGCCGAGGCGGAGCTGAATGTGACCCAGAAGGAGAATGAGCTCCTGGTCACCGGCCAGAGCGCGCCGAACGCCGACGAGGGCAAGCAATATCTCTATCGCGGCATCGCCGGACGCAACTTCGAGCGTCGGTTCCAGCTCGCCGACCATGTGAAGGTCACGGGCGCGAGTCTCACCAACGGCCTGCTGACGATCGAGCTGCAGCGCGAGATTCCGGAAGAGAAGAAGCCCCGCGCCATCGAAATCAAGGCCGAGGCCAAGCCGGCCCTGACGCACTAACGTCGATTAACCGGAACCGTCGTTTCGGTTTGGAGGGCGCCGCGGTTGCCGCGGCGCCCTTTCCTTTGATCACTTTACGGCGTGCTTGCCGGTGAGCTGCGGCGTATGCGGCCCCTCGCCGCCCTTGTCCTTGTGCTGCGAGCGCGTGGTTCGCGCCCAGGTGCGCTTCAGCTCGTCCTTCACGCCGATATGCAGCGTGCCGATCTTCTCCACCGTAAGCTCGATCTTGTCGCCATCCATGAAGGCGTTCAGCCCGCGATGGTTGGTGCCGGTCGCCAGGATGTCGCCGGGTTCGAGGGCGTGGATGGAACTCGCCCATTCGATGCAGCGCGGGATCTGATGCGCCATGTCGTTGGTATTGAACTTCTGCATCACCTGCCCGTTGTTGGTCAGCGTGATGTTGAGGTTCTGCGGGTCGCCAATCTCGTCGGCGGTGACGATCCAGGGGCCGATCGGTGCGAAGGTATCGCGTGACTTCATCTGAAAGAACACGTTGCCCGGCGGCGGCAGGCCCCGCGCCGAACCGTCGATGAAGCAGGTATAGCCGAAAATGTGCTTCATCGCTTGCGCCTGGGGGACGCACGACGCGCGCCGGCCAATCACCAGCGCAAGCTCCGCTTCGCCCTCGAAGATCGTGGCGGGGACATCCGGCAGCACCATCGTGTCACCATCGCCGATTATCGCTGTCGCTGCCTTGTGGAAGGCATTGATCTGCGGCTTCTGCGGCAGCGTGCCGTCCTCCATGTAATTGACAGCCATGCAGACGATATTGCCCGGCTTCGGCACCGGTGGACGCAAGCGCACGTTCTTGAGGGCAACACCCTTGCCGTCGGCCGCCGCCTTTTCGACCCTGGCCTTGTGGGTGTCCCACGCATCGATAAGGCTGATGATCAGATCCCGGCTGTCGCGATGGGGGACATCCTTCATGGCGTCGGTGATGTCGACGACCGTCTCGTCCCTGATGACGCCGAGCCGATAGTCGTTGAAATAGCAAAGCTTCACTTCTTGTCCCCCTCTTCAAGCACTTCCTTCGCGACATTGGCCGCCGACATTGCCGTGGGCCAACCGGAATAGAAGGCCAGATGCGTGATGAGTTCGATCAGTTCGTCCTTCTTCACCCCGTTGTTGATCGCCCTGGCGAAATGGCCCCGCTGCTGTTCGGTGCAATTGAGCGCCACCAACGCCGCACAGGTGATGAGACTGCGATCCCGCTTCGAGAGGCCAGGCCGCTCCCAGACGTCGCCGAACAGGACGTTGTCGGTCAAGTCGATCAGCTTGGGCGCGAAAGACCTCAACCGGTCACGTGGATTGGGGGTGGGTGGCTTTGACATGCTTTCCTCCTTTTCACCGCGAAGCGGGAACGTTAGCGTTGCCTCAAAGTCTCGGAGGAAACCATGCCTGCAATCAAGGTCGCCGATTTCGCCTTTCCGCGAATGGAGGCCCCCGACCTCGACGAAATGGAGGAATTTCTCACCCATTTCGGGCTGACCCGCGCCGAACGCACACCGGATGCGCTCTACATGCGCGGGACGGACGGCAATCATCACCTGCACGTCACCCACAAAGGCGGCACGAAGTTCATCGGTTTCGCCTATCATGCTGCCGACGAGAATGATCTGAAGCGGGTCGCCAAACTGCCGGGTGCTTCCGGCATCGAGACCCTGGATGAGCCCGGCGGCGGCAAGCGTGTGCGGCTGACCGAGCCGAACGGCTATCAGATCGAGGTCATTGCCGGTCTCGAGCGCGGCGCAGCGCGCAAGCACGATCGCGATCTCGTCAATTCCGGCAGCGAGCCGTCCCGGCGCGTTGGCCGCGTGATGCGACTTTCCAAGTCGCCGACGCCGATCCAACGCATCGGCCATGGCGTGCTGGCCACACCCAGAGTCAAAGAGACGGTCGCCTGGTTCCGCGACGCACTGGGCATGATCCGTTCCGATGATGTCTATGCCGGCGAGAAGGAAAACGTCATCGGTTCCTTCAATCGCCTCGACCGTGGCGACGAATATGTCGATCACCACGTACTGTTCTGCATCCACAACGAGAAAACCGGCCTCAACCACGTCTCCTACGAAGCGCACGACATCGATGCGATCTTCCAGGATCACGAGTACATCAAGCGGCTCGGCAAGTACGAGCACATGTGGGGTATCGGCCGGCATCTGCTCGGCAGCCAGGTCTACGACTATTGGAGCGACCCGTGGGGCCGCGTCCATGAGCGCTGGGCCGACTCCGACCGGCTGAACGCCGCCAACGGCGGTCATGAAATCAGCGCCGAGGAAGGGCTGCAATCGCAGTGGGGCGACCGACCGCCAGAGCGCTTCATCGGGCATGCCAGCCCCTGATCCGTTCAGTGCAGGGGAAAACGGGCGAGGAAGTCGTATCGGCTCTGGCCCAGGAAGCTGTGCACCAGGACGAACTCGCGCACCCACCAGCCGATGGGTGTGATCGGGTGATCGGGAACGCGATGTTCGTCCCGCAACAAGGTCATATGCGGCGTATACCGGCGGGGAGCTTCGCCTAAACCTGCCTTCTCCATCACTGCACCCAGCTGCCGTTGCAACATCTCAAGCCCCGCGACGCCGTCGTCACCTCGCAGGACCAGAGCGCCGTTGCTGAAACTTTGGACTGAATTGAACTCAACTCGGAACGGCACCATCCTCACCTTTCCAGCGACGCCTTTTGTCCGGACAACGTCGTTTGCATCGAGGCCTGGCCGATCGCCGATATGATGCACTGTGGCGTGAAGCCGACATGGCAACTGCGGCCTGCCCTCAGTTCGTGGCCGATGCGCAGTCGGTAAGTGAGTCGGCTTATGGCTTTGGCAACCTCGGGATCGGGAAAGATCCCGAGGAACAGGCGGTCGGTCTCCACCTGAAATGGCATTGGATCCGAAGGGCGAAGCCCGATGCGCATCGTCACTTCGACTTGAGCTTGTCCGGCAGGCGCTCGTCATTGCCAAGCGCCACGCGGCGAACGCCCTCGCTGTCGGGGCTCGGCGGGAAGCCGTCCTTCGCCTTCGGTGCCGGGGCCTCGACCACCTTGTTGGAAAGGCGACCGACGCCGCTCACCTCGACATCGATGGTATCTCCAACATCGAGCGGCCGCGAATTGGCGGGCGTCCCCGTCAGCAGGATGTCGCCCGGCAGGAAGGTCATGTGCCGGGCGAGATCGGCGATCAGGTAGCCGCAATCGAAGATCTGCTCGCTGACCGCACCCTCCTGCACCACCTTGCCGTTCCGATACGAGCGCAGCGTCGATTGCCGCACATCGACGCCGGATACCAGCCCCGGCCCGATCGGACAGAAGCCATCCATGCCTTTCACCCGCAGCATCGATCCGGCATCGGTGTCGCGGAAATCGTGGCAACCGAAATCATTGGCCGGCGCGAAGCCCGCGATGCAGTCCCACGCTTCCTCGCGCGAAACATTCTTGGTCACCTTGCCGAACACCACGGCAAGCTCGCCTTCGTAGTTCACATATTTGTAGCCGGCCGGCCGGATCAATTCGCCCTTGTGGGCGTTGAGCGCAGTCAGCGGCTTCTGGAAGTAGGTCGGCGTCTTGGGCGGCGTCCGCGTGTTGTTGAACTCGAAATAGCGCGAGATGTAGTTCACATGCACGCAGATGATCTTGGTCGGCGTGCATGGAGGCAGATGGACGACCTCGCCCTCCTTGCACGTGCGACCGTCGGCAAACACGATCTTGCCGTCCTTGAATTCTGTCCAATAGGCACTGCCGTCCTTCACGACATGACGGACTTCCTTGCGCGATCCTTCCAAAGCACTCATCTCACTCGTCCCCCTATTGCAGATCGAACCAGACGTGAACGTTGCCTGTGCCGGCCGCGTTCTCATATTCGGCCAACTGGGTGCCGCACGCACGGCATGCTCTTCCTCCCAGCGCGCCCATCATTTGCGCATAGTGCGCGCCATGGCCCTCGTACTTGGCGGCTTCCAGTTCGGGGAAGCGGTCGAGCACGACGTCATGCCGGCCCTCCTTCCACAATCCCAGCACTTCGAGATCGAGTGCGCGGTTCTTTGGATCGGAGACATTGTCCGGGTGCCACAGCCGCGGATGCGGCGGTACGTGGTCGAGGTCGTAGAACTTGTGGCTCATGGAGCCCGACGCCAGCAGCACGACCCTGGCATCGGAGCGTCGAACCGCTTCGGCGATCACCTCGCCCATCTGCAGGAAATGCTTGAACTGCGCGGTCTGGCAGGTGCCGACGCTCAACATCTTCTCGCCACGCCCAAGATAGTGGATGACGTTGATGGTCGGATACTGGAGCGGCAAGGTCTGGTCGGTCACATTGCGCGCCCTCACGCCCCTTTCCTGCCCGACCTCTTCGACCAGGCGCGCAAGTTCGGGCGCCCCGGGATAATCGTAGGCGAAGCGCGACATCGAGAAGGGCAGCTCCGATGACGTATAATGTCCCTTGTAGTGCACCGCGCCCGCCACAAGATGCATGCTGGTCGTGATCCAGTGCGTATCGAACAGCACGAAGGTGTCGGGCTTTACCGCGTCGATCCGCGCCCGCACCCGGTCGAAGCCATCGACCAGGTCGGTGTCGCGGCCATTCCCCCTTTGGACGCGAACCTCCTTCGGCTGCACAAGGCCAGGATGATGCGAAACGATGGCAGCACCGACGATTTGGCCCATGGTCGTTCTCCTCACTCGCCTTTGGCATCCCGAATGGCTCGCCACACATTCTGGGCTGTGGCCGGCATGGCGACGTCCTTGACGCCGAGCGGCGACAGGGCGTCGAGTACGGCGTTCATCACGGCGGGCATCGCACCCACTGTTCCCGCTTCGCCGGCGCCCTTGGCGCCCAACGGATTGTATTTGGTCGGTACCGGGTTGGACTTGATCTCCATGCTGCACAGCATATCGGCGCGCGGCATGGCATAGTCGAGGAAGCTCGCGGTCAGGAGCTGACCGTCCTCGCGGTCCCAGATGACCTGCTCGCTCAGGATCTGGCCCACGCCTTGCGCCACGCCGCCATGGATCTGGCCCTTGAGACCGATCGGATTCATGACCGTGCCGACATCGTCGACCACCGCGTACCGCTCGAGCTGCACCTCGCCCGTGTCCGGGTCGATCTCGACCTCGCAGATGTGGCAGCCGTTGGGATAGGTATCCTTTTCGCCCTTGAAGGTCGCGTTCTCGTACAGGCCGCCCTCGAAGCCGCTTTTCGGCCACTTGGTCGGGTTGAAGGCGGCCATCGCAACTTCCTTCAGTGACACCGTGCGGTCGGTGCCCTTGACCCTGAACGCACCCTCGGCGAAGTCGATGTCCTGCTCGCCCGCCTCGAGCAGGTGGCCGGCGAGCTTCTTGCCCTTGTCAATCACCTTGTTCGCGGCGAAGAACAGCGCCGAGCCGCCGAGCACGGTCGAGCGCGATCCGTTGGTACCCATCCCGAACGCGACCCGATCGGTGTCGCCATCGATGAACTGCACGTCGGCGGGATCGATGCCGAGACGCTCATTCAGGATCTGCTTGAACATGGTCTCATGGCCCTGACCCTGGGCCTTGGTGCCCATCAGCAGAGCCGCCGTGCCACTCGGATTGAAGCGGATCTCGGCATATTCCGGCTGCATCGTGCCCGCTGCCTGCTCGATCGCGTTGACGATGCCGAGGCCGCGCAGCTTGCCGCGCCTCTTCGAGGCTTCCCGCCGCGCCTTGTAGCCCGCGACGTCGGCAAGCTCGAGCGCCATGTCCATGTTCTTCTCGAACTGGCCGCAATCGTAGAACGGCCCGACCGGGCTCTGGTATGGCAGCTCGGACTCGGCCAGCATGTTCTTGCGCCGCAACTCGACGCGATCGACGCCCAACTCGCGCGCCGCGTCGTCGATCAGCCGTTCGATCAGATAGATCGCCTCGGGTCGCCCGGCGCCACGGTAGGGCGCTGTTGGATTGGTATTGCTGAGCACACCGACGACATTGAGGTAGGCGGCGGGAATCCTGTAGACGCCCAGTACCGTCCCGATCATACCGAACGGCGACAGCAAGTTGCGGTCTGAACCGACATAGGCGCCGATATTCGCCAGCATGTTGAGCCGCAACGCCACGAATTTGTTGTCCTTGTCCAGGGCAAGTTCAAGCTCGCCGACATTGTCGCGACCGTGCTCGTCGGCCATCACGGCCTCGCTGCGCTCGCAAGTCCATTTCACCGGCCGCAGAAGCTTGCGCGCCGCCCACAAGGTCAGGCGGTGCTCGATATACTGCCAGCCCTTGGTACCGAAGCCGCCGCCCACATCGCCCGAGATCACCCGCATCTTGCTCTCGGGCACCTTGAAGACGCTGTTGGCCAGCATGTTGCGCACGCGATGGGGATATTGCACGTCGGCGTAGAGCGTCATGCGATCCTCGCCCTGATCGTAAGTCCCGAGCGTGCCGCGCGGCTCCATGAACTGGGCATGGACGCGCGTGATCACATAGCGTCGCTTGACGACCTTGGCCGCCGATCTGATCGCCTCGTCGGCCGCTGCCTTGTTGCCGCGCTCGATGTGGTTCGAGACGTTGTCCGGGCAGTCGTCCCATACCGCCGGCGCACCGGGCTTCACGGTATCTTCGGTCAGGGTCACCGACGGCAGTGGATCGTAGTCGATATTGACCAGCTCGGCGGCGTCCTTTGCCTCCGCCAGGGTGTCGGCGATCACCATCGCCACCGGATCGCCGACATAGCGCACGCGGTCGGTGACCAGAGGTGGGCGCTGCGGCGCGAACATCGGTTTCCCGTCAGGCCGCTTGCGCGGCATGTTGGCCTTGGGCATGCCAAGCTTGTCGGCAGCTACATCGTGCCCGGTATAGACGGCGACGACACCGGGCGCCTTCCTCGCCTCCTCGACATCGATCGACTTGATCCTCGCATGCGCATGCGGCGAACGCACAAACACGGCGTATGCCTGGCCGGGCAGATTCACATCGTTGATGTAACGCCCCTGCCCGCGCAGCAGCCGAGGATCCTCGAAGCGCAGGACAGGCTGACCGATACCGTATTTGCTCATGACGTACTTACTCCCGGAAATCCAACATTACCCATAGCTCTTCAGCCCAGCGGCCCCATGAAGGGTGGATCGGCATAGGTGTCCGACAACGGCTCGACCGTCTCCGGCCAGTCCTTGCCAATCGGGCGACGCTCGGCTGCAGGGCGCGGTCGACCATCCCAGCCCACTCGCTCCATGTAGTAATAGAGCATCAGCGCATGACCGGCTGGATCGAGGATATGCGCGGCATAGTCGACACCCGGATAGAGATCCTGCGGGATCGCCTCGGTGAAGCGCACACCCTTCTTCCGGAGGAAGTCGACAGCGTCGCGAAGCTGGCGATAGTTGCCGACCTGCAGCCCCATCGAAGCAACCGACGTATTCGGATTGAGTCCCAATTCGCCGCGCAGCGCCTTGGGCAACAGCGATAGGCTGTGATGCTCTCCACCATTGCGCAGGTAGATGCAGCGATGGCCCTTGTAGGTGATCATCTCGGTCCGCACGAAACCCATCGTCTGGGTATAGAACGCCTCCGAGGCGCCGACGTCGGCAACGAACAGGCTCATCGGGCCGATATTGACGATCTTGAACGGCCGCGGCAGGCGCACTCCGGCAACCACATAATGGTCGCCCGACTCGTCGTGGATCGTGTTGCCGGCATCGATATCGATACCCTTGGTCAAGGCTTCCCGCACCTCCTCGCCCTCCGACATCTGCGGCAACTCAGGCCGCTCGCGAAAGGCGCGATAGTACATCGCCTCAGGTTTGCTGCGGCCATTCCAGCCGATCTGCTCCATGCCGTAATAGAGCTCGACCGTGTGACCGTCGGGATCGCGGATATAGGTGTGCCAGTTGCTGCCGGGCATGTCGCGACCGACGCGGCGGATCTCGACCTGCCTGTCGCGGAAATAGTCGGCCGCAGCAAAGACCTCCTCCATCGACCCGACCTGCCAGGTGATCTGGTTCACCGTGATGTCCTTGGACACGGCATCGTCGCCGAAGATCGCGCCCAGAGACTTGTGCGCCAGGAGAAAGGCGTGATGGTCGGAATTGTGACTCATGAAGACAATGCGTGGATCCTCCAGGCGCCTGGCCAACTCCTCTCTTCCCGGAATCCTGGAAAGGTCACGCGTATCGGTAATGCGCAGACCCAGCAATCGAGAATAGAAGTCGATGCCTGCCTGCAGATCGACGACGTTGAAACCGAAATGACCGAGCCGCCGGACCTTGAACGGCCGCGGATAGCGCACGCCACCCACATCGTAGCCCGTCGCCTTGTGAAGCGCATCCATGGCCCCCTCCTATCTTTTGTTCCGACGCGACGGACGGATCGACCGCCCGCTCGCTCTATCCATCGTCAGGCCCGGCACCTCGGACACCGCCTGATCGACCGTCGTGCGGATATGCTTTTCGGTCAACCGGCACGAGAGATCGACGTCGCGCGCGAGCACGGCGTCCCGAAGCGCGAGATGCTCGTTGGGGCGGCGCGAGCGGGCATGGATCATGGTCAACCAATGATAGCGCCGCGCCTGATCGAACAGCTCGCTGCGAAAATGCAGCGACCATGGAGAGGTGCAGGTCGCCACCAGTGAGTCGTGGAAGCGTTTGTGTCGCTTGCCCCATTCGCGCTTCACGCCGACCGGGTCGTCGGGCATGGGCGGCCCCAGCTTCGACAGCAGGAAGTAGGCGCTCACGATCTCGGCCTCCCACGAATCCGTCCCGTGTCGGATGGCGTCGGCCAGGGTCCGCGTCTCGAGATAGACGCGCAGCTCGGACAGGTCGAGGAAATCGGCCAGCGAGACCGGCGCCACCGTGAAGCCGCGACCGGCCTCGGTCCGCGCCAATCCTTCGGATACCAGATGCGAGAGCGCTTCGCGCAAGGTGCCGACCGACGTGTCGTAGCGCTGGCGCAACTCGCCGAAACGCAGGCGCTGATCGGGCTTCAGCACGCAGCAGAGGATATCCTCCCGCATCTGCCGCAACACCTCGAAGGTCGCGGCATCCTCGCGCAGCACATCCTGTGGCGCCGTGGTCGCCGCTGCTCGGGAAAGCGGTTCGAGAGGCATTTTGAGGATCTTGGCCATCGCGGTCAGACTCCCAGATAGGCTTCGCGGATATGGGGTTGCTGCAGGAGATCCGCAGGCAGACCGTGAGTCGCGATGCGGCCCTGCTCCAGGACATAGGCGCGATCGGCGATGCCAGCCGCTTTCAGGACATTCTGCTCCACCAGCAAAACCGCCGCACCTTCACTGCGAACGCGCGCGATGATATCGAACATGTCGTCGACAATGGCAGGCGCTAACCCCAGCGACGGCTCGTCGAACAGCACGATACGCGGCCGCGCCATCAGGGCGCGACCGATCGCGACCATCTGCTGCTGGCCACCCGACAGCTCGCCCGCCACCTGACGGCGCTTGTCCCGCAGGATGGGAAACAGAGCGTAGATATGCTCCAGCGACCGGGTGCGCGCCGGCCGCGCCGCTGCGCGATAGCAGCCGAGTTCGAGGTTCTCTTCCACCGACATCTTCGCAAACAACCGCCGGCCTTCCGGCACGAGGGCGATTCCGTGATTGCAATAGTCGTGCGCCCTGACGCGCGTCATGTCGCAACCGTCGAAGCGCAGCTCACCCTGCCGGCAACGCAGCAGACCCGCAATGGCGTTGATCAGCGTCGTCTTGCCGGCACCGTTGGGTCCGATCACCGAGACGATCTCTCCGGTGTCGACCTCGAGCGACACGCCCCACAAGGCCGGCGCGTCGCCGTAGCCGACATGGAGGTTGCGGACTTCAAGCAGCATAGGCTTTGCCCAGGTAGATGCTGACGACGCCCGGATCGCGCATCACCTCGTGCGGTGCCCCCAGCGCGAACAGCTTGCCTTCGTTCAGGACGGCGACCCGGTCGGAGAGCTCGACCACGGCGCGCATCAGGTGCTCGACAAAGACGATGGTCGCACCCTGGGCGCGGATCGCACGGACCAAGCGGATCGCGTTGTCGATCTCGGTCGGGTTGAGCCCCGACAAGACCTCGTCCAGCAGCAAGAGCTTCGGCTTGGTCGCCAGCGCCCGCGCCAGCTCGAGGAACTTGCGTTCGTGCAGATTCAGCCCGGCCGGCAGCATATCCTCCTTGCCGGAAAGGCCGGTGAAGGCCATCCAGTGCAAGGACTCCTCGCGGATCTCCGCGGGACTGCGGGACGGTCCGCCGAAGGTCGCGGCTGCGATCACGTTCTCGAGCGCCGTCATGTTCATGAATGGCCGCGGGATCTGGTAGGTGCGCGCCACGCCTCGACGCGCGATGTCGTGGGCCGGGAGCGCACTGATCTGTCGGCCGTCGAGCGCTATGCTGCCGCCGCTCAGCGGATAATGGCCCGAAATGACATTGATCAGGGTCGTCTTGCCCGATCCGTTGGGACCGACGAGTCCCACAATCTCGCCTTCACGTACATCGAGATCGACGCCCGCGAGCGCCAGCAGGCCACCGAAGCGCTTGGTAGCGCCCCGCACCTCGAGCAGGGTGCGATCGCCGGCCGGTTTTGTCGATGCGACGACCGGCGCGACCGCCGCGCCCGCCCGGGCTGCCCCTGTGGGCCTGCGCTTCAGCCACTTGCGAACGGCCGGCACGACGCCATCGGGCAGCCAGAGAATGGCAACGATCAGGATGAAGCCCACGAACGCGCGCCCCAGCATTGCCTGGTCGCCGCTATTGAACGAATTGAGAAGCGTGGTGATGACGACAGCGCCGACCGCCGGCCCAAACCAGCTGCGCGACCCACCCAGCACGCTCATCAGCACGACGTAGAGTGGCACGGTGAGCTCGAACGTGCCGGCGACGGTAATGAAGCCGACGAACATCGCATGCACGCCGCCAACGATCCCGGCGATGCCGGCCGACAAGGCGAAGGCCGCGAGCTTGTAGCGGAAGGTCGGCACGCCCTTCGCCTCCGCCACGTCCTCGTCGTCATGGATCGCGAACAGACCCATGCCAAGCCGCGAATGGCTCACCTTCCAGGCAATGGCGAGCGTGGTCACGCAGATCACGAAGGCCAGAAGATAGAACGTGCCGGTTGGCGTCGGCATCAACGACGGCAGCGGAACCGCGCTCATGAAGATGCCGCCACCGCCGTCGATGGGCGTGTTGAGAACAATGGTGGCGATGACGAAGGTGACGGCGAGCGTCAGCAGAGCGAACAGTTCGCCGCGGAGCCGACGCAGTCGGAAAACGATGGCGCCGATGACGACCGCCAGCAGCGCCGGAAGGATCGCGGCGGCAGGCAATGTCAGCAGGAACGGCACGTCGAACTTCGTCGCCATCACCGCGGTGGTGTAGAGGCCGACGCCGAAGAAAGCGGCATGGCCCAGGCTGAAGTAGCCGGCGAAACCGCTCAGCAGCGCCCAGCTCGTGGCCAGCGATACCCAGAAGAGGACGAGATAGAGGAAGGAATCGTAGAAAGCCGGCAGGCCGGCCGTCGGCAGAAGAGCGAAGGCGCCTACGGCAAGTGCCGCCACAAGGCGGGGGAGATCGCGGGCGACCTTCATAGCCATTCCGGATCCCACAGCAGGACCACGATCAGTATCGAGAACGAAACGACCGGTGCCCAGGCCGGACTGAAGATCGCCATCGCGACCGACTGAGAAGCCCCGATCAGCATGCCGGCCAACAATGCCCCCAGGGGATTGCCGAGCCGGCCGATGATCACCACCGCGAACACCACGCCCAGCCAGGTCCAGATCTCGGCCGGTGCCAGGGTCGCGATCAGCGCAATGAAGGTGCCCGCGATGCCGGCATAGGCTGCACCGATGCCCGACAAAAGATAGGCAAGTTGCTTGTGGTTGACGCCGTAGGCTGCAGCGATGTCGGCGTCCTCGGCACTCGCCCGCAATGCCTTGCCGACGAAGGTCCTGCGCAGCCACAGCCAGGTTCCCCACGCCAACGTGCCCGCCACCAGGCAGAGCGCGAGTTCGAGCACGGGGATGAAGAACGGACCGGCTTTGATCGAGAGTGTGGAATAGGGTGTCTCGTAACGTCGGAAGTCGGCCGTCCAGTAGAGCTGGATGCCGGCTTCGAGGATGACGGCGACGCTGAAGGTGATCAGCAGCGAGGCAAGCTCGTTGACCCTGAATCGATCGAACAGCCAATGCTGGGCTGCGCCGATGCCGAACATCGCCGGCACCACCAGCGCCGCCGACCACCACGGCGCCACGTGCCAGGTCGTGCCCAGCTCGTACACGATATAGGCCGCGAGGAACGCGAGCGCGAAGTGGCTCAGGTTGACCAGCCGCAGCAGGCCCCAGCTCAGGCTGAGGCCCATGGCGAGCAGCCCATACATGCCGCCCGCCAACACCCCCGAGATCAACGCCTGGCCGAGAAGCGTGGCGCTCGGCATCGGCGCCTAGGAAGCAATCAGCTTGACGCCGGGTGCGGCGAATTCCTTCGGCCAGACAACCTTCCATTCCTTGTGCTGCACCTGCTTGATCATCTGCGAGGCGTCGCCGTGATTGTATGGGCCGTCGAACCGCAGATGGCCGAGTACCGTGTCGACCTTGTGCGTCTTGAGCCAGGTTGCGATCTTGGCATCGTCCAGGCTGACCGCTCCATTCACCGCGGCTTCGAGCATCTGCCATTCCGAAATCATGCCGCAGGCCTGGGCGTCGATAGTCGTGTACGGCAGGTTGGCCTTGGTCGCCCGCTCCTTGAACTCGGCGGCATAGCGTTTCATGCCGGGGCGCGACATGAACGGCTCGTCGGGTTCGAGGAAGGTCGAGCAAAGGGCGCGATCGCCATCGGGTGACAAGGCAAGCGGCCCCGGTGCCGGATAGAGATGAAAGTGGTTCTTTGGCGCGTAGTCGAGCTTGCGTAGCGCCTCGAGCAGGAGATTGCTCTCGAGGCCCAGCGACCCCACCCACAGGAAATCCGGATTGGCCTCCTTCACGCGAGCCGCGATCGCACCGAAGTCGTGGTTGCCCGACTCGTATTCGAGATAGAGCATTACCTTGACGCCGCGCGCCTCGGCTTCCTTCTGCATGCCCTTGGCCATGAACTGAGCTGACGGGAACTTGCTGGTCAGGACGACGATCGTCTTGGGCGGCGTCGGTATGCTCGCCATCGCGTCAAGAATGACGTTGGGATAGGTCTTGTCCGGCTCCGGGCCGAACGGCGTCGCCGGAAAGGCTCGATCGTAGGTCTGCAGCTTGGGGATGCCCATACTGCTCTGGATCATGACCTTGCCGTAACGCTGGGCCACGCCCATCGCCGCCAGGATCGGCGCCGTCGCATAGGGACCCTGGATCAGGTCGACCTTGTCGACGGTGATCAGCTTTTCGTAAAGGCTGCGCGCCATTTCCGGCTTGGACTGGTCATCGAGCAGAACATACTCGACCGGACGGCCGAGGAAGCCGTTCCGGCTATTGATCTCTTCGACCATGATCTCGGCCGCGATCCTGTGGATCCCTGCGGTCTGGGCGAGGAACCCGGTCAGCGACAGCGTGCCGCCCACCTTCACCGGCTTGCCCGACGGCGCGGCGCGCAGCAGCGCCGGCGCCGCAAGGACCGCCGTTCCCGCCGCCATGCCGGTCAATACACGACGGCGGCGCCAGGCCCCGATTTGCTCGATCATCGCTTCCTCCCGTCGGCACCGCTGTATTCCCCTCGGCACCGTTACCCGGATGGTGGGATAACGGTTGGGAGCTGTAAACGGTTTTTTCGAAATTTTCGAAACTTGTCGAGATTTACAAAATTACCGCGCAGTGACTCCGATGAAACGCTCGAGCGGCGCCGTATCGGCGAGCAGCGATGTTCGGAGGCTTCGAACACGATCCAGCCGCGTTCGAGAACAACGGCGCGGTCGGTGACGGGCGGGATCCTACGCGCGTGCTGCTCGAAGATGATGGTTGCCGGCTCCCTCGACCAACAGGCCACCGTCGACCAGGGCGGAGATGCGCTTCGCGAAGCAGAACATCAGGTGTATGTCGTGGTCGGTCAGCAGCACCGACACATCCGTCGGCAGTGCGACAACGGCATCAGGATGTCGCGGCACTCCGCCTCAAGCACACTGGCCGCCGGCTCGCCCCGCAGCAGAATCTGCGGGTTGCGGGCGAAGGTGATCCCCAGCAAGCGCTGCCGGTCATGGCGATGTGTCGGTGGCGAACTCCTAGCACAAAAGACCTGAGGATGCTTTATGCTTGCTCAGCCAAAGGTAAGGGAGCTGACCCATGAAGAGTTACAAGGTCGTCGAATTCGGCCAGCCACTGCAGCGCGTCGAGGAGCCGACCCCTGTTCCGCAGGGAACGGAGGTGCTGGTGCGCATCACGGCCGCAGGCGTCTGCCACAGCGACGTGCATCTGTGGGAAGGCTACTTCGACATGGGCGGCGGTAACAAATACTCGACCGCCAAGACCATGAACCCGCCGCGCATCATGGGCCACGAGATCGTCGGCGTCGTCGAGGCGTTGGGGCCGGACGCCAAGGGCGCCAAGGTCGGCGACAAGGCGGTGGTCTATCCCTGGATCGGCTGCGGCAAATGCTGGTATTGCCAGAACGGCTCCGAAAACCTTTGCCCGACGCCACGGGCGCTCGGCGTCAACGATGACGGCGGGTACGCCGACCATGTGCTCGTGCCGCACGCCAAGTATCTCTATCCTTACGGCAATCTGCCAACCGAACTCGCCTGTCTCTATGCCTGCTCGGGAATCACTGCCTTCGGGGCGGTAAAGAAGGCGGTCGGCAATGACGCCGGCC